>SVTX01000013.1 GCA_015063545.1 Oscillospiraceae bacterium | reverse complement strand
TTCAATGAATATCTTCCCGAAGATGTCACCGAGATAGTTTCGGGCGGCGCTAAAGGTATTGACACCGACGCGGAAACTTTTGCAAAAGAAAACAATATAAAAACAACGGTTTTTCTGCCCGATTATTCAAGATACGGACGCGGCGCGCCTATCTTACGCAACTATCAGATAGTAGATTATGCCGATGAGGTCTTAGCTTTTTGGGACGGAAAATCAAAGGGAACAAAGAGCGTTATAGATTATTGTAAAAAGCAGGATAAGAAGGTTACGGTAGTTGAGATGCCGTAAAAATAAAAGCCTCGGCATGCGCCGAGGCTTTTATATGTAATTATTTGCACAAGCTGTATGCGTCCTCGTCGCAAATTACGGTCACGTCGGGGTGAGCGTAAAGGAGAGACGCGGGGCAACGGGGTGTGGGTTCATCCTTGAGAGTTGCCTTGATAGCCTCTGCCTTGGATTTGCCCGATGCGAGAATAATTATCTTGCGCGCCTTGAGAATACTCTGGATTCCCATGGTGAGCGCGCGGGTAGGCACGTCGTCGATGGACTCAAAAAATCTTGCGTTTGCCTTTATCGTGCTTTCTGTGAGCTGCTCCTGATGTGTGAAGGGAACGGGCTCGTCACAGGGCTCGTTGAATCCGATATGACCGTTCTGTCCGATTCCGAGAACCTGAATATCCATGCCGCCAAGAGCATCAATGGTATCCTCGTGCGCTTTGCAAGCCGCATCGGCATCGGTAGCCATACCGTCAGGAACGTGAGTTTTCGCCTTGTCGATGTTGATGTGATCGAAAAGATGAGTGTTCATGAAGTAGCGGTAGCTTTGATCGTTGTCGGGGGAAATGGGGTAATATTCGTCAAGGTTTACCGAGCTTACCTTTGAAAAGTCAAGCTTTCCTGCGCGGTAAAGGTCAACGAGGTTTGCATACATGCCCTCAGGGGTGCTTCCCGTAGCGAGACCAAGTACGCAGTCGGGCTTATTCGATATAACGTCGTACATTATATCCGTAGCCACGGCGGACATTTCGTTGTAGTCTTTCACAACAATAACTTTCATAAATACCTCTTGTGTTATTTAGATTACTCTTACGCGAATGATTCCTTCGGTAGAGTTAAGTTTTTCAAGAATAGCATCGTTTGCGCAGCCCACTATATCAAGCATGGTGTATGCCGCATCTCCGCGAGACTTGTTTGTCATGTTCTCAATGTTGATGCCGCACTCGGAGAATGCCGCTGTAACTGTTGAGAGCATTGCGGGGATGTTTTTGTGGAGAACGCATATACGGCAGTCTGTGCTTCTGGGCATGGAGACTGCGGGGAAGTTTACACTGTTTTTGATGTTACCGTTTGTAAGGTAATCGTCAAGCTGAAGCGCCGCCATAACAGCGCAGTTGTCCTCTGATTCCTCAGTGGATGCGCCAAGGTGAGGGATAGCTACCACACCGGGTACGCCGAGTACGTCCTCGGTGGGGAAGTCGGTAACGTAAGAGGATACCTTGCCGCTTGCGAGAGCCGCCTTTAAGTCGTCTGCGTTTACAAGATCTGCGCGGGAGAAGTTGAGTATCTTTACTCCATCCTTCATCATGGCGATAGTGTCTTTGTTGATCATTCCCTTTGTCTGGGGAGTGGAAGGAACGTGGAGAGTGATAAAATCAGCCTCCGAGTATATAGTCTCATAGGTTGCGCCCTTACGAACGTGGTGGTTCAAGTTCCATGCGCCTTCAACGGAAAGGTAAGGGTCACATCCGACTACGTCCATACCGAGATGAACGGCTGTATTTGCAACAAGACCGCCGATAGCGCCGAGACCGATGATTCCGAGAGTTTTACCTCTTACCTCGCTTCCGGCAAACTTGCTCTTGCCTTTTTCTACTGTTTTTGCAACGTCCTCTGTGAGTGTTTTTGCCCATTCAACGCCGCCGACAACGTCTCTTGCGGCAAGCATAAGACCGCAAATTACAAGCTCTTTTACTCCGTTTGCGTTTGCGCCGGGGGTGTTGAATACCACGATTCCCTCGTCTGTGCATCTGTCAAGGGGAATGTTATTTACACCTGCGCCTGCTCTTGCGATCGCGAGCAATTCGGGGTTGAATGCATATTCATGCATAGCAGCAGAACGCACCATGATACCTGCGGGTGCCGCTACATCTTCGCCTATTTCGTATTTGTTGGCGTCAAGTCTGTCTGTGCCGACCTTTGCTATTTTATTGAGAAGTTTTATATTCATGACTGTATTTCCTTTCTTCTAATAGGCTTCCCTTTAAGGAGAAGTCTAACTCTGCACTCTGCATTCTGCACTCTGCATTCTGCACTCTGCATTCTGCATTCTGCACTTATCTCACGCTTTGGGATTTTCCTCTGCGAACTTTTTCATAAATTCAACGAGAGCAACAACGCCGTCGTAGGGCATAGCGTTATAAATGGATGCTCTCATTCCGCCGACGGAACGGTGTCCTTTGAGGTTCTTAAGTCCCGCCTTAGCTGCCTCGGAGGCAAACTTCTTGTCAAGATCAGCATCTCCCGTGACGAACGTTACGTTCATCATTGAACGGGAGCCTTCCTTTACGGGAGCCTTATAGTAGGACTGAGAATCAAGATAATCGTAAAGTACGTTTGCCTTCTTTACGTTCATTTCCTTCATTACGTCAAGGCCGCCGATAGAATTGATCCACTCGTAAACAAGTCCCGCCATATAGATAGCGTAGCAGGGAGGAGTATTGTACATAGAGCCGTTGTCTGCCATTACCTTCCAGTCAAGCATTGTGGGGACGGTTTCGTCAGCATAGCCGAGCAAGTCCTCACGAACGATTACGAGAGTCAGTCCTGCGGGAGCCATGTTCTTCTGCGCGCCTGCGTAAATAACACCGAACTTTGATACGTCAATGGGCTCGGAGATGATGCAGGAGGAAAGGTCTGCTACAAGCGGAACATCTCCTGTGTCGGGAATATAAGAATATTTTGTTCCGTAAATTGTATTGTTGAAGCATATATGGAGATAGGATGCGTCCTGATCTACCATGTCTCTTGTAATTGTGGGTATGTGGTCAAAGTTGTCGTCCTTGGTGGTAGCTATGCATTTTGCATTAAAGCCCATCTTCTGTGCTTCCTTGTAAGCTTTGCCTGAGAACTGTCCGGATACTGCGTAAAGAGCCTTCTTTGCGGGCTTTAAGTTTATAAGATTCAAGGGAATAGCAGAGAACTGTGTGGAGGCACCGCCCTGAAGGAAAAGAACCTTGTAGTTATCGGGGATGTTCATAAGAGTGCGAAGATTTGCCTCTGCATCTGCGATTATCTTTTCGTAATCGGGGGAACGGTGGCTCATTTCCATAACTGACATTCCCGACTCTCCGTAACAAATAAGCTCGCTCTGTGCGCGCTCAAGCACGGGCATGGGAAGCATTGAAGGACCTGCTGAAAAATTGTAAACTCTGTTCATAATCATGAACCTCCGTATTTGAATTTCGTTTGCTTTCTCAAAAGCTTTTGATTACTACTCATTATATATCAAAATCCGCCGATAGTCAAGAAAAAAATTCATGTTTGTATAATTTGACATAAAAAATCATGACGTGAAATAAATTTTGGTCACTTTTTAGCGTTTTAAAGTGATAAATCGTTAAACTGCAAGCTTTGCTGAGAAAAACAAGGGCAAATCTGCACAAAGTGGAATAAAATCATTGACAAAACCAACAAAATTTGATATAATAAAATTTAATCATGGGCTTTTGGCCTCAACGAATGAGAAAGGAGGATGACTATGTCTCAAATAAAAGTGTGCGCGCCGTCGAGAATATACTCGGCACATACCTGCGGAAATTTCTCTATCGGTTCAATGATAGACTATATGTCTGCCATGAAGTTCGACGGAGTGGATATGTCGTTTGAAACGCTTTCGCGCGGAGATAATTCATACAGAAGCATTTTTTACGCGGCAAAGCAAAAGGCAATAAGCAAAAAGCTTGACATACCGTCATGTCACCTTCCTTTCTATATGCCGGATCCGTCAAACGAGTCCAAAATGTATGATTTTGCGCAGGACATAAAGGCGGGAATAGACGCGGCAGCTCTTATGCAGATACCTTTGGCGGTCATACATCCCATTGCGCTTCATAAAAAGAATGCAAGCGTTGAGAAGTGGGCGGTTGCAAACCTCAGATTTTTAACTCCGTTGCGTGACTACGCAAGAGAAAAAGGCGTGGAATTGCTCATAGAGAATATGGCAAGCTCCTGCGAGGGAGAGGATGATCATCTTTACGGCTGCGCGGCTGCGGAGATACTTGCACTTGCTGAGGCGTTAGACGTAAAATGCTGTTGGGATTTCGGACATGCAAATCTTGCGCGCCGTCCCATAAACGAGGTGGAAATGCTTGGCGGAAGACTTGCGCTCGTTCACGCTCATGACAACGACGGGGAAACCGACGGACACCTCATTCCGTTTGAAGGAAAAATTGATTGGCGATCGGCGATGAAAAGCCTTTCAAATATGAGATACCGAGGCTATATCAATATTGAAGTCAGGGCATGGCATATTCCGAAGGATCCCATTATCCGTGCGGATTTCGGGCGTAAAGTGCTCCAAGCGGGCAAAAAGCTCTCGGACATGATAAGATAATACGTTCAGCCCTAAAGGCAGATTGGAGAACATAGACAATGATACTTTATAACTCATCGACAAGAAAAAGAGAAGAATTTATACCTCGTGAGGCGGGCAAGGTCAGCATGTACACCTGCGGACCTACCGTTTATCACTTCGCGCATATCGGAAACCTCCGTACCTATATTATGGAGGACGTACTTGAAAAGTATCTTTCCTACAGCGGTCTTGACGTTACCCGTGTTATGAACATCACCGACGTGGGACATCTTTCGAGTGATGGCGACGAGGGCGAGGACAAGATGCTCAAGGGAGCCAAGCGCGAGAAAAAGACCGTACTTGAAATAGCAAAATTCTACACGGATGCGTTCTTCGCGGATTGCGATAAGCTCAATATAAAGGTGCCCGAAATAGTGGAGCCTGCTACTCAGTGTATTCCCGAGTTTATTGCGCTCGTTCAGGGCCTTCTTGACCGCGGCTACGCATACGAGGCGGGCGGAAACGTGTACTTTGATACCTCAAAGCTTGAGCAGTATTACATTTTCAACGATTTTTCCGAAGAAGACCTTGAGGTAGGTGTTCGTGAGGGCGTTGAGGGTGATATAAACAAGAAGAACAAGGCAGATTTCGTGCTTTGGTTTACAAAGTCCAAGTTTGATTCGCAGGAGCTCAAGTGGGATTCCCCTTGGGGCGTAGGCTATCCCGGCTGGCATATCGAATGTTCGGGAATAAGTATGAAGCATCTTGGCGAATATCTTGATATACACTGCGGCGGAATTGACAATCAGTTTCCCCATCATACAAACGAGATAGCGCAGACGGAATCTTTTGTGGGACACAAGTGGTGTAACTATTGGTTCCACGTATATCATCTCAATACGAATTCGGGAAAGATGTCAAAGTCCAGTGGCGAATTTTTGACTGTTTCTCTCCTTGAATCCAAGGGGTATGATCCCCTTGCGTACAGATTCTTCTGTCTCCAGTCTCATTACAGAAAGTCACTTGTTTTCACATACGAAAACCTTGATAACGCGACCGTTGCGTACAATAAATTCGTGCAGCGACTGGCTCAGCTTGATCCCTGTGACGGTGAGCTTGATGCCGAAGCGTTTGAGATAGGCAAGAAGAAGTTTACAGACGCGCTTGATAACGATCTTAACACCTCGCTTGCGGTGACCGCGCTCTACGACGTGCTTAAATTAAAGACCAACGGCAGAACAAAGCTTGCGCTTGTTGAGGATTTTGACAAGGTCCTGTCCTGCGGATTTATCGCGGCGGCTGACAAGATAAGAGCAGAGAAGAAGGCGGAGGAAGAAAAGGCAAAGGCTGAGACCTCATACGACGAGAGCGATCCCTTTGTTGCGGAGATACTCTCTCTGATTGAGGCGCGCAAGCAGGCAAAGAAGGACAAGAATTTCGCTGAGGCTGACCGCATCCGTCAGTACCTCTTGGATAAGGGAGTTACCCTTATAGATTCTCGTGAGGGAACGACCTTCAAAATTGATTGATCGGAGAATGCAATGAGCAGGATCAAAAATTTTTGCCAAAAGCACAGAACAGTTATACGGTATCTTTCGTTTGGCATAATCACTACGATAGTGTCTTTTTCGATGTTTTACGCATCATGGTGGGTAGCTAAAACGTTTTTTGGCTCGCTGGAGCACGGAAAGGGTAGTACGCGATATCTGATCGCTAATATCACCGCGAATGTTCTTAAATGGTGTTCGGGAGTTCTGGTTGCATTTTATACCAGCAAAAAATGGGTGTTTACTGACGCAGATCCGGACGCATCAACAGCAAAACAACTTCTCGTGTTTGCAGAGGGCAGGGTACTTACGCTGATAATGGCAATGGTGCTTCAATACCTTTTGGAGCTTGGTCTTGCTGCGGTCATCACCAAAGATGTCACGCTTGTTGGGATGACATTTTCTGCGGAGTTTATCGGAACTACCGCGGCGCTGTTGATATATTCCGTAGTGGAGATAATCGCAAATTATTACTACAGCAAGAAAATCGTATTTAAGAAAAAACAAAACTGATAATAGATGTCGGGCGAGGGAGTTCGTCCGACATTTTGTTATGTGTCGAACGATAAATTTCTAAAACAACTTGACATTTAATAAAAAAAGTATTAAAATAATTATATATGCACATTTTTGGGAGGCTGTTTATGCTGAGAAGTATGACTTCCTTTGGAAGAAGCCGACAGAGCCTTGGCGGAAAGGATATTTGCGTTGAGATAAAGTCGGTCAACAACAGATATTTTGACTGTCAGGTCAAGCTCCCGCGCATCTATTCGCACCTTGAACAGAAGATAAAGCCTTATCTTCAGTCTAAGGGAATATCGCGCGGAAAAGTTGATGTATTCATAACCGTGGATTTTGCGCAAAGCACGGACACGGAGATATCGGTAAATATCGAATACGCAGAGAGATATATCTCCGCGCTCAAGGAGCTTAAAGAAAGATTTGAACTCTGCGGAGAGATAAGTGTCATGGATGTTGCCAAAGCACCCGACGTGCTCACCTTCCAAAAGAAGGATGACGACGAGCGCGACTGGGAGGATCTTGAGATCGTGCTTGGTGAAGCCGTAGAAATATTCCTTGCTTCCAGAGAGAGTGAGGGAGAAAGGATCAGACAGGATCTTGAGCAAAAGGCGGCTCGCATACAGGAGACGGTCAAAAAAATAAAGATGCTCTCCGAATCTGACATCGGTGGCTATAAGGCGAGACTTGAAGAAAAGCTTCGCGCGGTGCTTGCCGACAACAACGTTACGGTAGATGAGAACAGAATACTTACCGAATGCGCTATATATGCCGACAAGGCGGCTATTGACGAGGAGCTTGTGCGGTTGAATTCACATTTCATCGCATTCTACAACTATTTTGAAAGCTGTGAGCCTGTGGGAAGAAGTTTGGACTTTCTGCTTCAGGAAATGAACCGAGAGATAAATACCGTAGGTTCCAAGTGCGCCAACGCAGATATAGCGAAGCTTGTGGTCGAGGTCAAGACCGAGCTTGAAAAGATTCGCGAGCAGATACAGAACATTGAATAAGTGCAGAGTTAAGGCCATAGTTCATTAAAGAACGCGAGACAAGTTAAGGAGCAAGAAATGAAATTTATAAACATAGGATACGGAAACATGGTTGCGGTTGAAAGAATAATCGCGATAGCAAGTCCCGAGAGCGCGCCGATAAAGAGACTTATTCAGGACTCAAAGGATTTGGGACGCGTAATAGACGTAACCTGCGGAAGAAAAACAAGGGCGGTGGTCATTACCGATTCGGACCACGTCATACTGTCAATGCTTCAGGCAGAGACGATTGCAAACAGACTTGATTCCGAGGAAAGCCTTGGAGACGAGACTGACACAGAAGAAGATTGAAATTAAACACACATAAATTAAGTAAAACTAAGAACGGAGAGAAAAATTATGCTTTACCCGACAATAAACGAACTTACAAAGGGACAGTTCAACAGATATGAGCTTTCGCTCGCAACCGCAAAGTGCGCGCGCCTCGTAACCGATGAATATGTAAAACAGCGCGAAGACGCAGAGCATGCAACAGCGGGCGGCAAGGACAGCGACCATCCTGTAAATACGATGATCGACAAGGACCTTCGCGACGACAAGGCAGTAAAGACTGCTATCAGAAGAATCCACGATGGTGAGTACGTTATCGTAAGATGTGAAAAGACGGAGGAGCCCGTAGTAGAGGCTGACGAGGACTTCGAATAATCTTTTTCTGAAATTACAAAAACAGAAGTAAGGGGGTGTAGTTGTGCACGGAAAGACAAATGCTGGTTATGAATACGTATCGGTGTATTTGCTTGACAGTGCGTATGCAATTGACACCCCCTATGACTATTTTGTTCCGCTTGATGTCAGAGACAAAATAGTCAGGGGGGCATTTGTGATCGTGCCGTTTGGGCGCGCCAATCGCAAGCAGATGGCTATGGTTTGGGAGTGCAAGGCTTCCAGCGCGTATAAAAACGCAAAGTCAGTCTCCGACATTTGCGCCGACAGAGCGCCTCTTTCAGATGAAATGATAGAGCTTTGCGCTTACATGAAGGAGCAGCTTCTCTGTACCATGGGCGACGCGATAAGATGCGCTGTTCCCGCGGCGGCACTAGGCAAATTAACAGAATATTATTCTGTCGTAAAGGATAATCCGCCTGACGCGAGCGCGAATTTTTCTGCGACCGATCTTTTTGTGTATGAGTATATTCTTTCAAGAGGAACGGTCAGCATAGATACTCTCAAGGGAAGATTTACTGCGGCTGCAGCAACTCAAGCTGTTGAGCATTTGCTTTCAAATGGCAAAATAATCCGCACTTACGAAAGCGGAAGGATATCGTCTGAGACATACGAGAATTTCTACTCCATAGGCGCGGAGAATGTGCTTGCAAACATAAAAATAACATCAAAGCAGCAGCATGCCGTGCTTGAGGCACTTGCGTGCGGCGACGAGATGACGTTGGATGAGCTTTTGCAAAAAAGCGGCACGAGCGAAGCGCCCGTCAAAACACTTCTTGAAAAAGGCGCGATAGTCAAAAGGCAGGAGCGCAAATACAGAGAGGCTGTTGCATCGGAGCAGGTTGATCGTGTCGAGTATATTCTTAACGACGAGCAAAAGAACGCGGTATTACAAATAAAGGCTCATCTTAATTCGGGCGAGCCTCATGCGGTTCTGCTTCACGGCATTACGGGAAGCGGCAAGACCAGTGTTATAGTCTCATCCATAGATGAAGCGCTCCGGATGGGTAGGGGGGTTATTTTGCTTCTGCCTGAAATAGCGCTTACTCCGCAGACATTGGGGATTTTCCGAGCAAGATACGGAGATAGAGTGGCGGTAGTACATTCTGCTCTTTCTGCGGGGGAGAGATATGATGCATACACCAAAATAAGATCGGGGGAAGCCGACGTTGTGGTAGGCACGCGATCTGCAATATTTGCTCCCGTAAAAAATCTCGGGCTTGTCATAATAGACGAGGAGCACGAGGCTACTTATAAATCAGAGACAAATCCAAAGTATCACGCAAGAGATATAGCGCGCTGGAGATGCGCGAAGAACGGCGCTGTCATGCTTTTGTCCTCGGCAACTCCCGGCATGGATAGCTATTCAAAGGCGGTGCAAGGAAAATACGACCTCATAAAACTTACCCAAAGATACGGCAAAGCCAAGCTTCCCGAGGTGGTTGTTTACGATATGAGGAACGAGCCTAAGCTTGGAAACCTTTCCCCGCTTGGCGAGAAACTCAGACAAAAGCTCAAGGAAACGGTTGAGCGAGGCGAGCAGGCGGTTCTGTTTTTGAACAGACGGGGATACAACACCACGGTAAGCTGCCGTTCTTGCGGAAACACGCTTTTGTGTCCTCACTGCTCGGTGTCAATGAGCTATCACGCTCCGCGTGGAGATCACGAGAGAGGATTTTTGTTCTGCCATTGGTGCGGAACTAAGATGAGCTTGCCTCACAGTTGTCCCGCTTGCGGCTCGGAGCATCTTTCTCGAATGGGATTCGGAACGCAGAGAATAGAGAAAGAGCTTTCGGAGCTTTTGCCGGATGCAAGGATACTTCGCATGGATGCGGATTCCACGTCGGGTAAAAATTCCTCTCGCGAGCTGCTTGACTCATTCAGACGCGGCGAGGCGGACATTCTGCTCGGAACTCAGATGGTGACAAAAGGACATGATTTCCCGAACGTAACGCTCGTTGGAGTTCTTTTGGCGGATATGTCGCTTTACATGGACGATTATCATGCAAACGAGCGCACCTTTGCCATGCTCACGCAGGTAATAGGCAGAGCAGGACGTTCTGAGAAAGATGGCGTGGCTATAATACAGACAAACAATCCCGACAACGACACAATAAAGCTTGCGTGCAAGCAAGACTATGAGAGCTTTTACAAATCCGAGATAAGACTTCGCAAGCTTCTGACTTTCCCGCCATACTGTGATATTGCGGTCATGACGGTTGTATCAACGGATGAAAAGCAGGTAATGCTGACGGCGGCAAAGCTGTCTGCCGAGATAAAAAAGCTTTTGGATGATTTTTATTCCGATGTTCCCCTTGAAGTGTTTGGGCCGTTTGAAGCGCCCGTCTACAAGGTAGAGGAAAAGTACAGAATGAGAATGGTAATAAAGTGTAAGCTCAACAAGAGAAGCAGAAAGCTTTTTGACGAGCTTATGCAGAAATTCGGAAAAGAAGGAAACAGAACGGCGGTCACGGTGGACTTTAATCCCACAGGGCTTTAAAGTGCAGAGTTAAGAGTGCAGAATGCAGATGAAGTGCAGAGTTAAGAGTGCAGAGTGCAGAGTTGAAAAAATTGCAAAAACAATCACTAGAAAGAAGGTTTATATAAATGGCAAAACTCAAAATTGTAAAAATAGGAGATGAGACGCTTCGCAAGGTATGCCGTCCCGTTGATAAAATAACTCCCAGAATAACTACTTTGCTTGACGACATGGTGGAGACTATGCGCGCGGCAAACGGAGTGGGACTTGCGGCACCCCAGGTAGGTGTTCTCCGCAGAATAGTAGTAATCGAAGTCGAGCCCGGAGAAGTATATGAGCTTATCAACCCCAAAATAATTGCATTTTCCGGCGAGCAGGAGGATGCGGAGGGCTGCTTGTCCGTGCCGGGAAAATGGGGACTTGTAAAACGCCCAATGCACGTAACGGTGCGCGCGATGAACAGAGAAGGAGAGACTGTTGATTACACGGGTTCTGAGCTTCTGGCGAGATGCTTCTGCCATGAGCTTGATCACCTTGATGGAAAGCTTTATATAGACAAAGCAGAAAGAATGCTCTCCGAGGACGAGATAGAGGTTGAATAATGAAAATACTTTTTATGGGAACGCCCGACTTTGCGTTAGTGTCGCTGAAGGCTCTTTGCGAGGCGGGACATGAAATAGTTACAGTTATAACTCAGCCCGACAAGCCCAAGGGGCGCGGTCATCATATGATGCCTCCGCCCGTAAAGGTCTACGCCATGGAGCAGGGGATCAACGTGCTCCAGCCCCTTACGCTCAGAGGCGAGGAGTTTGCTCAAACGCTTGAAAATATAGCGCCGGAGCTTATAGTAGTCGTTGCATACGGAAGAATACTTCCCAAAAACGTGCTTGATTATCCCAAATACGGCTGTGTAAACGTTCACGGCTCGCTCCTGCCCGAATACAGAGGCGCTGCTCCTATGCAAAGAGCGATAATCGACGGAAAAAAGATTACGGGAATTACGACAATGCTCATGGCAGAGGGCCTTGATACCGGAGATATGCTTCTCAAAGCGGAGATGCCGATAGATGAAAACGACAATTTTGAAACTGTACACGATAAGCTTGCCGCGATTGGAGCATCTCTTTTGCTTGAGACTGTCAGAGGCCTTGAGAGTGGCAGTATAACTCCCACCCCTCAAGGCGAGGGCGCAACTTACGCGGCGAAAATAGAAAAGGGAGACTGTCTGATAGATTTTTCAAAGACAGCAGATGAGGTTCACAATCTTATTCGCGGATTATCTCCAATACCGCTTTCATTTACACACACCCCCGACGGAAAGCTTCTCAAGATAACTGAGAGCCGTGTGTATTCAAGAGAAAAAACGGAGTTTAAACCCGGAGAGGTGATTTCTCTTGACGGGGAGATAAGAGTTGCTTGCGGCGAAGGAATAATTTCCTTGCGCGGCGTAGTTCCGGAGGGAAAGTCCAAAATGAGAGCCGCAGATTTTATAAACGGAAGAAAAATAAGCGTAGGAGATCTGCTTTCGTAATTTTTTTGGAAGATATATGTTTAAATACACTTCAAAAAACAGCGTAAAATAAAAGCATAACGACTTTGAGGAGAAAAAACATGCTTTTTGGATTATTTATGGGAGACTGGACTCTCCTGATACTTTTGCCCGCCATGATATTTTCTATAATGGCGCAGATAAAAGTAAAAACCACGTTTGACAAATACAATAAAACCAGATCATACTCAGGTCTTGACGGCGCGTCTGCCGCGAGAATGATACTTGACAAAAACGGACTTTACCATGTTCGCATAGAACGGGTGCACGGACATCTTACAGATCATTTTGATCCAAGAGACAATGTGATAAGGCTTTCGGATTCCACGTACAACAGTGATTCTGCCGCAGCAATAGGCGTTGCCGCGCACGAAGCGGGACATGCCGTACAGCATGCCGTGGGATATGCACCCATAAAGCTTCGCGCGGCGATAATTCCTGTGACCAGAGTGGGATCTGCGCTTGCTATGCCCTTGTTTTTGATAGGAATGCTTCTGACTGCGTTCACGTATAATGCAAAGATTGGTGAGGCATGCATGCTTGCGGGAATAATTTTCTTTTCGATGAGCACACTGTTCCAGCTTGTAACACTTCCTACCGAGTTCAACGCATCGTCAAGAGCTATGAGCGCGCTTGAGGAGTCGGGCAGACTTGGCAAGACAGACCTTGCCGCGTCAAGAAAGGTTCTTTCTGCGGCTGCAATGACATACGTTGCCGCGCTTGCCACATCACTTGCGTACCTTTTGCGTTTCATAATCATATTCATGGGAGCATCGGGACGAAGAAAATAAAATATGCTTATTTTTCGGGGGCGCAAGCCCCCAAAAAAATAACAGACGGGAGTCGGTCATGAATCCGAGAAAACTTGCATTTGAGGTTTTACAGAAAATATATGCCGGCGGTCAGTATTCAAACATCGCTGTGGACAAGGCGCTTGGCACGGCGGAATTGAATGAGAACGACCGAGGTCTTTTTACTGCGCTCGTTATGGGCGTTGTGGAGAGAGAGATAACTCTGGATCATGTTATAAATGCGCTTGCCGACCAGCCCTCAAAAATAGAATTTGATGCCCGATTGATCTTGAGACTTGGCTTATATCAGCTCATGTTTTTTGACAGGATACCCGAATACGCGGCTATAAATGAAACTGTGGATCTCTGTCCCCGTCGCACAAAGGGGTTTGTTAACGCCATTCTTCGTTCATATCTCAGAAAAAAAGACGGCATACCCTATCCCGATAAGGACAAAGAGCCTATAAAGCATCTTTCCGTAAAGCATTCTTTTCCCGAACTGCTTTGCGAGAGATTTGTACAGCAGTTTGGGTATGAACGTGCGAGTGACATATTTGAAAGATACAACATGACACCGCCAATGACAATTCGTATAAACACGCAAAAAATAAGCAGAAACGACTATGCGCTTTTACTTGACGGGGCGGGGCTAAAATACGAGTTTGCAAAAAATGCGCCGAACGGAATAAAGATATTCGGCTCATCCTATTCTGCCTTGCCAGGAAGTGACGAAGGTCTGTTTTTCGTACAGGACGAGGCCTCGCAGATATGCGTCGAGGCGATGAGTACAAAAGCAGGAGACTTTGTTATAGACAGTTGCTCCTGTCCGGGTTCAAAATCATTCGGCGCGGCAATAAATATGCAGAACACGGGAAAAATTCTTTCCTGCGACCTTCACGAGAGCAAGCTTTCGTTGGTTGATCGGGGAGCGCAAAGATTGGGAATAGATATAATAAGCACAAGACGCGCTGACGCAAGGACTTTTGATGTGAGCTTATATGAGAGCGCTGACGTTCTTTTGTGCGATGTGCCGTGTTCGGGATTTGGCGTGGTCGCGAAAAAGCCCGAAATAAGGTATAAAGATATCTCTCAGACCGACAGACTTCCGCAGATACAGACGGATATTCTTGACAACGTATGTAAATATGTGAAAGTTGGCGGTGTTCTTATATATTCCACGTGTACGGTGTTTGACTGCGAGAATGAGGATATAGTAAGACAGTTTCTTGAAAGACATCCGGAATACGTCGCCGAGGATTTTTGCGTAGGAGATATACGCTCAACTGATGGAATGCTCCGCCTTTCCCCCGACATTCACGGCACCGACGGATTTTTTGTTTCAAAAATGAGAAAAATAAATAGGGAAGACTAATGAACAGTATATATTCGTATTATCCCGATGAGCTGAAGGAGCTTATGGCATCCATAGGAGAGCCGAAATACAGAGCCGATCAGATATTTACACAGCTCCATAAGGGGATATTGCTTGACGAAATGACAAACGTCGGCAAAAAAACAAAAGAAAAAATAAAAGAGATCACAGACACGGACTTGCCATCGGTAAACAAAAAGCTGATCTCCAAAATAGACGGTACAGTAAAGTATCTGTTTGAGCTGTCGGACAAAAACTGCATTGAAGCTGTAGTCATGCAATATGAACACGGATATACGCTCTGTATATCTTCACAGGTCGGATGCAGAATGGGATGTAAATTTTGCGCATCAACCATAGCGGGCAGAGTTCGCGACCTTGAAGCGGGTGAGATGCTGGGACAGATAATAGCGGCAAACAGAGATCTCGGAATTCGCATATCGAACGTTGTTATGATGGGAATAGGCGAACCGCTTGACAATTTTGACAACACGGTGAGATTTTTGAGGCTTGTGAATATGGAGGGCGGAGTAAATATCGGCTATCGTCACATATCGCTTTCCACGTGCGGCGTAGTTCCCAAAATATACGCGCTGTCGGAGCTTGATCTTCCGATAACGTTATCAATTTCTTTGCATGCGCCTGATGATGAGACGCGCTCGCAGATCATGCCTGTAAATAATAAGTGGGGTGTTTCGGAGCTGCTCTCGGCATGCAAGGATTATTACAAAAAGACAGGTCGTAGAATATCATTCGAGTATACGCTGATATCCGGCAAAAACGATTCAAAAAAGCTTGCCGAGCAGCTTGCGTCTGTACTCAATTCATCCCTTCGTTCAAGAGACGAGGGAATGCCTATACACGTAAATCTCATTCCCGTAAACGAGGTGGGTGAGACAGGATTTAAGCCCGCTGATAAAAAGGGGATTTCCGAGTTTGCCCGTACTCTTGAATCCAAGGGCATAAGAGCGACGGTGCGCCGAAAGCTCGGCTCGGACATAAACGCGTCCTGCGGTCAGCTCAGACGCGAAAACATGCAGGATTAAACTGTAATTTTTGCAGAGTACATATCAAAGTAAAGAGGTGTGCTATGCATAAAATAAAGCCGAATAAAAAAATAACGACTAAAAAACTTGCCATATTTGCGGGAGTGTCGGTTTTGATATTCTCCGCCGTAGTAACGCTTATGTTCTTTGTGCTGTTTTGGCGCAAGAATGAGACTTACGGATTTGTTTTTCCCGACTACGTGGGCTCTTATGATAGCTCGGCGCTGCAAAAAAACGGCATGACGGTCAATAGAAATTATGTGAACTCCGAAATATATCCCGAAGGTGTGGTGATATCCCAATACCCCGAAGGGCTTTCGGAAAAGAGAATAAAAAAAGGACAATCACCCGTTCTGACGCTTAATATCAGCGCGGGCAGAGAGAAATTTGTTTTGCCCGAGCTTTCGGAGAAAACGCCGAATCAGGCGCTCATAATTCTGCGAGGTATGCAATGTGAGGCGAGAATAGTAAAGATATACGGAGATTTTTCCGAGAAGAAAGTATCTTCAAGTTTTCCGCAGGCAGGCAGCACTGTAAGGGTGGGAGATAGGGTGACGCTTTATGTTGAAACTCCAAAAGTCAAGTCTGTCAAAGAAATTCCGTCGGTAATAGGACTTGATGAGCGCTCGGCCGTCAGAGAGCTTACGGCGCAAGGATTTGATGTTGAGGTGGAGGATGGGTTTGACATGTTTGCGATGTCGGGCGAGGTGATTTCTCAGTATCCGATGGCGAACACATATGCGGCGCAAAACACAGTAAAAATAACGGTAAATTCAGACTAAAAAGAGAGGTATTCCAAATTGGCGGATAACGCGACGGGAAGAATAATAAAGGGTGTCGGCGGACTTTACACAGTAAGGCTTGACAGCGGTGACATTCAATGCAGGGCGAGAGGCTCGTTCAGACATACGAATATTACTCCTCTTGTGGGAGATGTAGTGAAAATAGAAGCGGATGACAAGGGAAATTCGGTAATAGACGAAATACTTGACAGAAAGAACAGCCTGATACGTCCGCCGCTTGCAAATATAGATTATGTTTTCGTAACTATGGCGGCGGCATCCCCAAAGCCCATGCTTGATATGACGGACAAGCTGTGCGCGATACTTGAGCATAACGGCATTACTCCGATAATAGTTATCGGAAAATGTGAGCTTGACAGAGAAGCCGCGCAAAACATTAAGGACGTATATTCAAAGGCGGGATATGAGGTTTTCGTGCTTTCGTGCGAGACGGGAGAGGGAATAGATGAAATAAAAGAATTTGTGTCAGTTTCTCTTTCGGGAAAAATATCTGCTTTTGCCGGCGCGTCGGGTGTGGGAAAATCCACACTTATGAATAAGCTGTTTCCCGAGCTTGAGCTTGGTACGGGAGAGGTAAGCCGCAAGGTCGAGCGCGGAAAGCATACTACCAGAACGGTTACGCTTTTCGAGGTTTGTTCCGGGGGAGGATATCTTGCCGATACACCGGGATTTTCCATGCTTGACTTTGACAGATTTGATTTTTTTGACATTGAGAACCTTCCCAACGTGTTTCCGGAAATACACGAATGCGTGGGCCTTTGCAGATATACGAAATGTTCTCACACAAAGGAGGACGGTTGCGCGGTACTCAAAAAGGTCAGAAGCGGACAGATGGCGAAGTCGCGTCACGACAGCTATATTGAACTCTATAATACATTGAAAAACAAACCGAAGTGGAACAAGTAATATGAAAAGAGCTTTTGTTTATACGGGCGGAGAGATATTTGCCGAGTACATACAGGAAAAGCCGCAGGACGGGGATATCGTTATAGCTGCGGATTCGGGATATAACAATGCCAAAAATATGGGAGTAAAAGTAAATATTCTTATAGGAGATTTCGACTCTCTTGCGGGTGAATTGCCCAAAGATGTCGATGAGATCTTGCAGGTGCCGGCAAAAAAAGATCTGACCGACACGCAGCTTGCTGTGGAAAAAGCGGTTCGGATGGGGGCAACTCAGATAACTATAGTAGGTTCAACATCGGGTAGACTTGACCATGCGCTTTCAATGCTGGCGATACTTGAGGGCCTGCACGAAAGACACATTCGCGGCATAATCTTGAACGGGCAGAATAGGGTGTCGTATGTTAAAAACACAAATCACATTCTGCTTTCCGGACAGGGCTATAAATATTTTTCACTTATTGCGACAGATATTGCAAAGGGCGTGAGCATAGAAGGCGCAAAATATCCTCTCAAAAATAAGACGCTTGACAGAAAGCTTCAATTTGCGGTATCAAACGAGATTGAAGGAAACGCGGCGCTCATAACCGTTAAAAAAGGCGGGATTCTGGTGATAGAATCGAGAGATATTTAACCAAACGAGAGTTTTCAGCATATCCTGTTTATGAGACGGCAACAAAATCATATTCGGAGGTGCTGATATGAAAATAGTTCTTGTGCGCGCGCCGGGGATAGTTTCCCCAATACTGAGAAAGGTTTTTAAAATACAGAAGGACAAACCAAAAAAGTAAATTACATTCGGAGCAAAAATGAAGGATAACAGATTTCTTCCCGTAAATGCAACAGAGATGAGAGAGCGCGGCTGGGATGCGCCGGACTTTGTGTACGTGTGCGGAGATGCATACGTGGATCACCCAACCTTTGGCGCGGCGATAATAACGAGAGTTCTTGAAGCCAAGGGCTATCGCGTAGCCGTTCTCTCTCAGCCCGATTACAAGTCATGTGAGGATTTTAAAAGATTCGGCAGACCGAGGCTGGGATTTCTTGTAAGCGCGGGAAATATAGATTCAATGGTGGCGCATTACACCGCTGCAAAAAAGAAAAGAAGTAACGATTACTATTCGCCGGGGGGAAAATGCGGATTCCGTCCCGACCGTCCGACGATAGTGTATTCAAACCGCATACGCGAAGCATACGGAGACGTGCCGATAATACTCGGCGGACTTGAAGCGTCACTCCGACGTTTTGCGCACTACGATTATTGGGATAATAAAGTTCGACGCTCTGTTCTTGTGGACAGCCGCGCGGATATTCTGACGTACGGAATGGGAGAAAATATTCTTATCCGTATAGCCGAGATTCTTGACAAGGGCGTTCCCGTAAAAAAAATACGTGATGTCAGAGGCACAGTTTATCTTTGTTCTCCCGAGGATAAGGTCAACTATCCCGTTGCGGCTACTTTTGACTACAATATATTAAAGGAAGATAAACGCGCATATGCAGAGGCATTCGGTGTGCAGTACAAAAATCAGGATTCCATAAACGGACAGGCTATATGTGAGATGTACGACAACAAAATGCTTGTCCAGAATCCCCCTATGCCGCCACTTGAAAGAGAAGAGCTTGACTGGGTATACAGCCTGCCGTATGCAAGGACTTATCACCCTATGTACGAAAAGGATGGCGGGGTTCCCGCTATTGAGGAGGTAAGATTCTCCATCACGCACAACCGAGGATGTTTTGGCGCGTGTAATTTCTGCGCTTTGGCATTCCATCAGGGAAGAACGGTACGCTCCAGGAGCATAGAGTCTTGTGTTCGTGAGGCGAAGCTTATAACCGAAATGCCCGATTTTAAGGGATACATACACGACGTGGGCGGCCCCACGGCAAATTTCCGATATCCGTCCTGCGATAAGCAGCTAAAGGATGGCGTTTGTCCAAGCAGAAAATGTCTTGCGCCCACTCCGTGCAAGAACCTTAAGGCAGACCACACGGAATATATACGGTTAATTGAAGAGATAGAAGCGTTGCCAAAGGTAAAAAAGGTATTTATTCGTTCGGGAATACGCTTTGATTATCTTATGTACGACAAATCCGATGCGTTTTTCAGAAAGCTTGTGCGAGACAACGTGTCAGGACAGCTTAAAGTAGCGCCCGAGCATTGCTCGTCCGGCGTGCTGTCTTGCATGGGAAAACCTTCATTTAATATATATGAGGGCTTTCGCAAGAAATATTTTGAGCTTTGCCGAGAGGTTGGCAAGGAGCAATATCTCGTTCCGTATCTTATGTCAAGCCATCCCGGCTCGACATTGCAGGATGCGGTGGAGCTTGCGGTGTGCCTCAAACGCGATAACTATGCGCCGGAACAGGTGCAGGATTATTACCCTACGCCCGGAACAGCGTCTACTGTCATGTACTATACGGGAATAAATCCGATGAACATGAAAAAAGTGTATGTCGCTGTTGATTATCGGGAAAAACAGCTCCAGAGGGCGTTGCTTCAGTTCAACCGTCCTCAAAACGCTCCGCTTGTGCGAGAGGCGTTGAAGGCGGCGGGAAGAGAGGACCTTATCGGAAACACCAAGGAGTGTCTTGTAAGAGCGGAGGGCGGACATCATGCGTCAAAACCCTCTCAAAGGAATTCAAACTGCAATTCCGTTTCAAAAAATAACAGGAACAGCAAAAATCCTCACTCGAAAAAAGAGCGATCTTCTCAAAATACCGCAAAAAAAGCAACCTTAAACAAAAAAACCTCGAAAAGACGATAATTTGCGCCCGCTGATGTTTGTCGGCGGGCTTATTTTATGGGAAAATAAGCTCATTTTAGTGCAAAATAACAAATTAAGGTAAATATTTCCTATAAATTTCATACAAAAAAAATATTTTTATGCTTGACAACTCAATTTGTTTGTGCTATACTTGTAAATAAGGTAGAATGTCTCAAAGTGGGCTAACTGTCTCTATTTTGAGAAATTCTTGAAAAAATAATGTTTTTTGAAGGACAAAAAACAAAAAATGGAGGTATTTATGAACCGTAATTTTCTTAAAATTTCGGTGAGCATCGTTGCTCTTTTGCTCGCGCTTGTAGTTTGCATGTCGGGCTGTAAGGTTAACGATGTGGCTGCGGACCTCAGCTCCTATAAGGACGATGTTGCCGCAGATCAGAAGGACATTGAGACAGATCTTAAGGATCTCAATGACAAAGTGGACACAAACAAGTCTGAGGTTGACACTCAGATTGGTGACCTTGGAAACAAGGTTGATGAAAACGATGCAGCTATAAATGAAGCGCTTAAGACTGAGATCGCTAATATCCAGAAGGCACTCAGTGATGCTCAGATAGCTCTCGACGCAAAGATCAATGCTAACAGCACAAGCATCAGCGTAGAAGTAGCAGCTCTTACGTCTGCAATCGATGCAGCAGAGAAGCTTCTTAGCAAGGCAGATGCTGATCTTAAGGCAGAACTTAACGCAGCTATCGCAGCAGCACAGGCTGCTCTCAATGCAGCTATCGAGGCAGTTAAGGGAGATGTTGAACAGGTTGCTGCAGACCTCGCGGCAGCTAAGGCGGCTCTCGAGGCAGCTATTGCAAACAACAATGCAAAGATCGACGCAGAAGTTGCAACACTTAACGCTGCTATTTTGACAGCTAAGGAAGCTGCAGTAGCGGCTGACGAGGCACTCAAGGCAGAGCTTAACGCAGCTATCGCAGCAGCACAGGCTACCCTCAACGCAGCTATTGACGGAGTTAAGGCAGACCTTGCTGACGCAGTAGCAAAGCTCAACGCTAAGATCGACGCTAACGATGCAAATTGCGCTGCAGAAATTGCTGCTCTTAACGCAGCTCTTGAGGCAGCAGTAAATGCAGAGGCTATTGCAAACGCAGACCTCAAGGCAGCACTTGAGCAGACGATTGCTGAGGCTTCCGTAGCTCTTAACGGTGCAATTGATAACCTTAAGGCAGAGCTCAACAGAACAATCGCAGCTCTCTCCGGCAAGACAGACGAGAACTTTGCAGATGTTAGATCTGCTATCGCGGCAGCTGAGGCTGCAGCGGCTGCAGCAGACGGCGAGCTTAAGGCGGCTCTTGATAAGGCAGTAGCTGACGCTGACGCTGCTCTTGCAAAGGCAGTTTCCGATCTTAAGGAAGAACTCACAAACAAGATCAATTCCATCGAAGAAGCATTCAAGGGCGAGGATGTATCCATTAAGGACACAATCGCAGACATCCGTGAAGATATCACAAACATGGACGGAAATGTTGCGGGCCAGATCGCAGACATCAATGCTCAGATCGCAGATCTCTTCGCTACTATCGCTGAATATAAGAATACAACAGAGGTTGTTGTTGCTGCATGGCACGAAATCTATGTTACATACCAGCTTTGGGAAGCATGCAAGGGAAGCTACGGTAACATGTACGTTATCGATGCTGAAGGCAACATGGTAGATGTTGACATCGAAAGAGAATATGCTTCTACACAGGTTCGTCTTTACAGAGCTCTTACTGTAGCTGAAGTTACAGCTATTAAGGATGCGTTCTTCGCAACTATCGAGAACGTTAGATCCAATGAGCTTGACAATCTTAACAGAATCAACGGTTACCTTGATGCCGTTATAGAAGAACTCGCTAAGGAAACACCCGATCTTGCAGTTATCAGAGCAAATCTCGATATGGCTAAGAACGGTGAGGCATTTGTTCCCGGCGCAGGCACATACAAGCCCGGTCTTGATGCTATCGCAGCTAAGGGTCTTGAGGCTAACCTTATCATCGACGGTGTTGTTGTAAACCTCAACGACAAGTACGATGAGCTTTGGGATGCATACTACGATGCAAGAATAGAGTACGTTCTCTCTTACATCGCACAGGCAGAGATGAACCGCGCAGATGCTAGAGACGTAGATGCTCTCGCAGCTGTTTGGGAGAATCTTGATATCGCAAGAGCAGAGATACTTGCTATCATCGCTGACGGTGAGTATGCTGATGAACTCGTTGCAGAGTACAACACAGTAAGACTTTACACAGTTAAGACACTTGCACGTTTCGTAAGTGTTATGGTTGCAGATTCTAACAACATTGATGACATCAATGCAGCAGAAGTATACGTTGAACTCGTAGCTGATGCTATTGATGAGCTTGCAGCTGATGCTGAGATCGTAGTTGATATCAACGTAGCAGTTGAAGGCACTACACTTGCAGAGGATTATACAGCTCTTAAGCAGGCTACTATTGATGAGCTTCTCGGATATGCAGAGGCTAAGATCGCTGAAGGTGATATCGACGGCGAATACGGCGCTGTGAAGAACCTCTTCGAGGCAAGAATCAGAATTGTTGACCTTGGCGCAGACGTTGCTAAGTACAATGAACTCAGAGTAGCAGTTGTTGCATACATTAACGCAGGTATAGATGCTGACCTTGATGCAGTAGCAGACCTTGCAGGTCTCGATGCAGTCAACGCAGATCTTGATGAGCTCAGAGCTCTCATCGCTGATCTTGCGGCAGATACGCTTATCCCCGTTGATACAGCAAATGTTGTTGCAGCTTATAACGCAACAAGAGCAAACGTTGTATACAAGATGATCGCATTCGCAGCAGCTGATCTTGACGCAGCAGCTGACGTTACAGCTCTTGACAATGTTAAGAAGGCACTCGCAGCTATCGATACAGTTATCGCTGATTACGCTGCAGACGCAGAATTTGTTATAGATACAACAGCACTCACAGATGCAATTAACGTTGTAAAGGCAGATCTCGTAATCGCATTCTTCGATCTTGCACAGGCGGGCATCGATGCAGCAGACGACCTTCTCGATCTCCTTGATGACAAGGCAATTATCGATAATACTCGCACATACATTGATACAATCACAGCAGACGTGACAGAGCTTATCGCAGCATACGACGAAGTTCTCGCTGCATACTATGCTAAGTACGTTGACATTTACGCAGCTGAGCTTACAGCTCGTATGAACGCATATATCGACAACCTCGCAGCTATCTATGATGATGTTGCAAACGGCGGCGCAGATATTGCTGATATCAGAGCAGACTATGTTGCATTCGTTGATAACCGCGATTACATGGCAGCTCTCCACGGAGATTCCGAGATCGTTGCAGCACTTGTTGAGGCAGAGACAGCATTCTGTGCAGTTGAAGATCAGTACTTGACTCTCGCAGCAATCGTTGCTGATGCAGACGCAGTTGCAACAATTCTTGACAGCGCTGAGTTCACAACAATTGAAGGCGTAAAGGCTGAGTTCGAAGTTATTAAGGCTTACAGAGCAGCATCTGCTACATGGGTAGAAAGACTTGATGCACTCTACGCAGAGTTCACAGCAGAGGCTAACGCTGAAGCATACGCTGAGATCAGAGAACTCATTGATGAGGCTGCATTTGATGCTATCAATACAGAATTTGAGGCTCAGATCGCTCACCTTATCACTGCAGCTGACGATGTAACAGCAGCTATGGAAGCACTCCAGGCAGCAGTTGAGGGCGGCTACAAGTTCGAAACAGCAGCAGATATCGCAGCAGCTAAGGTTGCACGTAACACATGGATCGGTCTTGCAACGGATCCCGACGGTGTTGCATTCGTTCTCGATTGGAGATCTGAGGGTGCGCTCACACACGAAATGCTCATCACAACAGTTAACAGTATTGATACAGCATACAAGGCATGGCTTGCAACTGCTCAGGCAGATTGGGCAGCTTGCTACACAGACCACGTTCAGGATCTCTTCGCAGGAACAGAAAACCTCATCTACTCTGAGACAGCACTTAAAGCAGTAAGAGCATGGTTCGACGTATACGGTGTGATCACAGCTGATTACGCAGCAGCAAACGACCTTACAGATGTCGGTACAGCTGTAGAGGAAGCAAAGCTCACAGAGCTTGAAGCTAAACTCGTAGAGCTTATTGCAGAGCGTGAGGCTCTCATCGCTGATCTCGCAGCTCAGGCAGTAGCACTTCAGGATAGAATCAACAACCTTGGTACTATCACAACAGATTCCAAGAATACAGTAACAACTCTCAGAGCAGACTACGACAAGTGGGTTAAGGCATGTGCAAACAACAACGTTGAGCAGAATGCAGAGAACGGCACAGTTGTAGATCCCGCAGCCCTCGTAGCAGCTGAGGCTAAGCTCGCTGAGCTTGAGACACTTAAGAATGAGATCATTGCTGATATTGCAGCTCTCGCAGTGCCCACGCTTGGTGATGATGCATCCGCTCCTTACTTCGCAAACGTAGGTGAAAAGGATACATATGCAGCAGCAGTTGTAGCAATCCAGACTAAGCTTGCAGACTTTAAGACACTCAACGATGGCGACTACAGAGGATGCTTCACTTCCGCACAGCTTAAGAAGGTTGATGATTGCGCACTCGTTGCAGTTAAGTACGAAGCTCTCGTTAAGGTATATAATGCATACGTAGCAATTGATGCTCAGACATCTGATGCAACAATCAAGGCAGAGCTTAAGAACTACATTGCTGACGCAAGAGTAGAGGTTAATAAGATCGACAGCGCAACAGCAAATGCAGCAGCAGTTATCGGATTCTACGGTAACCAGGCAGAGGCTGATATGATGGAGATCGCAGGTCTCTAATATAAGTTAGATCTAATTTAACTAAAACATAAATACCCCCCTGAGCTTAAAGCTCGGGGGGGATTTTTGCGCTTAATAAAAAATAAGACCTCACGGCTATGGTGAGATCTTGCTTTTTGAAAGTTTTTAGAAGCGAGAGGGGAACCTTTTTCAAAAAGGTTCCCCTCAAACATATTATTCAACTGTATTTACGTCGTCGTCTTCAACAATGCATCCGAGTGTTGCGCCGCAAGCGGGGCAAGCAAGCTCCTCGGCATTTACGGATTCATCGAAGCAAACTGTTTCTCCGCAAGAAGGACAAACTATCTCGTAGTATTCCTCATCGTAAAGCTCGCAGTCATCGCAATCTTCGCATTCATCGCACATATCGCAGCAATCGCAATCCCCGTCGCACTCCCAATCATCATCCTCATCGTCGAGGTCGAGAAGAACCTCCTCAACATCACCGAGATCCTCGTCAAGCTCCTCGCAGTAGTCTGCAAGCTCAGCGATATCGTACTCAACGTCGTCGATCTCCTCTGCCATTTCTGTGCAAAGATCGATGAGAGCTTTGATGAGTTTTGCTTCAGCTGTATCCTTCTTATCAAAGTCAAGACCTTCTGCAAGTCCCTTTATATAAGCGCATCTTTCTGTAAGTGTCATTTTTCTTACCATCCTTTATAAAATTTTTAAAAACGGGAAATCCGCAACGTGTCGGCACGGATTTCCCGAAATTTTTTATTTGAGATATTTAATTATGCTCTGGAGAGATACTGACCGTCGCGAGTATCTATCTTGAGAACGTCGCCAACGTTGATGAAAAGCGGAACCTTGATTACCGCGCCCGTCTCAAGAGTAGCGGGCTTAAGAGCGTTTGTAGCTGTATTGCCTGCGAAGCCGGGGTCTGTCTCTGTAACCTCAAGCTCAACGAATGTGGGAGGCTCAACTCCGAATACGTTGCCCTTGTAGGAAATGATCTTGCACATCATCTCTTCCTTAACGAACTTGAAAGCATCGCCGAGCTTGTCTCTGTTAAGAGGAAGCATATCGAATGTTTCCATGTCCATGAAGTAGTAAAGGTCACCGTCGTTGTAGGAGTACTGCATGTCCTTTCTCTCGATATATGCGTTTTCATACTTGTCTGTGGGGCTGAATGTCTTTTCAACAACCGCGCCTGTAATTACGTTCTTGAGCTTCGTACGAACGAAAGCTGCACCCTTACCGGGTTTTACGTGCTGGAATTCGATAACCTGGAATACGTTACCGTCCATTTCAAATGTAATGCCATTCTTAAAATCGCCGGCTACTACCATTGTTTTATACCTCCAAAATTAGATACTTAGTGTCTGTGTTGCATACTGCAACCAATATATTTACATTTTATTATATCATGCTCAAAAAAAATTGTCAATAGGCACAAAATAGAAAATGTAAATTTTTTAAAGGGATCTGACCTCTTTTAGCTCTCCGTCGAGAGTAAATATCGAAAATTCTCCGCAGCTATACACCGCATAGGTTTTGGGATTTCCGCCTTTGGGTAAACTTACCGAGCCGGGATTAAGGCAAACCACGCCGTTCTTTTCCGAAAAACCGACAAGATGGGTGTGCCCGTAAAGAAAAACAGAATGACCGCTTATTGGCGGAAGATTGTCGGGGGAATAGAGATGCCCATGTGATAGGTGGAGAGTAAGGTCTTTTTCTCCATCATAAATTATTCCGGTCGTTGAGAGAATGGGAAAATTCAGAACCATCTGATCGACCTCTGTATCACAGTTTCCTCTTACGCAAATAAGCTTATCGGAGACTGCGTTGAGCTGGGAAATAACATCCTTTGGCGCATAATTTTCGGGTAGATCATTTCTTGGTCCGTGATAAAGAATATCGCCGAGAATAACTATCTTTTGCACACCGTGCTTTTTTGCTGCCTCAAGCATTTTTTCGCAGCAAAGCGCGTCACCGTGAATGTCGGAAGCTATAAGTAGTTTCATAGGTATCTCCTTTTAACCTTTTCTTACGGATAATAAATAAATTCTGCACTCTGCACTCTGCACTCTGCACTTTGCACTCTGCACTCTGCACTTATCTTACCTGTCCGTTGCCGTTTATAAGATACTTTTGCGTTGTGAGCGCATCAAGTCCCATAGGGCCGCGCGCGTGAAGCTTTTGAGTGGAAATTCCTATTTCCGCGCCAAATCCGAATTCACCGCCGTCCGTAAATCTTGTGGATGCGTTAACGTAAACTGCCGCCGCATCAATAAGCTTGCGGAATTTATTTGCATTGTCTGCCGAGTTTGTTATTATCGCCTCGCTGTGACCGGTATTATACTTGTTGATATGCTCAATAGCCTCGTCTATCGAGTCAACGACCTTTACCGCGAGAATGAAATCGTCGTATTCTGTTTCAAAATCCTCTTCAGTCACGACCTTGGCACAGGGCAAAATTTTGCGCGTGCGCTCACAGCCTCTTATTTCGAGCGAATACTTGTCCGACACCGCTTTGACGAATTCAGGAAGAAAATCAGCCACTACGGACGAATGTACGAGCAGAGTCTCTATTGCGTTGCACACTGCGGGACGTGAGCATTTTGCGTTTATTGCTACCTTGACCGCCATGTCGATATCGGCGGTGTCATCTACGTAAAGGTGGCAGTTGCCCGCGCCCGTCTCAATAACGGGAACTTTTGCGTTGTCAACTACCGCGCGGATAAGTCGCTTGCTTCCGCGGGGAATGAGAACGTCGACAAGACCGCGCATGGACATAAGGGCATTTGCGGATTCATGTCCTGCGCCGGGCTCTATAAATCCGAGAATTGCCGGATCGGATCCGCATTCCTCAATAGCAGACTTCATTATACGGATAAGCTCAAGATTTGTGTTTACTGCCTCGCGACCGCCGCGGAGAACTACCGCGTTGCCTGTCTTGAGGCAAAGCGCCGCCGCGTCAACTGTTACGTTGGGGCGCGCCTCGTAAATTATAGCTACAACGCCAAGCGGCACTTTTTCACAACATATTTCAAGTCCGCCCTCGGTCGTGAACACCTCTCCCGAACCCACAGGATCACGGAGCTTGATGAGAGCGTACAGTGAATCACATATATCGTTTATTCTTGCCTCATTGAGCATAAGTCGGTCGAGCATGGGGGCGGGAACACCGTTTTCCTCGGCAGCGTCAAGGTCAGCCTTGTTTGCCAAAAGAATGCTCTGTATATTTTCTGTGAGCTTTTTTGCTATAGCGTCAAGGATCTTATTTTTTTCTTTTGTATTGAGTATTGCAAACTTGACAGAGGCAGTCTTTGCTTCCGTGCATATCTGTTGTACCTTTTGTATTTCGGTCATGGCAATTCTCCTTTTAATGATATGAACTAATTATAACATAAAAAATTCGGCATTTCAACAAGTTGAATACAATTTATTTGCAATGCGCAATAAATTTTAAAGTTTTCAAAAAATTCATTACTATCCCCCTTGAAAACCGATCTGTTGAATGATACAATTAATACAGATGGCAAAATTTTAATTTTTCCGACGACGGGTGACAGTATATGGTTTTTTCAAGCATGTTTTTTATACTTGTGTTCCTTGTTTTGTGTTACGGAGTGTATCTCTTTGGCAAAACAATGAAGCAAAAAAATATAATACTCCTTATAAGCTCTCTTATCTTTTACGCATGGGGCGGACCGGCTCTGTGCCTTCTTTTGTGCCTTGAAACGTTCATTTGCTTTGGCGGCGCGCTCATAATTGAAAAGTACAAAAGCAAAAGACTTCGTCTTGGACACACCTGGATAACTGTATGCGCATGTCTGGCGCTGCTTGTTTTCTTTAAATATACAGGCTTTTTTGCAAGTAATTTTATAAACCTTTTCGGACTTGATGCCACAGCGCCGTCAATAGTTTTGCCGATAGGAATATCTTTTTACACGTTCCAGCTCATCTCCTATGTAATAGACGTTTACAGGGGAGAGATAAAAGCGCAGAAAGCGTATTGGAAGCTTCTTCTTTATGCGTCTCTTTTCCATCAGTGCATAGCAGGGCCTATAGTTCGTTATGCGGACATTGAGCGCGAGATAGAAAACAGAGACGTATCTCTTGAAACACTCAGCCGCGGTTTTTCGCGATTTGCCGTAGGTCTTGCGAAAAAAGCTATACTTGCAAACGGTTGCGCTGCTATAGCGGATGCTCTTTTGGCATCTGACAGATTGCAGGATCAGTCGTCTCTTGGAATAATTCTCGGCGTGTTTGCGTATGCATTACAGCTTTATCTGGATTTCTCTGCGTATTCGGATATGGCGATAGGAATGGGACTCATGGTGGGATTTCACTACAAGGAAAACTTCAATTATCCCTACGTTTCGCATTCAGTTACAGATTTTTGGAGACGCTGGCATATATCACTTTCATCGTTTTTCAGAGATTACGTGTATATTCCTCTCGGTGGAAACAGAGTGTCTCTGCCGCGACATGTATTCAACCTTTTTGTGGTATGGGCGCTTACGGGATTCTGGCACGGGGCGTCGTGGAACTTTGTTTTGTGGGGAATATTCTATTTTGTATTTTTGGCGCTCGAAAAATTTGTGTTCAAATTCAAGGCGGTACCCACGGCTCTGACGCGAATTCCGAGAACGCTATACACTCTTGTAGTGGTGTTCTTGGGAACTATGCTGTTTAAGTTTACAAGTCTTAAGGATTTCGGAATAGCTCTCGGCAGCATGTTTGGTGCAAACTCAAACGGCTTTTCGGGAATGCAGGTCCAAAGCCAGTTCTCGGCAAATATATTCCTTCTTATAGTCAGTGTTCTGGCATGTACCCCCATAGTTCCTTTTGTAACAAGGCTTATGCAAAAGAATAAATACACACAGCGCGTAAGTCTGTGTATTGGCGCGGTAGTGCCTGCTATGCTTATAATTCTGTCTCTTATCGCATTGGCGGGAGACAGCTACAACCCCTTTATTTACTTCCAATTTTGATATAAGGACTGAAAATGAAAAAGATATTTGGAAAAGAAAACCGTCGCGGATTTGAAAATAAAACTCATATAGTGAAAATAGTCTCGTGCGTTTGTGTGCTGCTTATTTTCTCTGTTGTGGGAATGTGCTTTTTCTTCCGCCCCGATTATTCTGAAACTGAAAAAAGAAACCTTACCGAGTACCCATCGCTTACTTTTGAGGACTTCTGGTCGGGAAAATATTTTTCCGACGTGAGCTTGTGGTATTCCGACACGTATCCACTAAGAGAATCTATGATAAGTGCAAATTCATGGATAAAATCTCTTTACGGAAAATCTGACGATGAGCTTATAGTGTTTGGCAACGACAGCGTGCAGAACGCTGGGGACGTGAGTAGCTTTGAGGGCATATGGATACAGAAAAACACCGCTACTGCGTTTGAGACGTACACGTTTGATCAAGGACGGACAGACAGATATATAGAAGCTATAAACAGAGCAGGAAAGAACTTGGCAGGCAAGGCAAATGTGTATGATATGGTCATACCGCTGCATTATACCTACAAATTGACTGATGATCAGATAAATGAAATAGGCGCATCTGACTGTAAAGAATCGATCAATTACATATATTCACACCTTTCGGGCAACGTAAAGGCGGTTGACGCGCACTCACAGCTTTGGGCGCATAAGAATGAATATCTGTATTTCAGAACCGACCACCACTGGACGGCGCGCGGCGCGTATTACGCATACGTCGCTTTTTGCAACGCGAAGGGAATAACTCCAACACCGCTGTCGCAGTATGAGAGACTTACGTTTGACGGATTTTTGGGAACCTTTTATTCATGGTCGGGACAGAATAATGTGCTTCGGGACAATCCGGATTTTGTAGAGGCGTTTCTGCCCAAGGGAAGCAACCTTGCAACCGTTACAAAGGAAGACGGAACAAAGACGGAGTACGCTGTAGTTTACAAGGGCGCGGATAAGTACTCTGCGGCGAATAAATATCTTTGCTTTATCGGTGGAGACAATCCTTTGACCGAAATACATAACCCAAATAAAAACGACGGCTCGTCCATAGTCGTTATAAAGGAATCCTACGGAAACGCATTTGTTCCTTTCCTTGTGGATTCTTATGAGTACGTTTACGTAATAGATTACCGCTATTATGACGGAAACCTTACGGATTTCGTAGTTGAAAATGACGTAGACGATGTTTTGTTCCTCAACACAGTAGTGACTACAGTTTCCGACAGAGCGCTTACAATCGGAGATCTGGTCGGATAAAAACAAGAGCTAAGGATTTCCTTAGCTCTTATTTTTATTTGAGATATTTTTGCTTTTTTTCTATCGCTCCAAGCAGCGCTACACCCAAAATGCCCGCCGAGATAAGCTCTCCGATGAATACGGTGAGAGCGAAAAACGGAATGGCGGCAAGACTTTGTTCGGATGCGGGAGTGTAGCAAATATAGATAACGAAAGGAACAATTATTGTGTTTGCTATTATTGTGGGGAGGGGGACTGTACATTTGAAAAAGAAATTTTTAATGTTTTTCTTTCGCATGAGCATACCCAGCAGATATGCGCCCAAAGCGCCCACAAGAGTAGCTATCGGACCGAGCGCGATATCAAGTGCTGCCGCGCCTGTGAGCAGATTTGCCAGAAGGCACCCTACGTAAAGACCGCCGATTGCTTCGGGGAAGAACACGGGAAGAATGCACAGCGCTTCGGAAAAACGAATTTGAATTGCGCCCTTGTCAAGTCCGAAAAGCATTGCCAGATAAGTCAAGGCAACGTACAAGGCGGCGATGATTGACGCGCGACATAGAGCCAGCGCTCTTTTTTGTGTGGAATTTTTCATTTTAGCTTGCCCGCGTCTTTGTTGACGTGTCCGATCTGCGCGACGGCAGATACGGCTCCTTAGTTTTGTTTTACGTGAGGATGGTTACGAACTCACGAATTAGTTTTTACAGTGGGGGGTGGTGGCACACTCTTAGCTCTGCGCTCTGCGTTCCGTGCGTTGCATGGCATTAAATATTTCGCAGTACATATAGAGAGAGCCCAGAGAAATTATGGGCTTGTTTTCTTCGAGCGCCTTTTGCTTTGCGGCATTTACCGCCGATTCAACGCTTTCACACGGCACGGCTGAGACGCCCATGCTTTCAAATACTTTTGAAAAATCCTCGGCGCTTAAAGCTCTCGGATTGTCGGGGGTAACGCAGAAGGCGGTGCTTGCGACCTCGCTCATCTTTTGCGCCATGTAGGAATAGTCCTTGTCAGCCATAACACCCGTTATGAGGATGACCTTTTGATTTGGGAAATAAAGCTTTACGCTTTCTATTGCCGCGTCAATTCCTTCGGGATTATGACCGCCGTCCGAAATAATTACGGGACTGTCGCTGAGCTTTTCAAATCTTGCTCTCCACTGTACAGTGGCAAGTCCGTCATAGATCGCACGGACGGGAATGCGAAAATTACAACTGTTCAAAAGGTTTACCGCCGCAAGTGCGTTGCAGGCATTGTGCGGTTGATACGAGCCGAGCAGAGGTATGTTTACATTTTTGTAATCGTAAAAGTCAAATATCGAGCCGTCAAGGCTTGTAGCCTTGAGGGTAAATGAGGAGCGGTCCACCTCAAAATAGTCCGAGCCGCACTCGTCCGCCTTAGCTTTTATGATCTTTGCCGCCTCGGTGTTGTCCGAGCAGAACAGAACGGGGCAATTTTGCTTTATGATACCCGCCTTTTCTCTTGCTATCTCGGGGATAGTGTTGCCGAGAAAGGCAGTGTGGTCAAAGGATATTCCCGTTATGACCGACAAAAGCGGTTTTTTGATTACGTTTGTTGAATCAAGTCTTCCGCCCATTCCGCACTCAAGTACTACTACGTCGCATTTTTGTCTTGAAAAATATTCAAATGCTATAGCCGTGATGAGTTCAAATTCCGTAGGCGCATCCTGCATCGAATCGGCAAACGGTTTTACGTATTCGGTGATTTTTGCAAGCTCGGCATCAGGGATATCCTCGCCGTTTATCTTCATGCGTTCATTAAATCGGAGTACGAACGGTGAGGTATAAAGTCCGACCTTATATCCTGCGCATTTGAGGATATTTGCCGTCATGGCGCAGAAAGAGCCTTTGCCGTTTGTTCCCGCAACGTGAATGAACTTGAGCTTATCTTGAGGATTGCCCATTTTCTCAAGCAGTTCGGTCGTGCGCTCAAGTCCGGGGCGGGATCCCTTCCATGATACGGAATGAATATATTGGAGAGCCTCGGAATAAGTCATTGCGTGGCAGTTATCCGAGTGACAGGTTTTGCCCGTCTGAAGCATGGATTTTACCTGACGGTCAAGCGCGGTGTTTTTTACTATCAGGTAAATGATAAGGCACTCAGCCACACCGATAGCGAGATACGTCAGGAGTCTCCACAAAAGCGTTGCCCCAAAAGGCATGTCATAGAAAAATACCAAGCCGGCTGTTTTTATCAATACAGAGCCGAGCAGATGCGAAAGGGAGACTGCAAGGATGACCGACAAAAGATTTTTCTTTTGGAAAAATGACGATACGGTACCGCTGCACAGACCTATAACACCCGCGCCGATCGTGATTATGGGATTTATGGCGTAGCCCACCATAAGACTTCCGAGCAGATCGGCTATGATTCCCACCGACGCGCCAACCGCGGGGCCGAAAAATATACCCGATAGAATAACGGGAAGGTTTTCAAAGCTTATGCGTATCACGGGTGTGAGGTTGAAGGCAAGGAGCTTGCCGAGAACTATGCTCATCGCCGCGAGTATTGCCGCGCAAGCCATGAGCTTGAGATTGCCGAAAAGGAGCTTGTTTGATGTTTTTTTCATAAAAAATACCTCCTCTCGCCATAGGCAGAAAGAAGGTAAAAGTATCCTTTTTGATGCCGTATGAAGCGGGATGCAAGCTTGTGACCGCATTGACATCCGTCAAAATTCGTCCGCAGGACAACTCCCCGTCCCCGCAGCACTTACGCCCCAAGCTTTACTCTTCAAATTTGTGTTTTGCACACACTTATTATACCACTATTTGCGGTATTGTCAATAGAATTTAATCATTTATTCGACGTACTGTGACCTCACCGCTGAAAATTCGCACTTTTTCGCCGTCAACCGAGAGCAGAAGACCTCCGTCATCGTCAACACCGATAACTTCTCCTATTACTTCATGCCCGTTGTGAGTTGCGCTTACACTTGCTCCGCCCAGCATAAAATGCTCTCTGTACAAAGACATATACGAACGGTCAAGAGGATGAAGCGCAAATTTTTTGAGGTCGTTTACAATGCTTGCTATAAGCTGCTCGGCAGATGTGATAACATCTACAGATCCGGCAATATCCTGTATCTCCGGAGGAAATTTATTTTTTCCCACGTTTATTCCTATGCCAACTATCATGTATTTGTTGTTTTCAAGAGAAGAGGCGCACTCCGCGAGAATACCGCAGACCTTTTTTTGGTAATTGTATATATCGTTTACCCATTTGATTAAAAAGTCGCCCTCGCAGTTGCAAAGCAGGGCGTGAACTGTCGCGCTCGCCGCGGCTGTGGTCACGGATACGGCGTGCTCGGATTCACTGACGGGGAAGACAAACGACATATATATTCCGTTTCCTGAGCTGTAAAAGCTTCTTCCCATTCTACCGCGCCCGGCGGTCTGCTTTTTGGCTATGATGAGAGCCGGAGAGGTCGGGTTTGAGAGAATAAGACGCCTTGCCTGTGTGTTTGTGGAATCTATTTTTCCGTAGGTATATATATCAATGCCGCTTGTAAGTTTCGCAATCTTTTTCTTGTTGATGCGCATTTTTTTGCCTCCAGATGGTGATATGATAATTATATCATTTGAGTCAAAAGATGTCAACTCAAAAGATAGGGAGCATGAAAGTTTTGTGATTTCTATTGACTTTTTTTTCGGGATATAGTATCATTTAATACAGAGTTAAAACATCAGGACGGTAAAACATGAGAAGAAAGAATAAGATAATAATAGCGTGTTCGGTCTTTGCGTTGGTTATAGCTGCAATATTACTTGTAGTTATACTCCGGGCATGCAAACCCGAAAAGCTGACAAAGGATGGCAGATTGGATTACGTAAAGTCGGACATGACAAAGTTTGTGGAGATCACGCCATCTGACTATAATAAGATGGTATCCAAGATATCAAAAGATTTTCTTGTGACCGACGAAGAAGTGGATGCTTATATCAAGAACCTTCTTTTTGCCAATAAAAAACAGCTCAACGGCGGAGAGAGTGTAATTGATGAGGCGGCAGTCTATGGAGATACCGCGTATATATTCTACGAGGGATTTATAGACGGCTCGCCCATCAGTAGCGAGTCAAATATGTCGTCTGCGCCTGATTCTCCTTATGCCGTATCCATAGGGTCGGGAGAGTTTCATGCGGGACTTGCTTTTGAGGAGCAGCTTATAGGCATTGTTCCCAATCAGACAAGCGAGGAAAACAGAATTTCCATAAAAGTCAAGATGCCCGAGGTTTACGCAAAGAATCCCGATATAGCGGGCAAGGAAGTGGAATATCTTGTATACGTCAAAAGAGTAGTTCAGTACGAGGTGCCAGAGCTTAATCCTGCGACTATTATAAACATACTCAAATACAAGAGCGCACAAGAGCTTCAGGACACACCCGACATAGTATCGGAGTACAAAACTTACATCAAGAAAAACCTTGAAGCGGTTCAAGAGGGTATGATACAGAGTACGGTAATAAGTGATCTTATGGATCAGCTTATAGAGAAGGTTGAGTTCATAAGAATGCCCGAATCCGAGATGGAGTTTTATAAGAACGAATATATGACCATGTATCAGGATGAGTGGGAAAAGTACTCTTCTCAGGGATATAAATTCAAGGATCTCGGCGACTTTATTATCCAGTACAACGGACTTGAAGACGGCGCGGATTGGGAAGCCTTTGTTGAGGAACAGTACACAACTGTTATAAAGCAGAACCTTATTTGCCATGCGATAGCGCAGATCGAGGGATACTCCTTGACGGATGAGGAATACGAGGCGGAAATACAGTATTATATCCAGCAGGCGGAAAGCAACGGCGAAAAGCTTACAAGAGCCGATATCGTTGAGACTGTCGGAGAATACAACATCAAACTCAGCGCAATGTACGGAAAGATCTGCGCGATATTGTATAAGAACGCAGAGATCGTTTATGAGTAAAGATTATAACAAAACAAGACTGCCGCCGCAGTCTTGTTTTGTTATATAAAATAAATTACTGCTTATACGTCAACTCTCCGTAAGAGGGGAGAGGCCAGAGATCAGCAGGTACAAGCTGTTCTGCGGCATCGACCGCAAGACGAAGACGAGCCATTTCCGGGCAAACGCAGTCTCTGTAATATTCCGCGCTTTGCTTGGAATTGCTTTTGCTCTTTGCGCTTACGGTATGATCTTTGAGCTTTTGCGCGGTTGAATTTATATTTTCGCACAGCTCGGTGAGTTTCAAAATCAGTGATTTTTCAAGCGCTATTACTCCATCTCCGCAGATGTCTCGCTTTGCTTTGGCCGTGGTGGCGAGCTCACAAAGATAACGCTCAATAGATGGGATTATCTTTTTGTTTACTATATCTATCATGGTCTTTGCTTCAATACCGACTGTTTTGCAATACGTTTCGAAAAGCACGGCGTGACGCGCGCGAAGCTCCGCTTCGTTCATAACACCGAACCTGCCGAACAGAGCAATGTTTTTATCCGCAAGCAGGCAGGGATATGCGTCAACGCTGGTTTTGAGATTGAGTAGCCCTCGTCTGTGAGCCTCGGCTACCCACTCCTCGGAATATCCGTTGCCGTTGAATATTATTCTGCGGTGACAGGTGAGAGTTTGTTTTATTATCTCTTTTGCTTTGTCGGTGACGCTCTCTGCGTTCTCCAAAGCGTCTGCGAAATCGCACAGCACGCCCGCTACTGCGGTGTTAAGAACGATATTGGGCATGGCTATATTTTGCGATGAGCCGAGCATACGGAACTCAAATTTATTTCCTGTAAAAGCGAACGGAGACGTTCTGTTTCTGTCTGTGGAATCGTATCTGAACGTGGGTACGCTGGGAACGCCGATATTTGTTTTAAGTCTTGCTTTTTCTGTGTAATCCGTATCTCCCACGATCGCTTCAACTATTGCCTCAAGCTCATCGCCAAGGAATATGGAAACTATTGCGGGAGGAGCTTCGTTAGCTCCGAGACGGTGGTCGTTTCCGGGGGAAGCCACCGAAAATCTGAGCAGATCCTGATATTCATCTACCGCCCGGATTATTGCTGACAGAAACAGTAAAAATCTTGTGTTTGAAGCGGGATTTTTGCCGGGGCTGAGCAGATTTTCTCCCGTGTCGGTAGAAATAGACCAGTTGTTGTGCTTACCGGAGCCGCTAATTCCGGCATATGGCTTTTCATGAAGCAGAGCGACCATTCCGTGATGCTCCGCAACACGTTTCATAGTGTCCATTATGAGCATATTATGGTCAAGCGCCACGCTCGTTGGCTCATATATGGGGGCAAGCTCATGCTGAGAGGGAGCTACCTCGTTGTGCTTGGTCTTGGAGCTTATTCCGAGCTTCCAAAGCTCGGTGTCAACCTCGGACATATACTCGGCGACCTTGGTCTTCAGTGGGCCAAAGTAGTGATCCTCAAGCTCCTCTCCCTTGGGGGCGGGAGCGCCGAAAAGCGTTCTGCCCGTGTATATCAGGTCCTCACGCTTGTCGTAAAATTCTTTATTTACAAGGAAATATTCCTGCTCTGCGCCGACCGAAGTCAACACTCTGGACGCGGAAGTGTCTCCAAGTGCAGACAAAACACGGAGAGCCTGCTCACTGAGCGCATCCATGGAGCGAAGAAGGGGCGTTTTTGCATCCAGAGACTCACCGCCGTATGAGAAAAAAACAGTAGGAATATAAAGAGTTTTATTTTTTATAAAAGCATACGAGGAAGGATCCCACGCGGTATATCCGCGAGCGTTGCAGGTTTCACGAAGTCCTCCTGACGGGAAAGAAGAAGCATCAGATTCGCCCTTGATAAGCTCCTTGCCCGAAAATTCCATTACCACTTTGTCTCTGCCGTCGGGGCAGATGAAAGAATCATGCTTTTCGGCGGTGACGCTGGTCAGGGGTTGGAACCAGTGAGTGTAGTGTGTCGCACCCTTCTCGCACGCCCAGTCCTTCATCGCGGAGGCGACCTCGTTTGCTATTGAAACGTCTATGGTCTTGCCCGTCTGAATGGTGTTTTTAAGAGATGTGTACACGTCAGATGGAAGTCTTTCCTTCATGACGGAATCGTTGAATACCATGCAGCCGTAAATGTTAGGAATGTTTGTCATCGACTTTTAATTCCTTTCGTTTAAAATAATAAAAAAATTATACCTCTTTTCCCCTTGTTTGTCAAGGCTTTTGCGTTATTTTATGCACATATCAGCACCACTGAAACGGAAATGTCGTCTCGATGTCGGTCACACGGAGAGTTTTCTACAGCCAGACTGAGGATCTTGTCTTTTACCTCGCATGTGAATTCTTCAAGCTTTTCGGGGGATGTAAATCCTTGTGGCAGGCTTATTTTGGTGAGATAGTCAACCAGCCACGGACAGTCCTCGCTGTCGGGACAACAGCCGTCGCTGATCATGACTACGAGGTCCCAAGGGAGAGTATCAAACTTGGTGAGTTTGGCATCCGCCTGCTTCATAATGCCGACGGGCATAGTTCGGGAGTTGACTTTGTAGACTGTTTTTTCACGGCAAATAAACGTCGGAGCAGCTCCGCTTTTGATAAAAGAAGCCGATCCACTTATAAGATCAAGCTCAAAAAGATCAAGAGTAGCGGAACATTCCTTCCCAAGACCGATGTTCTCGGAGCGCAGAAAATTATTCAGCATTCGCACCGTAATATCGGCGCGGTTTCCTGCCATGATCATTTTTTCAACGAACATTGAGCATATCTCCGAGGAGAGTGCGGCGTCCTCGCCGCTGCCCATTCCGTCGCTTATAAGCGAATAGAAATAGGAGTTCTTGTTTACGAATACCTTGGTGCAATCACCGCAAGCCGTTTCACTATCCTCACTGTTTTTAAAAAATGACACGCCGTCTCCTTCAAGTATCTGTGAGTAAGCGCTCTCACGGTCATTGTCTGCTGCGAGTCTGCCGTGAGAGCAAATTGCGCTCAGTTTAGGCTTTGAGCAGAACATCATGACCGTCTCGTCGGGAGACATTTCAAACACAGGGCCCATCAGCTCGACACCCAACAGCTCGCTGAATTGTTTACAAAGCTTCGCGCCTCCGAGCGTATCGCTCTGCGTGGAGGCCGAGGGGCTTTTTATGAGTATCCTTTTGCAGCGCTTTCCGCATACGACGACACCGCGAATTTTGTATCCCAGGCTTGTGAGCATGTCGTATATTTTTGCGCCTGCATCGAGATCGCATTCATATTCTTCTCCTTCTCCCTCAAGCGCGTCACGCAGAATTGCGCTTATATCGTCAAAGTTCGAAGCAAATCCGTCTGTTTTTCTGCCTTGAATAAGTTCGGCGGTGGCTTGCTTGCACTCGTTATTTACATCGCATATTATGCGATCGGCGCGAGGACACGAGCAATAAAAGCTTTCGGAAAGATCGGACGGCTCTACAAACCCTTTTGTATGCAGCATGGACGTTATTTTGTTGACCGTTTCCAATGTCTCGGAATATTCGGCGCCCCAACAGATATCACAGTTTCGGCAATCCTTGCAATTTTTCTCAAAAACTCCGTCGGATATTTTTTTCAGTCCGAGAATGTCGGGGCGGCGAAATCTGTCCACCAGGTCATTAAAGGTTTTCGAAAGAGACGAAAATGCCTCCGAGAGCGCGCCGAGCTTGTCCGTCATGCTCTCGTTTTTTTCTTTTTCTCGAACCGCCTCGGCAAAATAAATGCCGTCGGCGTGAGCGTGCTTTCTTTCAAATGCGTGCTCATTTTCTCCAGCCTTCTTCGTTATTCTTTCGGGAAACAGTATCTCGTAGTATTTTTCGCATATGTAGAAAATGGGAACCGCGATAAGCATGGGCGTCAGAGTTTGAACAAGTCCCTGCGTGCCGCCAAAATAATAGCACCAGAGAACTGTGGCGAGGCACACAAGACCAAATGCCATACTCTTTTTCAGGGTTGAAAACATGCCGTAGGCAAGGGCGCAGATAAAAAGGAGAGGCGCGTAAAGCGGGGAGTACAAAAGTCCGAAAATTATGCCGCACAGACATCCCGATACGGTGCCGCGGGTATCTGTTATAAACAGCGTGAACAGCATAGCCGCAAGCGGCGCAAGATATATGCCGAGAAGATAAGTGCCGTTTGAAGCATTAAGTGCTATAACAAGCAAGAAAAACCATGATATGCTGTGCATCCAGCCTTTGTACGGGACATCTGAGCTGTCCATTCCCGAGAAGAGTACGACCAAGAGTGGTGTGAGGAATATCAGGCTCAGTGCGCCGAACATATCAAAAAAGGAATAGTCGCCATCTATCAGAACAAACAATCCAAAAACAAATCCGCCGATACTTGAGAACAGGGCTTTGGCGGGGAGATTTTCATTATATCTGCGCGCCCTGTCGCGCGGACTGTGCGCGGTGTGGGGAATGCCGTCGGAGGATATACCCAATATTCTTTCCAAAAAGCTTACTGTGGGTGTAATGATATTGTCGCGAAATTTCTTTTTTGTTGTAATGCCCTCAGCTAAAAGCGGCACGTTGCCGTCATAAAAGCCCGAAAGATTTATCGTGGTCGCTTTTATGCCGTCGCGTCTTTTTTCGTGGAAGTCCGGAATGAATGAAATTATTATTCTGAATATAAGTATCGCGAGCGCCCCCCACAAGACTTGAACGGGCGCCCGCTTGCCAATTACCGCCACTAAGATTCCAAAAAATATTGGAAAGAGATTTTGCTCTGTGGCGCATAGTGCGGCAAGCGCAAAGGGTTGTGTATCGAAAAGGAAAACTCCGCCCGATAAGATCCAAGACAAAAGGAAGCTTCCACCTCCCGAGACGATTTTTCTTGCTCGCCGTTTAGCCGTCTGCGCATCGGATGGCGACAATTTGTCAAGTAGTTTGTGTATGTAAGGTGATTTTGATTTTTTATCCGAATGCGTATTTTTTTGCCGAGTTTCTTTTTTGTCTTGCATTTTTGTCTCCGTTCTGCCGTTTGGTAAGGCTTGAATTTTATATTTCCAAAAGATATCAAAAACAGTGTTTTTTGACTGCTTTTTCGGGTGAGCTTTCGCCCATGCCGATATCAACATATACATTATAAAGGATTTAGGGAGAGAAGCATGTCGAAATCCGCTATGTGTATTTTGTGATGTTTTGTCGCAAACGCGCGCCGAAAGGGTAAGTCTGTTGCGAATTGTCAAAGTAGGAGTTGAATAATTGCTTTTTTTACAGAAACAAAAGAATATGTGTCGAACGAATTGTTCCAAAAAAGCGAAAAACTATTTACATTCGGCGCAAATCGTGATACAATAACTTATATTAAAATCGGAGGTGGCCATGACGGTTTGTTTTACAGGACACAGACAAATAAACCCCGACAACATATCCGCGGTCTTGCACCGATTGGAGGAAAAAATACAGTCGCTTGCTGTGCAAGGCGAGGTGACGTTCAGAGCGGGAGGAGCTAAGGGATTTGATACGGTAGCGGCTCTGTGCGTGATTGTAGCGAAGGAAAAATATCCTCATATAAAATTACATATGATACTGCCGTGCAAAAATCAAGCGGAGGGGTGGAGTGATTCGGAAATTGAGAAGTACGAATATGTGATATCTCAAGCAGACAGTGTCAGATATACGGGTTATGACAGAAGCTCAAAAAGCATGCTCAAACGCGATAGAGCGCTTGTTGAAGGTTCAGACCTTTGTATTGCATACTGTAACAAAAAGTCGGGCGGTACGGCATATACGGTATCATACGCAGAAAAGCTTGGCGTGAAAGTTGAAAATCTATATCAAAAATAAAAAGCCCTTGGCGCACCGAAGCTGCGGTTGCCAAAGGCTTTTTTGATTACTTAAACGCTCTTTGAAATACTTCGAGAATTTTAAATCTTACCTTGTATTTTGGAGTATTGGTTTCGGTGATTATCTTATACTGCTCTGTAGATAGGCCGACGGAAATGAACGCATCCTCGTTTTGGACTTTGCTCGTAGCGCCCGAAAGGCACAGCGGCGGAAACAGACAGCACCACCAATTTTGTCCTTCGCCTTCTCCTATAATTACACGCAACGACAGATATTCGCCTTCGGGAAATGCGCAGCTTTCATATTCTTTGGTAGGATAATATTCATTGTCAAGCAGAACCTCAACGGGATAGTTGTATCCTAAAGAAGCAATTTTTTTCTCTGCCGCCGCTTTTATGTCGGGAATAGCGGCGCTAAGAATTTCTTTTGCCTGATCCTGGGTTTTACATTCCTTAAGAATGGGCGCGGTGATCAGGAGGATTTCATCCCTCACCTGTAGCTTCAGCGCCTGATCTTCTTCGGAGTCAGAGTTTGCCAGAACGTGGAGTCTGACCACGGAGTCGTATATTTCTTCCTCTCCGTGAACAGGGAGCACGGTCACCAGAAGCATGGCGGCCATGCAGACAATACAAAGAATAAGTACTTTTTTTGCAAGTTGCATTTTTTACCTCCTAAATTAAGCTCCCATGCATTATTGACAGACAAAAAAAGCATTATTCACGCAAATAAAAAAACCACCCGAAATCGAGAAGATCCGCTTTCGGGTGGAATGTTTATTATAAATGTTCCGGATTTTTTTTGCGGCCGGAATGGTTTGCGGGCTTTGGTGTAATATCGCCTGCCTTTGTGAGTGCCCATTTTGTAAGAACAGGGCCGAAAATTTCATATATCAAAACACTGAACAGAATAACAAATCGAACAGTACTTGCAACTGGAGTTCCACCCATTACGGAATCCGATGCCACGGTGCTTACCATGCCCAAAGCGACACCCGCCTGTGGGAACAGGGTTACACCGAGATAATCAACCGTGTGCTTGTCACAGCCCATAAGCTGTGAAGAAAATCTCGCGCCGAAATATTTTCCTGCGCAACGGAAAAGAATATATACAACACCAATGAGCACGAACCAAGGCTTCAAGAACACCCTGAGGTCAAGCTCTGCGCCGCTTATGACGAAGAACAGAATAAGCAATGGCTTAGTCCAGCCGTCTGCTCTTGACATCATCTCGTCGGAGCATTCACAGACGTTGCAGAATACAGTTCCGCACATCATACATGTCAAAAGCGAAGAGAATCCTATATGTACGTTGCCAATATGAATGTTTTTGAGTGTTGTCACTGCTACGGTGATAAATACAAAGGATATTACGAGTGCCAGACGGTTACTGTTGGAGTGGAAAAGCTTTTCAAGCTCTGAGAGAACAAAGCCCAGAAGAGCGCCGATGAGAAGGGAAGCTACTATTTCTATCATGGGCTCTACCGCGATGGAAACAATGCCCGTGTTGCCGCCGCTGATGGCTTTGGCGATTCCCATAAGTACCGCAAATATCATAAGACCTACCGCGTCGTCCAGCGCAACTATGGGCAAAAGCATGTCAGTAAGAGGACCTTTTGCCTTGTACTGCCGTACGACCATGAGCGTCGCGGCGGGTGCTGTTGCTGATGCTATTGCACCGAGGATAAGAGCTGCGGGGAGGGGAAGAAGGTCCTGTTTTGTTGCCGACAGCAATATAAAGTGAAGTCCTATAAGCGCGCCGCACACTACAAGCGACGCTACTATTGCCTGAGCACAGCCTATTATAGCAACACGTTTGCCTGTTTTTTTGAGGTCTGACATTTTAAATTCGCTTCCTATTGAAAAAGCGATAAATCCGAGAGCTACGTCGGCAAGAATTCCAAGCGTCTCAACGTCAGCAAAATTTTTTGCCGCAAATCCCAGGTGATATCCGCCGGGGAGATTTACCTGACCGAGGCAGAAGCATCCAATAAGCACGCCTGCCACAAGATATCCCGTAACGGCAGGCAATTTAAATATTTTACATATTCTCGACATGAGCAGTCCGACCATTACGCAGACTGAAATTGAAAGTAATATTTGTGTGGTATCCATAGTAAGCCTTCTTTCACTGTGTGGGATGTCGCCCACAACCAATTTCCCGATTACAAAATTGGTTATTCAAAATATTTTTGAAAAGTTTTTGGGAATTGGTGCGGGGAAAGCCTTCTTGCAAAAAGGTTTCCCCGCATCGATCTCAATTAACTGTTTAATCTATCTCCGCTATTGCCTCGACTTCAACGAGGACGCCCTTTGGGAGAGTTTTCACCGCTACGCAGGAGCGCGCGGGCTTTGAGGTGAAGTATGTCGCGTAGACCTCGTTGAATGCGGCAAAGTCTGCCATATCATAGAGGAAGCATGTAGTTTTTACAACGCGTGTGATATCCGAGCCGGATGCTTCAAGCACAGCCTTGAGATTTTTGCATACCTGTTCAGTCTGCGCAGAGATGCCCTCAGCCTCAATATTTCCGGTCGCGGGGTTGATCGGGATCTGTCCGGATGTGAAAACAAGTCCGTTTGCGCGAACCGCCTGGCTGTAAGGACCTATTGCGTCGGGTGCATTCTTAGTATATACTCTTTCTGCCATATCAGTTACCTCTTTCGTTGTGAAGTCTCAGACCTGCGTCTGTGAGAGCCTTGTTTATTTCTGCTATATGCTCATAATTTCTTGTTTCAAGTATAAGGCGGAGGAAGCATCCGTTGATATCCTCTGTCTCGCTTCCGCGCTCGTGGCTTACCGAAATTACGTTTCCTCCGTTTGCCGCGATTATTTCCGCAACCTTCTGGAGCTGACCGGGCTTATCCATAAGCTCGATGCAAAGCTCGCACGAGCGTCCCGTTTTATAAAGACCTCGCTTGATCACTCTGGAGAGGATCGTAACGTCGATGTTACCGCCGGAAACCACGCAAACTACGTTCTTGCCCTTGACGGGAATTTTGTTGAACATTACCGCCGCAACGGATACCGCGCCCGCGCCTTCCGCAATCATCTTGTGCTGTTCGATGAGCGCGAGAATTGCGGAGCAGATCTCGTCTTCTGTAACAGAAACAATACCGTCTACATATTTGTTTACAAGCTCAAAGGTGTTGGCACCCGGCTCCTTTACCGCGATACCGTCGGCTATTGTGGAAACAGAGTCAAGTCTTTCAATGCGCTTGTTTGCTATCGAGTTTAGCATACTGGGTGCGCCCTGAGCCTGAACACCGTAGACCTTGCACTTGGGCTTGAGCTTTTTGATAGCGCAAGCAACGCCGGCTATAAGTCCGCCTCCGCCGATGGGAACGACTACAGCGTCAATATTATCAAGATCGGAGAGAATTTCCAGACCTATGGTTCCTTGACCTGCGATAACGCGTTCGTCGTCAAAGGGGTGAACGAATGTGTATCCGCACTCGTCGCGAAGCTCCAATGCCTTTTTATACGCATCGTCGTAAACACCCTTTACAAGACAAACGTCAGCGCCGTATCCCTTAGTCGCCTCAACCTTGGATATGGGAGCGCCGTCAGGGAGGCAAATGAGGGATTTTATGCCGTACTTTGTTGCCGCGAGAGCCACACCCTGAGCGTGATTTCCCGCAGAGCAGGCGATAACGCCGCGCGCCTTTTCCTCCTCGGAAAGCTGAGAGATCATGTATCCCGAGCCGCGCACCTTAAATGAACCCGTGAGCTGAAGGTTCTCGGGCTTGAGATATACGTTGCATTCGGGATTTATCGCGGGGGAGGGTACAAGATTTGTTTTTCTCACGACGTCCTTGAGTACGAACGATGCATGATATATCATATCCAGATTAAGCATGATAACACTTCCTTTTGATAGTATATGCTTATTATAAGACTAAAGGTTTTGTTTGTCAAGAGAATTTGACAATTTATTTAACTAAAGTGAAAAAATACGCCCCACACATCTGATCTTTACAGATATACGGAGCGTTTTTGTGTTTTGAATTAAGAGATTTTCTTCTTTTTTTCAATAAGCGTTTGCGCAAGATAGAACAGTGCTATGTAGATAACGAAAAGAACTATTACGCCTATAGCATACAGAACAGAATTGCCTTTTACAAGATTTGTCAACATCACGTAAGGTGTGCCGTCGTCGCGCATGAGGAACATGTAATTTGTGTCAAGGACCTTGTTTACCGCGTAAGCCACCACGCAGAAAAAGCCGAGAATACCGAATGTGATAGGCATATTTCTCTTTTTGAGACTTGTCATTCCCGATATGGCGATATAGAGCGATGCAAATCCCGAAATAGAATGAGTTATTCCGGAAACCACGTTGTCAAGAGACAAAACAGGGTAGGCTCCGTAATTTTGAGCCGCGCCGACTGTACCGAGTATTGCGCCGAGAATACCGAAAATAAGTACGAAATCCAAAGCTGCCTGTTTGACCCGTCCCTTGGTAAATGCAGCCAGCGGAATAGTTATGAGCTGTATGCTGCACAGATACAGAGGGAGAAGATTGTGCCATGCGGTGGAGGGCTCGTCCGAGCGAATGATCATAACGATTATTTTGAATATTTCAAAAGCATCGATAAGTATTGCCGCCGCAATAAGAACCTTGTTTTTGTCTTTGACATCCTTGTTGCGGTACATTCTGCCAAATATAATAGCAAGAACAACCATCGCGGCGAGAAGAAGCCCAACGAACAACAGATGCTGCCATGAATACGCGCCCGACGGCTCGCGTCGGTATCCGCCGATTCCTAAAAATTCTTTCATTTTATACTCCAAATTGTCGTATTTTGTCACCGGATACATCATACCATAGAAATATGTTCTTGTCAATATTATTAATTCGGAGAGTCTGTAAGCACGAAACAGTATTTAAAAACTTAATTTTTTTACAAAATTCAGAAAAACTCTTGACAAAAATAATACTTCGTGATATGATGTATTATGTAAGGGGAGGTATGAAATGGATATTCAACTGAAAAGAGGATTTTTAGACGTGTGCGTTCTGGCGGCAATAAAAAGCAAGGATTCATACGGATACAAAATAATTAAGGACATGAAGCCGTATCTGGAATTGTCCGAATCTACTCTTTATACAATACTTAAAAGGCTTGAACATGCAAGAATGCTCACGGTAAGTACGGTAGAGCATGACGGAAGGCTCAGAAAATATTATCGCATAACCGAGCAGGGAATTAAGCGTATAGAGGATTTTAAGAAAGAGTGGAGCGAAATGATTTCAATTTATAATTTTGTAGTGAGGGAGGATGAAAACGATGCTTAAATACGAGTTTCTTGAGCTATTGCAGGAAAAGCTGTCGGGATTACCGCAAGAAGACATAGACGGACATGTAGAATTTTACGCTGAAATGATAGATGACCGCATTGAGGACGGTATGGCAGAAGAAGACGCGGTTGCGGCGCTTGGAACGGTAAATGATATAATAGACGACATTTTGAAGGATGTTCCTTTAAAGGTGTTGGTTAAGGAAAAGAAAAAGAAAAGCAGGAAGCTCAAGGCATGGGAGATAGTGCTCTTGGTCATTGGCTCGCCACTTTGGGTACCTCTTTTGCTTGCGGCAGCAATAATAATGCTCGCGGTGTACATCGTAATATGGTCTGTGGTGATATCTCTGTGGGCGGTTGGCGCCGCCTTTGCCGCTTGCGCGGTAGCGGGACCTGTTTATGCTGTTGTTTGTCTTGTTTTGAAGAATTATATTGCTGCAATGGCTGTATTCGGTCTGGGAGTGTGTTGCGCGGGACTTGGAATATTCATGTTCTTTGCTTGTAAAGCTCTCTCCCGATTGACGGTTTTGCTTGCGAAAAAGACAGCGTTGGGAATAAAAAAGATATTTGTCGGGAAGGAGAAGGGAGAATGAAAAAAGTGTGGATCATAATTGCGGCTTCTCTTGTCGTGGCAGGGGGGTTAATATTCGTTGGCGCACTGTCGTCTGTGGGATTTGACTTTAGCAAGCTGAATACCCAGAAATACGTAACTAACACATACGACATATCCGATGATTTCAGCAACATTATTATAAACTGTGATACGGCAGATGTTGTTTTCAAGCTTTCCGAGGATGGAAAATGCAAGGTGGTTTGCAATGAGCAGGAAAAGCTTTTTCACGAAGTATCCGTCAAGGACGGCGCGCTCGTGATAGATATTATCGACTCTCGCGCGTGGTATGACCATATAAGCTTTTTCGGAGATAGCTCGGAGATAATTCTTTACCTTCCCGCCAACGATTATGGCGCTCTCAATATCTCAACGGATACGGGAGACATCAATATACCCAAGGAGTTGGGATTTGGAAGCATTTCAATAAAAGCGTCAACTGCAGACATAAACGTCTCTGCTTCCGCGAAGGGAAAGATGAGCATAAAGACAAGCACGGGAGACGTTATTCTGAATAACGTGACTGCGAAAGAAATGGAGCTTTCGGCAAGCACCGGCGATATTTCGGTAACCTCGGCAATAGTTGAAGGCTACATCGTTGCGGAGACTGATACGGGAGAGGTGAGAATGACGACTGTTCACAGCAAGGGAGTTATGATTACTGTTGATACGGGAGACATAACACTGAATAGCGTTATATCCACGGATACTTTTGATATCAAGGGTGACACTGCTGATGTCAGATTTATAGGATGTGATGCCGAAGCTATAACCGTTGAGACCGATACGGGAGACGTAACGGGAACACTGCTTTCAGATAAGATATTTATAACCAAAACCTCGACGGGAGATATATCCGTACCCGAAAGCACGTCGGGCGGAAGATGCAAGGTTACCACCTCGACGGGTGATATAAAGTTGAGTATAGTGAAGTGAGTATAGCAAAATAAGCATAGAAAAACAAAAGAAAAACGCATTGCCTGAGATTGATTCGGGCAGTGCGTTTTTGTCTGTCAGCTAAAGTAATCGAAAGCTTTGGGCAGATTTGAACTTTTACACAATTAGTCAATGAGGTCTGCACGTAGGGAGAAGAAGCCGGATTTGAACTTTTACATAAATCGCGTAGCGATTTATGTGTGTCATTTCAAATCGGCTAGCCCAGCCAACAAACAAGGGGCGCAGAGCCAATGAAGTCTTTATGTAGGGTGAAGAAGCTAGATTTGAACTTTTACATAAATCGCGTAGCGATTTATGTGTGTCAGTTCAAGCGACTGGTCAGCCCAGCCAACACAAAGGGCACGCATAGCCAATGAGGTCTGCACGTAGGGTGAAAAGGCTAGATTTGAACTTTTACATAAATCGCAAAGCGATTTATGTGTGTCGGTTCAAGCGACTGGTCAGCCCAGCCAACAGATAAGGCTCGCCGATTGGCGAGCCTTATCTGTTGGCTGGGGTGGCCAGATTTGAACTGACGAATGCAGGAGTCAAAGTCCTGTGCCTTACCGCTTGGCGACACCCCAATATTTGATACTTTGATATTATATCACACATGCGCGCGGAATGTCAATACCTTTTATCTAAAATAAAATGTCCTTTTTTGACGGCAAAGCGCGAAAAGAAACGAACATTTTTTCGTTCAATTTTCGAAAAAGGTCTTTACAACAGACCAAAAACAATGTAAAATAGTATTATAAGAGCAACAAGAGGAGATTTCTATGGATAAAACAGCATATACTCCCGAACAAATAAAAATGTTTAATCTGCTTGCAAAACAGTATCCCTCGATCAGAACGGTGGGCTCTGCGGTCGTAAACTTAAACGCGATACTTAATCTGCCCAAGGGCACGGAGCATTTTTTGAGCGATCTTCACGGTGAAGCGGAGGCGTTCAAGCACATACTCAACAACTGCTCAGGCGTTATTCGCGAAAAGGTGGACAATCTGTTTTACAGATTCGTTTCCGAAAGTGAGAGACGTGAGCTGTGCACGCTTATTTATTATCCTGTTGAAAAAATAGAGGAGCTTCACGCAAAAGGCGAAGATACTCCCGAATGGTATGATTTGACGTTGTACAGACTTGTGGATCTTGCGCGCTCCGTTGCTTCGAAATATACTCGTTCAAAGGTGCGTGACGCGCTTCCTTCGGAATTTCAGAAGATAATCGATGAGCTTTTGCATACGTCGGGTGAAGAGCATAATAAGCAGGAATATTACAGAAATATTATTTCTACCATAATTGAAATAGGGCAGGCTCCCGCTTTTGTTGAAGCGCTTTGCTCGCTTATCAAGCGCATGGCGGTTGACTGTCTGCACGTGGTGGGCGACATATATGACAGAGGTCAGAGAGCAGACAAGATACTTGATATGCTTATGACGCACCACAACGTAGACGTTCAGTGGGGCAACCACGATATCAGCTGGATGGG
>SVTX01000012.1 GCA_015063545.1 Oscillospiraceae bacterium | reverse complement strand
GAATATTTCACATTTGCGAAGCAAATATTTCACAGCGTAGCTATTTCACTTGCCCGCAAGGGCAAATTTCGTTGAAAAAAGCACACATTGTCTTGGTAGACAAATGTGTGCTTTTTTCTGGCGGAGATGGAGAGATTTTACTCCGCACTAAATATGGGCTTTATTTCCTCTAAAATATACTATATATTGTGGTTTTGTGAGAAGTCGGCACAAATTAGGCACAAAATGTTTAGATTTTTGTGTGCGAATGTGCTTACTTATCTCACTACAACAATTATATGACAAAAGGGGAATTTTGTCAAGATAAAAATGAAAAAAATATCACAAAATGTCGAAAAAATCTTTATTTTACAAGGGATTTTGCAACTTTTTCAAGTTCACTGCATATCTTTGATTGGTCGTCCGGCATAAGATGAGAATAGGTGTTAAGTGTTTGTTCAATGTTGGCGTGTCCCAGTTGCTTTGAAACACCCACGACGGAGACTCCTTTGGATATGAGCAAGCTCGCGCAGGAGTGTCGGAGGTCGTGGATGCGGATCTTCTTGATATCTGCCTTTTTACACGTTTCTTCAAAATACCTATCGGTAGAACGATACGCCAGGGGGCGTTCACCACCGAACACAAATGTCGCATCAAGGCACTGTGTGGACTGCCACGCTCTATACTCTGCGAGCATTTCGCGCAGTGAAGCGGGGATATTTACGATTCTGTTGCTGCTTTCGTTCTTTGGTGTCGTCAGTTCCCAAGGGGCAGTGGGGGATTTTCTTGTGAGGCTTTTGGATATTTTGATTTTTGAATTTTCAAAATCGATGTCAGACCACGACAGCGCTTCAGCTTCGCCGCGTCGGCATCCCGTGATGTAGAGAAGGGTGAAAAAAGTCGTGTAGATGGGGTTGTCGGATGCTTCCTTGAATTTTGCAAATTCTTTAGGTGTCCAGATCTCCATTTCCTTTTTTGCCTCTGTTTTGCGAGGGCGGTCTACCTTTATCATGATGTTTTGCACGTCGTGATATTTCTCACCGTATTTATATATGGATGTAAGCATGGTCATGAGATCAGATGTGTAGTTGTAGCTGAACTGTGCGGATATTTCGTTTTGCCAATTAAGAACGTCTAGCGGCTTGATATTTTTGAGTTTTTGCCCTGCAAAGGCAGGGAGTATCCTCTTGTCTATCTTACGCTTGATTTCGTAAAATGACGAGGATTTGACGCGTCCTTGCTTGTATTTGTAGAAGTATTCAAGCAGAGTATCAAATAGCATGTCTCCGGGAGTGGTTTCTTCTTTGGGGAGAGATGCGGGTTCCTGGCTCTTTTTAAGTATATATTCTTCATAGCCGTATTGCGCGGCTTTTTTTGTTGCATAGCCGGAAAGTCTCTTTTGTTTTGTAGTTCCGTCGGGAGAGGTCTCGCGGAAACGGACTGACCAGAGCTTTGAAGTTTTGCTTTGTTCGTATGAGGGCATTTTCTCCTCCTTTCTATTTTTTCAGAAACGGTAAGGCATCGGTTTCTATTGCAAGGGCAAGCATATGCTTGCAAACGTAGGGCTTGGTATCTTTGTTTCTGTGTTTGAAGCTTTCACAATTACATTGTGTCAGCGATGTGGTGTAGATCTTATCGCTTTGCTTTGAGTATATTTTTGCGTGTATATTTACAATGTCAATTTTCCCCGGAACTAAATCCTCTGAAGCGGTACCTTTAGGCTGGATGAGTAAGTTCTTAACTATAATATCGCCTGAGGTTGCCTTGTCCCAACGATCGTCGCATATCGCTTCTGTGTATGCTTCAACATTATGGTTGCAACATTGATTAGTTATCGGTGTGGTGTTTGGGATTATGGGGTGTGACATCTTGGCTTTTTCTGCCATCAGCATAATGTTTTGCTTCTGAGCGAATAATAAATCACTTTCCAACTTCTCGTTTCGAGATTTGAGTTCTGTGATTTCTGTCTCTTGCCGATTTTTATCGATTTTTCGGTCTTGCGACTTGGAAATGGTTTCACGTATACACGAAAAAGCTAAGGCAATAAAAAACACCGCCATGCCTGATCCAGCTATAATAAAGAAAATATCTTTCATAATCTCCTCGTTATTTCTTTAATGAAGCTAAGTAACTTTCAAAATTCTCATACACCGTGCGTTCCGCGGGAGAGGTTAGGTATTTGTTGCGGGTTTCAAGCTCTTCAAGTCTATGGTATCGTATTTTTGCCTGCGGGAGAGGTATGCGGCAAATGCGCGAGAGATCTTCTGCAGATGATACGTTCATGTCCTTGAGGACGCAGGCGGGGCAGAGCAGGCGGAGGGCGAACATGTCGGCTTGCTGCTCGGATTTAGATTTCTTTCCCGGCTCTCGCAGGTGTGCAAATTTGGCGCATGCTACCGCGTGACCGAGGAAATAGTGTCCCAGCTCGTGTGCGATAGCGAAGCGGGATACTACGGGATCTTCTGCATCATTATATACTATTATCCACGTTTCCCCGTCGAAGTATGATCTTGCGTGCTCGCCCGGACGGAGCTTGTTGAATCTGCTATTCTTTACTACGTGTACTCCGGCACTCCAGGCTATCTCGGAAACGTTTACGGGAAGATGGTCCACGTGAAAGTCTATGAGGCACTGCCAGGCACCGTCACGAATGTTACGATAAGTTCCGTAGTACATTGATTAGTTTACGTCCTCGCCTCGAGGCTCGGTTTTCATTGCCATAAAGGTATCATCTTCAGTATCTGTGTTTTCATCATAGGTGCCCTCATCCGAATTGGCAGCAGAATATGAAAAACGCATACCTCCCTCAATTGTTCCGAGAGGCTTAAGCATATACGAGCGAATATTTTTTTCTGTGATCTCTTCTTCGCCGGTGAGCTGTTCCACGGATACGTTAAATAATTCCGCCAATGATATCATGGTATCATAATTACTTGTACCTTTATCAAGAACTACTGCTATGTCGGCCGCTTTAAATTTGCCGCCTGATTTATCCGCCCAATAGAGTGAGCTGTAATCCTTTTTAGGGTTTATTTTCTTTAGCTGTGTGGATCTAACGCGTATAACTTCTCTTAGTCTTGCAGCTACATTATTCTTGATTGCTCCTGATTTATGGGATAGGGGATCGTTTGTTCTACCGAGAAGGTAATCTACGGAACAGTCGAGGTAGTCGGCTATCTTAGCAAGGTTAAAGGAGTACATGCCGCCTGAGTCATTTATTTGACTAATGGCATTTATGCTAAGGCCACATTCTGTTAGCATCGTTTTAACGGTTGTTTCTTTATTTTTGCATTGTTTTTTTATGCGATCTTTAAGCGTTTGTGCGATATACATATTTATCCCTCCTTGTTTTTGTGAATTTTTAACGAAATCAAGAAAGTTCGTGAAAAAGTGTTGACAATCACGAACATTCGTGATATTATAATCTTGCAATCGGTTCACCGATTTAATTATAACATAAAAAATTAACCAAGTCAACAGAGAAGGAGGGGGAGACGTGGTAAATCACAAAAAAATAGCCTCTCTCGTAGAGGAGAGAGGGCTGGTTCAAAAGGAGCTTGCTGATGAGGTAGGTGTGAGCGAGGCGATGATGTCGTACATACTCAGGGGCTTCAAGGAGCCGAGTGTAGCGACACTTGTAAGACTTGCCAAGGCACTGGGGTGTAGCGTTGATGCTCTTATAATAACGGAATAATCCGTACAACCGAGTGCATAGCAGATTTCGATAGTCGCCAAACTGTTAATGCTACATTTTATATCAAAATAAGGAGGGCAAAAATGAAAAAACAAAAGGCAAAGCAATTTGAACTTGATGAGATCTCGATTGCAGACGCAAAAAGGGTAGGACAGAAGTTGTTTGATTACCGTTTGACGCAAGATTGGCTTATGCTCAGGCTTAACAAGGACTGGGGCATCAGTATACGGCAGTCGCAGCTTTCGGAGGTTCTTGCCGGAAAGCGCGCGTTGGGGCCTAAGATGAGGCTCGTTGTATGGTGCTGTATGCAGGTTATACGACAGTACGAGGAATTTTACGGATATTGCAAGAAGGAAACGGAGGCAGAGGATGACGGCTCTTGAACAGATGGAACGCAGAATGACTGCGCTGGACGTTGAGATAGCGGAGTTTCGCGGACAGGGGCAGGTTGCCCTTACATGCGCAGACATTATGAAACGCTATTGTGTCGGACAAGCGAAGGCTTATCAGATCATACGCGCGATACGCAGCGTATGCGGCGGCGGCAAGCTCGGTCAGGGCAAGGTTCTGCCTTCAGAAGTGCGATACTGGGAATCTCTTGTAGATACCACATTTGTGGAGAGGTTGTAATATGCCAGGTATAAGTCAGAGATCTATCGTGCACCAGGCGCGCGAGATAATGGATTTTCTTGATGCTGAAGAGGCAGAGATATATTTGGATAACAACTGTACGGATACTGAACGGGAGAGAATTGTATCCGCCATGTGGGATGAATGGCACATGCGTTGTGCAACCGTTCCGCAAAAAGACACCAAGGGTATCTTTAAGAAAATAGGCGTTGTGATAAGGCATCTGCTGTTTAAAACAGAAAAAAAGTACATCTGGGGGATGTACGGTGATTGAATTTATAAGAGAGGAGGTATAATCATGCCGGAAGAACGAAAAACGAGATTCGTGATTGACAGTTACGACAGCAGAAAAAACTGCTACATAATTACCGAAATGCTTGGATATCTGCCTGTGTATTGTTATGACGGATATCTAAGAGGCAACGCATACCATTTATATCCCCGAAAATCTTTGATAAAGGGGGAGAGGCGAGACAAAAGAATACTGTCGGTGCATGAGGTGACAAAGAGCATTTCGGGGTATAAAAAAACTACACCCACCATAGCCGTCCAAAGCACGTGGATGTAGTTTGCAAAACGGATAACACTAAGGTTGATCCTTAGTGTTATTCTATCACGTTTTTATAAAAAAGTCAACTAAAAAACGAAAGGAATAACAAAAAATGATAAAATTTTTGAGAAAGATCAAAAAAAGCGCGCAAGAATGGTTCTGTTGGATGTGTTGTTCGGAAGTGCTTGACGCTATAAACGCAGGATGTAGCTACGAGGAGGTAGAAGCTGTAGTGCAATCTTGTGTTCAAGAGAACTTTGGAGGTCGAAGATGCCGCACAAAGGAAGATACATAATTTGTCCGTTTTTTAAGTCTCAAGGCTCTCTTGTTATCAAATGCGAAGGTGTCCTGGGTACGAAGACTACTGCGCTTCATTTTGATACACCTACCGAAAAAACTGTGTACAGAAGAACGCATTGCGAAAGCTTTAATTATGAGAAAACGTGCGATGTATGTCGCCAGATTCTCAAAAAATATCATGAAACAGAGGCGCAAAAGCCTCGGCAAATGCTGATTATATCGTAAAAGGAGGCAAGGATATGCCAAGACCGTTAAAGCTCGGTTTTGACTACTTTTCTCTGGATACCGATTTTTTCGAGAATAAGACCATAAATGCTCTTCGGAGGGCGCACGGATCCATCGGAGTGCTTGTTTACCTCAATCTCCTCTGCCGTATCTACCGAGAGGGCTATTACCTCAAGTTTAAAAGTCTTGAGGAGCTCTCAATGGATATAGCGGAGGAGATCTCAAGCGCTCAGGTGAGAAGAACGGCGGCCCGGGTAACCGAGACGATCACCTACTTAGTAGAAAGCAGAATACTCGATGAGTCACTATTCAAACAGAGTTTGATCTCCGGAACAAAAATCCAGGAGCAGTACGTTTTGATGGCGTACAAAGCAAAACGTAATATCAAGCTTGGCGTGCACGCTTTGGTGGACGTCGACCTTGTTATACGCAATTTCAAGGTAAATTCCGAAAAAACTCGGGTTAATTCCGAAGAAACGGCGGTTAATTCCGAATTTAGTACACAAAGTAATAGTGATAATACAACTACTACTATTACTTCTATAGAGCGCGCGTGTGCGCGCGAAGACCGAGAGCCGGACAAGCCTCCTGGTGTGTGCGAGATTGCTGCGGTGTTTAGCCGAGAGTTCTATATGCCAAGAGCTGAAGCGTATATGGAGGCGAGTAGGTTTTACGATTATAATGAAGCGCGCGGCTGGGGCTGCCTTCCGCATTGGAGAGTTGCCGCCGTGCGATGGAACGAACAAAAAATAAATAAGAAAATAGGGGAGGACAGCAAATGAATAGCGCAATGACAGGAGCGGAGCTTATTGCGAAGTATGACGAGCAGTTTAGAGCGCTCACGGACGACAAAAACCAGCTTATATACATACCGGTGGAGAATATATATCCACACAAAGATAATCCTCGCAAGGAGCTTGGGGATCTCTCTGAGCTTACGGAGTCAATTAAAGCCAACGGAGTAATGCAAAATCTTACGGTCGTGCCGTGGGGCTTTGCTAATATTGACGCCACCAAAGAGGAGATCAAGAGGCATAAGGATGACTTTACCGCAGTTATAGGTCACAGACGTTTGTCTGCAGCACGTGCAGCGGGGCTCTCAGAGGTCCCTTGTGTAATAATTGACATGCCATACCCGAAGCAGCTCTCGACGATGTTGCTTGAGAACATACAGCGCTCGGATCTTACGCCTTACGAGCAGGCGAAGGGATTTCAGCTTATGATGGACTTCGGTGAGACGGTTGACAGTATAGCCGAGAAGACGGGATTTTCAAAGACGACGGTGCGCCGTAGGCTTAAGATGACGGAGTTTGACGAAAAGGTGCTAAAAAAAGTTTCATCCCGCCAAATATCATTTGGGGATATAGACAAGCTTTACGAGATAAAGGATATTGAAAAGCGCAATAAGGTACTCGCCGATATTGGCACGGCAAACTTCAACAGCGCGTTAAAGACGGAGCTTGAGAAACAAAAGCTTGGGGAAACGTGTGTTCGGATGAAGGATGCCTTTAAGACGGCTGGTTATATGAGATACCGGGTGCGGATTATAGCAAACATCAATATCAATACTCTATAACTGGTGATAAGGACATAGAGGGTGAGATAGCGCGCGGAAAGTCGCGTGGAGCTGTGGGTTATTATTACTCATACCGAGACACTTTTTATTTAATGAGCAAGAAGGGCGAGACTCCTAAGGTGCAAAAGAGCGAGGCAGAGCTTCAAAGAGAGAAGGCTGAACGCGAAAGAAAGCAGAGATATGAGGAGCTCGAGGCAGCATTCAAGAGAGCGTATGAGCTGAGGCGCGAGTTTATCGACAAATATACCTTTGCAAACGCGAGGGCGAACATCAGCGAGATAGTTGCCTTTCTCGTCTGTATGGGGCTTAATGACGAGATAAATTATACTCTTCCGAGAGAGGACTTAGATAAGCTGGTGTGCGGTGGAGAGCCTCTCGGCAGCTCCTATGAGGAAATAAGAGACTATATCGAAAGCGTTGAGGCGGCAAAGTGGCTGCTGGCTATTTCTTGGTTGCTTTGCGACAATGAGGATTTGAACTGCTTCGATTACTACGGCAGATATGAGGAAAACGAAAACCTCAATCTGATATACGAATTTCTTGAGGACATCGGCTACGAGATGAGTGACGACGAGAGAGAACTGATAGACGGAACACATCCGATGTTTGAAAACGTATGATTTTTTATCAAAGAAAGGGATAACAAATGAAAAATTATTTATGCTTAAATGGAAAGAAAATTGAGCTGACGCCCGAACAGGTGAAGTCCCTCATAGGAGAGATGAAAGAGGGCGGTTATGATGTTTCGTTGGACGAGAGCGGAGAGGTAGCCAGAATCGGTAAATATGAGTTTATCGTTCTGCGGCGCACAAAAGATGATGTGCAGCTGCTTCTCAAGGGTTCTCTTGGTGATATGAGGTTCGGGGAGAATAACGATTTTAGAGCATCGGATATAAAGCACCGTCTGGATGAGTTCGCTGATGAGCTTGCCTCGATTATAGGAGCGGAGAGCATTGTGGAGCATACCGTAGATCTGACGTCGGACGACGGCCTCAAGGACTACGGTAGCACCACTGCCCGAGTATCACTTCTTACGGCAGACATGTACCGAGAACACGTCTATATGATAGACAAGTATAAGCTGGACGATTGGTGGTGGCTTGCGACGCCGTTCAGCACGCCCACGCATGGATATAAGATGGCTGTCAAATGCGTCGCGCCCTCGGGCTACTTCAACAATTACAACTACGGCAACAACGACTTCGGCGTGCGCCCGTTTTGTATCTTAAAATCTGATATCTTTGTATCTTAAAACAAATCAATATAAAGGAGAAAAAACATGGAAAACGCAAAAACAATTATTCTGGACGACGTGCAGGACAGAGAGATCTTCAAGCTCGGCAGATTCGAGCTTATCAAATTCACTATGCCTGACGGTACGGTGAATGCAGTATTCAAGGACTGTCCGTTCAGATCGCGCTTTGGTGATAATAACGATCTTTCAAAGAGCGATATTCTCAAGAAGCTTACATCGGAAATTTTGCCCGAGATAGAGGAGATTGTCGGTGCAGAGAACGTACTCGAGCTTGAGACGGATCTTCTCTCACTGGACGGATCCAAAAAGCACGGTGTGATGACATCAAAGATCAGCTTGCCCACGTTTGATTTTTACAGAGCAAACCGAGAGACCTTTGAAAAATACAAGCTTGATGAATGGTGGTGGCTTGCTACTCCCGATAGCACGAGCGAGTATTATAACGATAATTGGTGCGTTTGCGTCGCGCCCTCGGGCTCTATCAACTATTACTACTACAGCAACTACTACGACGGCGTGCGCCCGGTTTTGCGCTTTGTATCTTCTATCTCTGTATCTTGTGACGAGTGATCATGGCGGAGAATGATTTTAAAATAATTATAAAAGCTAAGGAGCTTGCGGTGCATTCGTTTAAGCTTACGTCCAACATCAACAGATATCCCAAAAAATACAGACATTCGCTCGTGGATAAGATCCAGATAAAGAGCCTGGATATATACGATACGCTGCTTGAGGCGAATAGTGTCAATAACGCCACTCGGAGGGCTCAAAGATGCGAGACTATTACGCGTGCGATTACATACTGCAATCAGATGCTTTTCTACATTGAGCTGTCGATGAACCTGCAGCTGTTAAGCAACGGCTCGGCGGAGTACTGGAGTAAATTGGTGTCGGACGTCAAGCACATGGCGATTGCATGGCGAACCAAGGAAAACAAATGATAAATATAGGTTGTGCGTTGTATCTTTTTTGCGTCGCGCCCTCGGGCTACATCAACAATAACAACAACAGCAACAACAACTACGGCGTGCGCCCGTATTGGTGGAATGTCAGACAGAGTAGGCAATAGCCGAAATCAGAACGCCACATCAAAAGAATGCACAACCCTTCCGAAAGGATAAACAAAAAGGATTATGCTGTATGACTGATTTTGAAAAAGTGATAGATTTTGAAAATATGTACCGTGCCTACAAAAAATCAAAAAGCGGCAAGGGGTACAAGAAAAGCTCTGCTAAGTTCAGCATCATGGCCCTTGAGGGAATAAACGTATTGATCGAGCAGCTGAAAGACAAGACGTACGCTATTTCCAAATACAATGAGTTCAAGGTCTATGAGCCGAAGGAGAGAGTTATTCAAACGACGTCCTTTAAGGATAAGGTCGTGCAGCATAGTCTGTGTGATAACGTTATACTTCCAAAGCTGCAGGAGGTATTTATTTACGATAATTGCGCAGGACAGAAGGGCAAGGGGACGCTGTTCGGTCTGGATAGACTGGGCGAGCACATGAAGTCCTTTTATAAAAAGCACGGCTTTGCCGGGTACATACTGAAATGCGATATATCGAAATTCTTTTATAACATCTCTCATGAGCAGCTGAGAGATATAGTTGAATACCATTTTTCATACGACAAGGATATTTGTTGGCTGTGTAATCTGTTTATTGATAGCACAGTGGGACCGGGGATACCTCTCGGGAGCCAGATCAACCAGGGCTTTGCGCTACTGTATCTTGACGGCATGGACAAGCTTATAACCGGTGAGCTGGGAATAGAGTATTATGGCAGATACATGGATGATTTTTATTTGATACATCCGGACAGGGAATATTTGAGGTATTGCCTTGAGGTTATAACTGCTTTTCTTGATACGTTAGGTCTGAAGCTCAACGGTAAAACACAGATATTTCCATTCAAGAACGGTGTGAGCTATCTCGGGTTTCATACATACGTGACGAATACCGGGAGAGTGATCCGAAAGCTGAAGAATCAGAATAAGCGAAATGCGCAGAGAAAATTTCGCCGCATGGCGAAGCTTGTCTCGGAGGGTAAGCTGTCGGAAAAGAAGTTCAGAGAATCCTACGGCGCGTGGAAAAATCACGTGTCGCATGGGGATTGCTATGGGGTGATCGTGTCGATGGATAAAATGGTGGAGAAAATTTTGAAGGAGGGAACTAAATGAGGGTTTCACAATTACTTCATGTCATGGACAAGGATGATTTGATAGTCATTGATGATTATGATAAGCCTGTTGACCAAATGACGATTTACACGGGAACCGTAAGAGGTATCAAGCGGGAGGATCCTGTCAATAAAATGCACGTTTGCATCGTGTGTGCTGACAATGACACGATTTTGGTGCTTGCGACGAAGACCAGTAAGAAAGGTGGTGTATGATGTCCCAAAAGATAGAAGTTAATTGCGACAGGTGCGGGGTGGAAATAACCGATTATGATATCAAGATATCATCGGCAAAGATACACCTTTGGGGCGTAGGTGTGCCGCGCAGCTACGGTGGGCAGAGGATAGACCTTTGTGTCCGGTGTTATGAAGGGTTTGTCAATTTTTTAGAAAATGGAGAAGGAAACAATGAAAATATTTGAATACGCCTATTGGGGAGAGGAAATTGTCGTGCGCGAGGTAGAGTGCGAAAAGTGCGACGACATGTATATTGGTGTAGGAGTTGCGGTTTATGAGCACAAGCTCGGGACATTGATCGGCTCGCTAAATGTATATTTGATGTACTTGATCAAGAGGGATGATATGAAATTTGCCAGAGCACTCGTGTCACGTATAAGCGATGAGCTTCTTGTGTGTATCAAACGAGCTAACAAACTCAATCATTCTATTGAACAGCATTTTAAAAACAAGGACGGTGTACCCGATGAAAAGGTATAAGATAAAGAGTGGTGTACGAGCCTTCGGAAAAACGTACGAGTTGTTCCGGGCTGAGCAGGAGAGGGCAGAGATGCTGGAGGTGATGCTTTTTGCGTTTGTTTACAACCGCACAGTTTATCCTCTGGGCAAGTCTCTTGATAAAACTGAAGATGAGATACTGCTCAAAACACTGGAGATAGTTAACACCGGCATGAAAGTTGTAGATTTTGAAAAAGCCAGGGAGAGGCTTGTTCGTGCCCGAAAACTTATGAATGAGAGGAGTGCCGACAGTGGAATCTAAAATATATGACTGCGCTCGATGCGCCAACAAACGTACCCCTATGTGTACTGCTTGTAGTGTCGTGACGGCGCCCGATGGGACGCAGAGCAAGCCAAAATATTTTGTTAGGTTGTCCGATGAGGAAATTCGCGTGATAGGAGCGAGCGAGGGAAACGATCTTTCGGCAGATTTGGCATTGTACATAAGGACCGCCGTGGAAAAAGGAGTGCCCATTCCGCTTGCGCTTGTTATGATTTGGAATCGACAGAAGGAGACGCAACAATGAGATGTTATGGTAACTGTGATTATGAACTTCCGCGTGGAGTCGTAAAGATAGTTGAAAGCCTGTGTGGAGATTATTACCGCAGATCGCAGGCAATAAAGAATGGCAGTGCAAAGGGGGCGGTGCTGGACGAGTACTTACGACTGAACATTGCCGTTGAGACTGCCCTGGAGAATGTGGAGACGGGAATCCGTGCCGAGTTACTGAGAGATATTGCCATAGGGAGAGGTTACAATAGGTCAACAATCTCCGCTTTTATGGCCAAAAATACATACTATCAGCGCAGACACAAACTTATATATGACATATCCGCAGAGCTTAATTTAGCATAATTGCGACAAATTGCAGTAACTTTTGTGTTATAATTGAATAAAACAGAGCCATATACCCAACGAGGTGAGAGCCATCATGCCCATGCATTTGGGTGTCATGGCTCTTTTTTTGTTAAAAAAGGAGTTGTGAATGAGCGAGAAAGAGAAAAAAAGTACCCCCGGGCGTGACGAGCGCGGGAGGTTTACGAAGGGGAACAGGATTAGCGAGAATCAGCTCTTCGAGAAGGAGAACGCTGTGGCGTGTAAATATAAGCCCGAGTATGCTGACAAGCTTATAGAGTATTTTAGTCAACCTGCGACGAGGATTGAGTATTGTAAGAGGTATGACAAGGAAGGGAATCTATTGGAAGAAAAGCCGATGATTTTCCCGAATGAATATCCGACGTTTGAGGGCTTTGCGATGAGTATAGGAGTTACGACACACACACTTCTTAATTGGTGTGATGAAAACCGTCGTTTTTCACACTGTTACGCGCGTGCGCGCGAGATGCAGAAGGGCAAGCTCATAACGAATACACTGTCGGGATTTTATAACCCGCAGTTTGCAAAGTTCGAGGCGATAAACAACCACGGGATGACCGAAAAAACGCAGCAGGACGCGTCTTTGGTGCTTTCCGTTAAGATGCCCGAGGAGATAGACGAGGAGTCATTCTGATGGAGATTTGCGTTAAGCTCGGCAAGCCGCAGCCAAAGCAAAAGGAGTTCATGCTTGCCCGTGCTAAATACGTGGCGTACGGTGGAGCGCGCGGCGGAGGTAAGTCCTGGGCGGTGAGAGAGAAGGCGAAGCGTCTCGCGCTTAAATGGGCGGGAATTAAGATACTGATCCTTCGTCAGACGTACACGGATCTGCGCGAAAACCACATATTACCCTTGCGTGCGGATCTCCCCGTGGAGATCGCACCGTACAAGGAAACGGAGAAGTCATTCACGTTCCTTAATGGAAGTCGTATCAGATGCTCGTATTTTGCGACAGATGCGGACGCGCTGCAGTATCAGGGACAGGAATATGACGTCATTTTCCTCGAAGAGGCGACGCAGTTCACGGAGTTCGCATTCAACATACTTAAGGCGTGCCTTCGTGGTGCGAATGACTTTCCAAAGCGCATGTATCTGACGTGTAACCCTGACGGAGTGGGCTTTTTGTGGGTGAAGAGGCTGTTTGTGAGCCGTGAATATCTTCCCGGGGAGAATCCGGAGGACTTCATGTTCATTCAGGCGCTTGTTGACGACAACAAAATCCTTATGGAGAAGAACCCCGAGTACGTTAAGCAGCTGGATTCGCTGCCTGACGGCATGCGCGAGCGTTGGAGATACGGTTCGTGGGACGTGGCAGAGGGTCAGTACTTCAACGAGTTCAGGCGGGATCTGCATACGTGTGATCCATTCAAGATACCGAAGGAATGGCGTCGGTACATATCCATTGACTACGGATTGGATATGCTTGCGGCATATTGGATCGCCATTGATAACAACAGTCACTGCTACGTTTATAAAGAATACTGTCAGCCTGATTTGCCGATAAGTGCGGCGGCGTCGGCTATAAATAACTTTACGGAGCCGGATGAGAGGATATATGCCGTCCTGGCGCCGCCCGATTTGTGGAATCGCTCGCAGGAGACGGGCAAGAGTAAGGCGTTGCTTTTCTCGGAGGCGGGGCTTGAGCTTGTCAAGTCGAATAATGACAGAGAGGCAGGCTGGCTCGCAATAAAGGAGCTTTTGCGGGCGAACGAGCACGGTGAGTGTCGGCTTCATATATTCAGAAACTGTGTGAAGCTCATTCGTCACTTGCCCGAGCTGTTGAGAGATCCGCGCAAGCCTACGGATACGAGGATCGAGCCTCACGAGATAACGCACAGTCCCGATGCACTGCGTTACTTTGCAATTTATTGGACGCGGCCGAGCGAGCCGGAAGCACCGAAGCGCGTGAAGTACCGTGCGGATATTTTGGAGGACTACTATAATGCCTCGGAAGAGGAGAGGAAAATAATTATAAAAAGGATGGGAGGTTTACCCGAATAATGATCATTGAAAGTAAAGACAAGCAGGAGAGGCTTGCGTTCTTCCAGGAGCTTTATCACGAGGCGGAGGCGGCTTCGTCGGAGCTCATAGAGAAAATGAAGAAGTACAAGGAGCAGTACAAGGGTAGCAAGACTATTGACGACACAACTGTGGACGCGACGCAGATACGAAATATAACGTACGAATTGGTCGAAAGTCAGATAACGAGCTACATACCAAACCCGAGCGTGTCTCCGAAGGTCTACAGCGAAAAGAACGAGAGATGCGCCAAAAGTATTGAGACGTTGCTTAAGAACAAGCGCGACGAGCTGCCTTTCGAGAAGATGAACGATATGGACGAGCGTTTCAATCCCATATATGGAGGCTCTGTCTGGCTTATTGAGTGGGATAACTCGATAATGACTCACAATACAGTTGGAGATGTGAAAATAAGCTGTCTGTCGCCCATGCGATTCGTCGGTCAGCCGAATATATATGACGTGCAGGAGATGGAATACTGCTTTGTCAAGTTTGACACGACCAAGGAGGACATAGTTCGCAAGTATGGTGTGTCGGTCGAGATAGCGGACGAGACAGAATCGGATGAGAGCGCGGACGATAAAACGGCGACGCTTTACGTTTGCTATTACAAGAATGACGAGGACAAGGTGTGTCAGTTCGTGTGGTCGGGTGACACGGTGCTTCTGGACCTTGACGATTACTACGCGCGTAAGCGTAAGATATGTAAGGCGTGCGGCAAGCGTGAGGAGCTTTGCGCGTGCGAACATCCCAAATACGAGCTTCAGAACGAGGACTATGAGGAGTTGAACAGAGACGTTATTCTGTCCGACGGCTCGGCGATACCCGCCATGAGCGTGGTTATCGAGAACGGTCAGCCCGTGTACGAGGTACAGCAGCGGCAAATGCTTGAGGAAAACGGCGATATGGCGTTTCAGCATTTCCCCGACGGCACAATGCTGCCGCTGATGATGGACGCGCAGGTACCCAAGACCGAGCCGACGAGGCTACCGTTCTACACGCCGAACATTCTCCCGGTTGTTATAAGGAAAAATACGTCCGAGGAGGACAGTCTTTTCGGTCAGTCGGACTGTGAGTTCATTCGTCCTCAGCAGCAGGGAATTAACAAGCTTGAGAGCCGTATTCAGGAGAAGCTTATGGGTGCGGGTGTGTATCCTATCGTGCCCGAGGACGTGAATATGGAGCTTGACAACAGTATCTTCAAGAAGGTATTCCGTTCAAAGCCGAATAACTATAATCAGTTCGGACGCGTGGACCTGCAGGTCGACGTTTCGAGAGATACGGCGCAGTCCGAGCGTCTGTATGACCAGGCGAAGCGCATACTCGGCATTACGGACTCTTATCAGGGCCAGTATGACAGCTCGGCACAGTCGGGCAGGGCAAAGCAGCTCCAGATACAGCAGGCGGCGGGCAGACTTGACTCCAAGCGCCGTATGAAGAACGCTGCGTATGCTGAGATGGACCAGATCATATTCCAGTATTATCTCGCTTATGCGGACGAGCCCCGTCCCGCGACGTTCAGAGACGCGCAGGGACGCTGGCAGAACGTGATATTCAACCGTTATGATTTTATCGAGCGAGATGAGGCGGGAGAGTATTACTATAACGATCAGTATTTGTTCTCGACAGATGCAACTATCGATGTGGAGAAGTCGCGCGAGACACTTTGGCAAGAAAACAGACAGAACTTCCAAAGCGGCGCTTATGGAGATCCTTCGCTTCCGCAGACACAGCTTATATTCTGGCGGAATATGGAGCGAGCGCACTATCCCTGGGCGCAGGAGAACGTGGAGAGGATCCGTGAGGAGATGGCAAGACAGCAACAGATGGCGCAAATGCAGGAGCAGATGACGCAGATGCAACAGCGGAACGCCGACCTTGAAGGACAACTTTCGGGGGCGAATACAGAGCTTGAACAGCGAAAAGGATACGAACAATATCTCAAAGGATTGATAGGAGGTAAAGGGCAATGAGGCTGCAAGCAGAAGAAGAAAAGAAAAAGAAAAACGAGCAAAATGGTGAACAGCTTTCGGAAATAGACGTTACGTATGGGAGCAATGTCCCTGGTGTAGCAGTAGACAATACAAATGCAACAACAGGTGGTGTCGTTGGTGCTGATGGTGTCACAATTGTTCCTACTAACCTCACAATTACATATGGACCTTCAGGCGGCGGAGAATCCGGTGGCGGAGATTCTGGCGATAGCGAACCCGAAGAACCTAAGGAAGGAGAACCTGCAGAGGTTATTGACAGCAATACGGCGCAGCAACGACACCTTCAGTCATTTGCAGGAATGATGAGAGCAGACGGAAGCCCTATGGTTGTTACAGACGAAAACGGAAATCTCATGTGGAATCCCGAACCCGAAGGCGAGGTTATTGACAGCAATACGGCTCAGCAACGACACCTTCAGTCATTTGCAGGAATGATGAGAGCAGACGGAAGTCCTATGGTTGTTACAGACGAAAACGGAAATCTCATGTGGAATCCCGAAGCCGAAAAAGAGGCTGTTGACTCAACCGGCGGCGGAGATCCCAGCGGTGGAGATCACGGCAGTGGCGAGCCAAGTTATTTGGAATTTGATGACTATCTCGAAGAGTATTACAAGGGCGCGGAGCAAAGAGAACAGGAAAAGCGCGAGACTTCGTATGCAGCCAACGCTCAAATAAAGGAAAGTGCCATAAAGACCGCAGACGCGAGCAGGGATAGAGCTATTGTTGATGCTCGTTCAAGCGCTGAGCTCAGGGAGTCTTCTTATGGCGCGAATGCCGAAGCACTGGCGGGAATGGGATTGTCAAGTAGCGGTTATAAGGACTATTACGATTCTGTATCTTACGCACAGATGAGAGAAGAAACGCAATACGCTAACGCTCAGTTTGATGCTGCACAAAGAGCCGCAATCGAGCAGGAGACACTTGCAAATAAAGAGGCGGATCTCAGATATGAGACTAACATGGATGCTAACGCGAAAGAATATGCGGCATATATGCAAAACAAGAATAATGAGGATAGCGCCAACAGAACAAACACCTTCAATACTGCATACAATATGGTTCGCAATGGCGACAGTGTGGATAGCGCTATTGCGTGGCTCGCATCTCAGGGTATAACACTGAACGATAGTGAAAAGGCGGCTCTTAAGCAGGCGGGATCTGATTACAGCGAAGAAAAAGCTGAGATAGATGCAAAGAGCGACGCAGACAAGTTTGCATCGATATATAACAGCGTTGCTAACGGATCTATAGATCTGGCGGGTGCTCAAAATTTGGCGGCTAAATACGGAATAACACTTAGCGAATCCGATATTTCTATGCTCCAAGGTGCAATCAACAGACACCAGGCCGGAGTTGAAAAGACAGACAATGCGTATAAGATGGATGTTCTTGGAAGTTTCTACAATCAGATATTTAATGGTATGAGTGTCGAGGAGGCTATGGCGGCTATAGAAGGTTATGGAATAACTCTTAGCGAGAGTGACAAGACGTATCTTAACGGCGCCGCAACCAGACACGCAAACGGCAAAGCAGAACTTGATGAAAGCGAAGCTAATGCACAAGCAATCAACTTCTTGAGCATGGCAAAGAGTGGAGAATGGAGCGCTGAAGAGCTCGCAGTCCTTGTGGAAAAAGCCGGCCTCGGTGTTGCGTACACAACAACGGAAACGGTGACGGAAATTAACGAGAACGGAGAAGAGGTTACACGAGAAGTTGAAAAACAAGTATCCTGGGCTGAGTTCATTAGTAGCGTTGCCAACGCAACAGCACTCGCACAGGTCGATGAAGACAGGCAGAATAGCATTATTAAGATTACAGAACTCGCGGTTAACGGTGCCAATGCAGCTGCTCTTGAGCTCATCGCCGGCACACTTGGAATTAATGTGGCCGAAATCCAGGGAGCAATTGGTTTTGCAAACAATGCGGCGGCCGAGAAAACCGCGGTGCAGCAGAAGACTACGGCATACCAGCTTATAGGATTTGCGGAGTCAGGAAAGTTCTCCGCTGAAGAACTTGCTAACTTGGCGGCTATGGAAGGTCTTGACGATGTGGTAGCTTATAAAACCGAAGAAGGCAATGTAACGTATGCAGATATTATATCGGGTGTGGCAAATCGCGTGCAGCAGGAACAGACAGATGAAGAACTCAAGGCTCTTGGATATCAGTACATGGAATGGGCTAAGAACGGAGTGTTTACTGCTGAAGAACTTGCTAATTTGGCGGCCATGGAAGGTCTTGACGATGTGGTTGCTTATACCAAAGATGGAGAGGATGTGACATGGGGTGATATCATATCCGAGCTAGCGGGCAACACGGCAGAAGTCACGATGAACGGATATAGAGCACAGCTTAACACTTGGATAAAGGAAGGCATGAGTTCTTCGTTTATTGAAGACATGGCAGAGATGTGGGGATTGAGTGACGAATATGCGGAAGAGGTAAAAGACCTCGCTACAAGTGAAGGCGAAGCTAAAGAAGATGCAGAGAAAGCAGAGAAAGCCAACAAACTTATCTCCCTCATTGCCGAAGCGAGCAACGGTGCTTCCGCGGCTACTATAAAGGCGCTTGCTGAAGCGATGGAGCTTGAATATGATGATTATAAGGCTGCTATGGATATTGCAACCGGATTGGAAGAAAAACGTCAAAATAGCAACTATGCAGAGCTCATGTCTCAGTTGGGAGATGATATTGCTGCTATTGATGCGATGGTTAATAGTGGGGATATCACTTATCAGCAGGGAGTGAGCCTGAAACAGAATGGTAAGTATAACGATATAAGCAATGATATCCAAGTGAACGGTATTTTTGCTGAAATACCCATGGCAGATATTTCGGATAACGTTATGGGTCCCACCCTTGATCAAGTTGGTCCCACCCTTGATCAATTTGGTCCCGTAGCTCCCGGAGTTTCCGTAGCTCCCGTAGCCCCCAAAGATGTACGTATCACGTTGACAGACGAGCAAGTAGACGAATTGGTGTACCAGTGGAACACCGTGGCTCAAGATAAGCTGAGTGGTCTTATAACCAGTGTCCAAAGTGGAGAATATCCTTCCACAGAGGATATGCAGCGCATTATAAAAGCACTGAAAAATTCTTATGTGAACGATTCTGTAAGAGAAAAATTTGTAAATCTTATAAAGGAATTAATGGAGCATCATCCTATTGCCTTCAAGAAAAACTATGAAGATATTGATTTCTCGGCATTTGTGAATATTGACTACACGTATGGAATTCCTATCATAGTACCCGACGATGGGGGGTGACGGAACAACAAACGCCCCCACACTCGCGGGATTGCATACATACAATGGTGTGTCTTGGAAGTATCATGGTTAACAGAAGCTCAACAGAAAAACCCACCGAGTAACGGCTCGGTGGGTACATCAAATTTAGCAAAATAGAAAAACGGAGAAATACACATGGCAATAACATTAACATCGACGCGTCCCGGCACGTACCAGCAGAGAGGAATCACATTGACGTATCCCACGCAAAAGAATAGCTCATCCTCGTCCTCGAAAGAAAAGAACAAGGGCGGATTTTTTGGTGGAGTGGGATACTTTTTTGAAAAAGCGGCGTTGAGTGTGCTCGGCACTATAGAAGGTATATGGGATATTGGAGTTGGCACGATAGCAGACATGTTTGGTGCTGACGACTGGGCGGATCAGCAATTTGCCAACGATTGGGTAGATTACAACCATGCCGACGAGTGGTACAATCCCGGCAAAGGATGGAAGATCGCGGGAGACATGACGGATATTGTGCCTTACGCCGCGGAGAAGATACTCTTGGGCGCGACGTCTACCATTGAAGGTGTACACGACTATATTGCGGGTGGTATAGCTTCTGCCGTCGGAGCCGACGACACGGCAAAGCGCATATTTGACGATGACCTGGGAGATTACGGATACGCTGACCGAAAGCACAACGTAACCGGCGGTTGGAGAAAGACCGTAGGTGACGTGGCGGGTGGAATAGGATCGTCTCTGCCCTCTATTGCCGCTAACTTCATTCCGGGAGTAGGTCCCTTTGTGGGAATTGCTATATCCGCAGTCGGCGCGGCAGGTAACGCAACAAAGGAGGCTTACCGTCAGACCGGCGAGTTGAGCTGGAAGGAATACGGCTACGGCGCAATGGTGGGAGCTACCGAAGGGGTTATAGAAGGTGTTTCCAACAAATTCGGCGTAGGAGCTAAGGGAATTGCAAACGCGCTTAAAGGCGGCGCTAAGTCCTTGGCAAAGGAAACTGCCGGAACAATAACTAAGAAGGCGATAATAAAAGGCGTATTCAAGGAAATGGGCAAGCAGGCTCTTTCCGAAGGCCTTGAGGAGGGCATAGCGGAATTTTTGGCTCCGCAATATGCTAAAATTACTTATGATCCCAACGCGAAGAATGCGACTGTTCAGGAAATAGGCTACGCGGCGCTTGTCGGCGCGATGAGTGGCGCGCTGATGTCCGGCGGTTCGATCACCGTCAACAACGTGCAGAGATATCAATTTGCCAACACAGTCATCAACGAAGGCAGAGCAGATACCGTGCTTGAAAAATCCCGATATTTTGCTGAGCGAGAAACTCAAAACGATACGGGCCTCGAAGTATATAAAAACATCAAAGACAAGTATGATGCTCTGCAAAAGAGCCTTGCCGAGACAGGCGGCAAGTACGTGCGCATGGAGCAAAAGCTTGCTCTGGGTGAGCTCAACTCCATGAACACCACCGCGCTTATGGCGCCCTTTGTTGTGCGAGATGCGCAAGTGATAGTGCTTACCGCAAAAATGCAGGCAGAGAGGTTCAATGCACTCGGATTAAAAGATGCATCGGGCAACAATATAACGATTACAGCCGAGGATCTGACCGAAGGAATAGATCTGTCTCTTGCCAAGAGCAAGCCTAAGGCCTTTACAAAACAGGTTGGCAAAGCGTTGTCAAGCAATTCAACGCTTGCTACGCTTGCGGCGATGGAAACAACAGGCAGGCTTATGATGGATGCAAAGGTGTTTGAAAGCGTGGCAAGACAGGGAAGAGATCTGATCACACCCGAAAGCTTCCATAAGTACGTGGAAACGGCAACGCCCGAACAAAAGGCGGCGTTTGGTGCAGAGGTGGGCATTACTGACTGGAACTCGACGTCTTATGAGAAATTCCAGAATGTTATGGCTGAATACACGACCAGCGCAAAGTTTGACAGTCAAATAAAGCAGCAAAAACGAGCAAATAAGCTAAAGAACATCTCCATCGAAAACTCGGTGGACATTCCGAAGGAGCTTCCTTCAAATATGGTAGACGGAGCGTACAGATTCGGAGAGTCTCTCGGTGTTTTAAAAGAAGGCGAGAACTACTACATATACTTCTACAAAAACAGAAGGTTAAGCTTTGCGCAGAGCAGAACGGACATAAACAAACTTTTGGCAGATATTCACGAGCTTGCCGCGCAGGAGCAAGCTTCTGAGGCGGCAAGGAACGCCGTGGCGGACAATGCTGATGCAAATGCATACAAGAGCATGCAGACACAAAGCGCGGTTCCTCAGCTCGCCAAGCCTCAGGTTACGCTTCCGCAGACAACGGCGCCGAAAATAGCAGTACCTCAGACTACTACTCCTCAAGCCACTGCGCCCCAGGCTACTGTACCGAGGGTTGACACGGCACAGGTAGTAAAGCCGCAATCGAATACGCCGCAGGCAGTAGCTTCACAGGTGGTGGCACCGCAGGCTACCATATCCCCTACCATAGACACCACCATACGGTCTAATATACCCTCTGAGGTGCGGACTGCTGCGAATATGCAGCAGAATGTTTCGCAAACGCAAAAGGCTGTTCCGCAAATGCAACAGAAGGGTATGCAGATGCATGCAAACAATGCCGGTGCATCCATAAGCATGCAAATGGATACAAATGTATCTTCTGTCACGGAAGGCAAGGATTTTGCTTTACCCGCTATTGACTCAAAAAAAGAAAAGAGCTATAATAAAAGAAAGCACGTATCGGTAAGCAAACAAGAGTATGCTGTTATAAATAGCGCAATTATGAAACGAAATTCCGCTATAGCCGCAAAAGGGCAGAAGCTTCCTGCAATCGGCACCGTGTACTCATCCGAGTATTTTTATGTTTATAAAAACTATGACATAGGTGAATTCGGTGTTCTAAAACGTTATAAGCTTACCGACAATAACAAAACAAAAATAGCAGAAACGGAGAAAAAATATGCTAACAGTAGCGGAAGAGAAGTTGGTGGATACAATGATACTCAGAGAGGTATCGTTGGAAATGGCGAAAGCGGTAATGCTGATTTTGGATGGCGACGAGCAGATGGAAGAGATGACACAGTACATCAAGGACAACCCGAAAGCGACAGAAGATATGCTCTTGGAAAAGGCACTGGAGATCGGCGAGGAGAACGAGGAAGAGTAACCGTAGGGCAGACGGCATCAAACGGCACCCAATCCCGTATCGACTCCATAAACCCCGAGAAGATCCACGAATATTTGCGCGAGAACGTGAAGGGCTACAAGGAGCTTTCCGTTCCGAATCAGGTAATGGTGAGAGCTATTATCCGTCAGGGCCGCGCGCTCGGAATACCCGATGCAGATCTGTTGCTCTACGCAAAGGTAGCAACACGTTCGGGCGTGAATGTTGTGTTTGATAAAGAAGCGACTTATCTTGGCAAGAACAAGGACACCGGCGAGGACGTTTATGCCGACGGATTCTACGAGAGAGGAAAGAACCAAATAACCGTAAATCCCGAGGGCTCGAGAAGTGCGGAGAGGCTGCTCATCCACGAGCTTGCCCACGCGATATTCAAGACCACGGACGGCGCTATAATCGCCGTGAGGGGTGTAAAAAACCTCACTCAAGATGAAAAGGACAGAATAACTCAGAGCTATGCCAAGCTTCACAAAACCTCAGCTGAGAGCGAAACTTCAATCAAGATAATAGACGAGCAGAACGCTCACTATGCGGAAGGAATGCTCTCCGACCGCGCGATACTTGAAAGGCTGCTTGCGGACAAGCCCACGCTTAAGGATAAAATCCTGAATTTCTTCAAAAAAGCCGAGAGCGATTATGCTGACACGCCAAAGCTCAACTCCGAGGCGAAGAAGCTCTATCGACAGTATAAGAAGCTGTTTGACGAATTCTCCGCGCAGAACGCTGATTCCAATGCCGTTGAGAGAACGGTGGCGGTGAGGGAGAATGACAAGAAATATGCATACTCCAACGCAACAACCAATCAAAAAATCGTTTCCATGGCAAACGAGGTGGAAAACGGGTCTTTTGATCCCAAGAGCAGAGTTGAACTTGGCATTGTGCCGGATGATTTGGCGCAAACTATAAAGGACTTAACTGGAGTGGATGCAAACGGTTATAAGGTGGTTCTGGAGGCAAGACAAGTAGACCATATATTGAAGGATCACGGCAAATCTGGGAAAACGGACAGGTCAATGTCGGACTATTCCGATATAGGAAAGATAGAGTACGTCATCAACAATTTTGATGATATAAGCAAAGGTAAATCCACACAGGCATACAAGAACGTTGTGGACGGAAAAACGCAAGGGGCGCAAACCGTTCTTTACGAGAAAGATATTGGTGAGAAATCGTATTATGTGGTACAAGCCGTGCCTGACACTAAAGCAAAAACGTTATTTGTGGTATCTGCCTTTATTGGCAAAAAAGGGTATAAAAATAAGGTATCGCAGTTCACCAATGCTCAAAGCCTTGGTGCAACGTCCGAAATCGGGACTGCGAATACCTCTAATAATAGTATACCACAAAACGCGAAAAAGTCAACACAAAAATCAAAAAATGTTGATGGAAAAGATTATGCGTTACCGCGTGACTTTGACTGGGATTCGCTTGAGGAGATCTTCGCAGAGGTGGATGATACGAATTCGGAGATGTTTGACGCTGACGCGGTGATCCTCAAGGGCGCGCCGACCGAGAACCTGACCGCGCCTAAGGGAATTAAGCAGGTTGTAGCTAATTTCAGCAACGAGCGAGTTTACGGCAAGGGCGTTATGATGTCGGTGATAAACAAGCTGCCTGATATGCGTGGCATGAGCCTTAAGTCTCGCGAGGAGTTTGCCTCGGTGCTTCATGAGGCGTACAAGCAGCTGGACACAGCCGAGCAGAGACAGACGTTCGCTCACGATCTTGCACAGTACATGGTTGCGCGTGAGTTGCGAGAGATAATGGTTGACAATCCTCAGATAGATACCGAGATATTGGAGAACAGAATTGCCAAGCTCAAGACCGGTGTAGGAAAACTGACGTTCTCCAAGTCGGATATTGCGGAGATCCGTCACAACAGAGATCTGTCCGGTATGCGTTCTGTCCTCGGAAGATGGAATAGAAAAAAGCAGCTTGGATATACCTATACTATGGATCAGTTCGTCACGGATTTTGCGCGTGAGACGCCCGGCATGGAATATCTTGAGGATATGCACCCTGTGGATGCTTTCCTTGAGATTGATGATATGTACACCAAGGCAAAGGCGGAGCTTGGAGACAAGCTTGTATCTATATACGAGGTAACACCCGATGCGGAGATCAATGCCATGGTCAAGCACATGGAAGAATCTCTGCTTAAGTCTTTTGAGAATGAAGGCGAGGGACTTCGCTACTTTGCGGATCATTTTGCGGACAAAATGGCATATTGGCAGCTCTCTTATAAGGAGCTTGAGGGCAGAGCTGAGCTGATCAACGCTATTGACTACGAGATGCAGCAGATAAAGGATCTCAAGGAAAAGACCTATCTCAACGCATCGGAATATGCAGACGGTATATTCGATAAATCTATAGGCGTGCTTGCAAGCATCAAATTCAAGGGCAATATAAACCCGAAGCTTGTAAGGGGCGCTGCCAGGGATCTTCTGCAGTGGTATAACAAGGACAATCATCTCTTGGAATACGTTGACGACCGCAATACCGGATATTATATTGAAGATATTCACGAGGGACTTGAGAGACTTGCAAAAGGTAAGGATAAGCTCTCTAAAACCGATCTGCGTGATCTACACAACGCGCTTTCACATTTCAGAAGTATCATGAACCAATACAACAAGGTATTCGTCAATGGCAAATACGTTGACGCTATGCCGCTTGTAAAGGGCTTCGTGAACGTTGCTGACGCTAATTCGACACTTGGCGTGGGAGCTTTAAATAATCCTAAGCTATGGTATGAGAAAAACTTTGGAGATCCGTTGTCGGTCATGAAGTTTGTAGATCAGTACCAAGAGGACGGATTTAATACCTTTATATTCAAGACGCTACAGCGCGCCGGGCTTGATGCGCAAATAGCAGAGATGAAGGCTCTGTCAGATTACCAGGCGTTTATGGACAAGCACAAGGGATATGAGAAGGTATTGGAGACGCTTATCGAGTACCGTGGCCGCAAGATGACAAAGGCGCAGCTCATGGGGCTGTACATGACATCCAAGAGAGAACAGGCTCAGGCGGGACTTATCATAAACGGATATACGTACGTAGGCGATAAGGGCCAGAGCATCAGAGTGCCAGGATGGGCGAGCGACCAAAATATAAGTCAGAGCGAGATCAAGCAAAAGATTGCAGATGCTCAAAAAGAAATGGAAGCGCTCTTGACGGAAGATGATAAGGGATATATCAAGGTCGTAGAGGCAGGCTTTGAGGCTGCCAAGCAAATGAAAATCGACCGCGACATGCAAAAGTACGGTTATACCAACGCTATCGAGGGATATTATTATCCTATACGACGCGCGAATACGGCGAAGAGCATCGATATGTCCATGCAGAGCGAGATAGATCGCGTGAGCAGCGCATCGTTCAACAAGGACACCGTTCAAGGCGCAAAGCAGGAGCTTTTCATCGGCGGGGTTGATACGGTATTTTTGAGACACATTCATGCGGTATCACAGTACGCTCATCTGTCGTCTGCGATAGACACCTACAACAAGCTGTTCAATCTGGATGTTTCCGGCAATAAGAACAAGGCTGTGTCGGTTAAGACGCAGACCAAGGAAGCATGGAACTACAAAGGTGAAAAGAACAAGACAGGAGCGCACCTGGGAGACGAGTATTTCCGAAAGCTTATTGAGGATATACAAGGCATACGTGCGTATGATGAGGCGGGTTCGCTGATTGCGAAAATGAGAGGAAACTACGCTACGTTTGCTCTTGGAGCTAACCCGAAGGTGTGGTTTACACAGGGATCGTCTTTGTTTGCGGCTACCAGTATAATCGATTACGATTCCATTGTAGCGGGATTCAAACTGAGCGCGCATGACGTTGATATCTATTGCGACCTTGCGCAATTGAGGAATACAGACAACAGCGCCGCAAAAGCCCAGGGGGTAGTAAACAGGCTAAACAAGACTGCGGATTTCCTTATGAAGCCAATCGGCGCAGTTGACCGAATAGTTGTCAAAAGACTGTTTGCCGCTTGTCAGATACAAGTGGAAAAGAACGGCGGAGGCAAGATTGGCACGGATGCCAACAAAATAGCCGCAGGAGAGCTGCTTGAGAGAGTTATTCTTGAGACGCAGCAGAACGCTCTCGCGACCGAGAGATCGGGCGCCATGAGGTCCAGCAGTGAGTTCGCCAAGGCGATCACCATGTTCTCCGCTGATGCCATGAAGGTCACCGGCAGAGTGATCGATGCTTATGGAGAAATGAATGCCATAGACCGCCGCATAAAACTCTTGCAAAAGGCGCAAAAAGGCGGCGCAACTTATCTGGATGAGACGGTGTTGGGTAAGGCGATTGAGAAACAAGATGGCTCTGCCGACAAAAAAATCTCCGCGGGGATGACCGATGCGGAGAGATATGAGGTGCTGAAGGATAGGTATATTGAGAATATACCGACTGCAGAGGAACTTTCCGAGGATATTGTCAAGACGGTACCTGAAATAAATTCTTGGGCGGACCTTGATAAGCATTTTGGAAACAAAAAAAGAACCCTGATACATAAAATTGCATCGGAATTCGGAGTATTTACTCATGGTGAGTATAAGAATGCAGATGTAGATCTTTCTTTTGAGTTTTCCAATAATAATTTTCGAGAGACATACAGTAAACAGGGAAAAAATTATGCACAGTTTGCAAAACTCTTTTCAGTATTCAATGATGTTATAGACAGTGCCGTTGGTATAGAGGTCCACAATAGAAATACGAAAGGATACAAGCCTGACCCAACACTCAAGAACGTTTACGTGTTAATGAGTGCATTCGAGGATGGGGATAATGTCGTTCCCGTAAAACTCGAGGTGAAAGAGTTTAGTGATAAAAAGAATTCGCTTTACGTAGCTATAACTCTTGAGGGCATAAAAAAGGCAGAGGTCTGGAAGTCAGGGTCGTCTGTCGAAGACGTTGCCCATAGCTCTCGCTCTGCCAATATTAGTATATCACGTTTGTTTGAAAAAATCAACCCTTCGGATGAAAGTTTTTATAAGTATATCCCCGAGCAATTTAAGAATGGCAAAAAAACAGAACCATATCGCCGCACTGTTGCGGAGGAGATCGAATCACTCCAAAATCAGAAGAAGGCGGCATCAAAGAAGCTTGGCAGAGCCGTCGGAGCTATGGCGACGTCTGCGCTGTACATGGCTATCATTGCCAAGGTGTTCAGATGGCTGTATCATAAGGACAGAGAGAAGGATAAAGAAGAAAAGACAAGAGACGTAGTTGTTGATTTTGTTGGAAATCTTTTCGGAGGGCTGCCGCTGTTTAAGGAAGTCTATGCGAGGTTTTACGAGGGATATGAGATTGATAATCCCACGTATTCCATGATAAATGACGTGCTCAACAGCGCGGCGGGAGTTATGGAGTATGCGAAAAAGAGCGCGTCCGGTGAGGCTACAAAACAAGACGGCGCCAGACTTGTTCGAAATCTTTTTTATGCCGGCGGTCAGGCTTCAGGCATCCCCACAAGGAACGTGTATAATCTTGTGTACGGCGCGGTCGGTTTTAACGAGAAGGCGGCTTATAAGTGGGATAATGTATTTTATAAGAAAAACTACAGAAACGACCTTTATAAGTACATAGATGACGATAATGACGAGATGGTAGCGTTTACTATGGATCTGGTGCTCAAAGACAGCATTGGAGGCGGAGTGAACGATTCCGTCAAGAGCGAGCTTGTTGAGCTTATTGAAGATGGAAGAAGTGTTCTGCCGAGGAATATATCCTCTACCATCACGTATCAGGGGCAGGAATATCAGCTCTCGGACGGACAGCTTGCGGCTGTGCGCTCGGAGTACGCAAAACAGGTAAACAAGCTTGACAAGCTGTTTTCCAAGTCTCACTACAAGTCGTTGTCAAGCGAGGACAAGGAGAGAGCTATCAAGTATGCTTACGACATATATTACGAGGAAGCGCTCAGCTCGGCACTTGGAATTGAGACGAGCAACAGCACTCTCGTAGCTAAGGCGATAGGCGAGGAGAACATGGCGCTGTTTGCAGTTGCCACACGCGGTCTTGAGAGTGACAAGGATCCAAGCGGCAAGACGGTAGCGGGATCCAAACGCAGAAAGGTACTGCTTGCGATAAACTCACTCGGACTGACAAGAGAAAAGAAGCTTCTTCTGATATGTGCGAAGGGGTACGGCATCCAGGACGGAGACATACGCGGTCTTTCCGCCGCGAATGCCAAGAGGGTGCTGCTTAAGTACATTCTTTCGCTCAAGATTTCAAAAGATGAAAAGGCGCGACTTGCTACGATGTGCGGATTTGAGGTAAACGAAAATGGCAGAATCGTTGCGAAAAGTGCGTTTTCTGCTTAAAGTTTGCGACAAATCGCAGTAACTTTTATGTTATAATAGGGTTATAGATAGGAGGACTATACTATGTCTATAATCATTACACCGACAGACAGCCGCGAAATTACGAAGCTGGTCTGTCCGGAATGCGGGGAAAAGGTCAAGTACGTTGCACTCCAGAAGGACAGTAGAATAGAAGGTTTGACCTTCAAGTGCAAACGATGCGGACGTTTCTTTTCCGTAAAAACTCAATAATGTATAAAGAGCCGATATCCATAGAGATGAGAGCCACATTCACCCAAAGCGGTGAGCGTGGCTCTTTTTTCTTTGGATAATCAGCAAAGCTATGAGGAAAGGAGACTTGTGGGTATGAGTAAGGATAACAGATACGCTACCAACAACGGCGGTGTGATTAAAGCTCCCAGACCTGCTACAAATCAGCCCAAGGCTGATGTAGTTAAGGGCACAGACCTGCGCGACGGCAAGGGCAAGTAATCAACATATTTGATCACCCGGCGCGATCGGGTGGCACGCATTATTTACCACCGTATGGTGAGAAAAGGAGATTCAAAACATGGATGAAGAATTGATAGATCAGGTCAATGAGCCTGATGACACGTCAGACGATGACGTCATAGAGGTAGAGCTTGACGATTCAGATGAGTTTGATTTTGACGAAAACGGTGACATTGTAATTCCCACGGATGAGGAAGACGAGGAATCCGACGCGTCAGAAGAGGATGTTGCCGAGGAAGAAGAGCCTAAGGCGGAAGAGCCCAAAGCGGAAAAATCCAAGGTGCAGGAGCCTGAGCTGGCTAAGCCTGCAGATCAGAAAAAAAGCACCGCGCCCCAGGCCGCTTACGATGAGGAAAAAGCTCGTCTTAAAGCTCAGGTTGCAGAATATGACAAGCTTGCCAAAAGCGCGCTATCCAAGATGGGCATTGATGCCAAAGACGGAAAGAGCGCTCTGATTAAGCTTGCGGCAGAAGCGGAGGGCCTTTCAGAAGACGAGTATATAAAGAAGCAGTCAGAGGATGCAAAGAATGAGGAAGCGCGCAAATTTATGCAGGCTGCCAAATTCAATGAAAAAAAGGCGAGAGATCTCGCAGCTGTTCATGCGGCATATCCCGACGCCAAGAAATACAAGACTGTTGAGGAATTCCCGAATTTTCAACGCTTTGCATATCTCTGTGATCACGGCAGCACGCCCGAGGAAGCGTACATTGCGGCACACAGAGCACAGGTGACGGAGTCTGTTGTACAGTCCGTCAAACAGCAGTCTCTCAACGGCACCAAGGATCACATTAAAAGTGCGGTGCCCAAGGGAGCAAAAAACAATCAGACGACGATGACTAAGGCGGAACTTAAAGAGTGGAAAGAATTGTTCCCGGATCTAAGCACTAAGGAAGTTATCTCGCTATACAAGAAAACAAAATAAAATTTAATTTCGGAGGAAATAAGAAATGGCAGAAATAATTTACAGTTCTATGGTGGAGAAGAACGCGCCGCTTTACGGTAAGTTTATCCACCCCATAAAGGGCTTCATTGAGGCAGAATCCAACATCTGCGAGAAGAATAAGTCCATACTTAATCTTCTTTACAATGTTGAGAAGTCCAACAGATATGCGGAAACGATCATGGGCGAGTCTGATTTCGACACGTTCATGGCAAAGACCGAGGGCGCTGAGGCTGCTCAGGATACCGTTGAGAAGACCTACGATAAGACCATCGAGCACGTTGAATTTGCCAAGGAGTTCACTATTACGAAGAAGATGGCAGATGATGCGAAGTTTGGTATCGGAGCCAATATGTCCAACCGCCCCAAGAAGTTCGTAAGAGCTTACTACAAGACCAAGATCAAGCTCGCGGCGCAGGCACTTATCAATGGCACGTCGAGTACTATGACGTTTAACAACGCAACGGTTGACCTTACTACCGGCGACAAGCTTCCTCTTTTCAGCAGCGCACATACATATGCAACCGAGAAGATGGAAGGCCAGACGCAGTCTAACTATTTTTACGGAGATCTCTGTTCGGATTCCGCGACCTTTGAAAAGGCTCTCGGCGTTATGGCAAACAAGCTCCGCAACTTCAAGGATGAAAACGGTGAGACTATGGGCTACGTTGCGGATATTCTTATTATTCCTTGCAACCGCCCTGAGCTTGAGATGATGGCGAAGAAGATCTGCGGTTCCGAGAGAACCACAGGCTCTCATAACAACGATATCAACACGCAGTACGGCAACTGGACGCTTGTAGTTCTTGACGGTTGGGAGACTGAGGATGACAGATTCATGGTAATGTCGTCCGATGCCAATAAGAACCTTATGGGCAACATGTTCTTCAACCGCGTGCCTCTTGACATCACGTCCGATATCGATAAGCACACAAGAAACCTTTTCTTCAACGGTTACTGTCGTTTCGGCGTGGGCTTTACAACATGGAAGCATATCGCTCTTGCGGTTGATTCCGATAGCGCAGTGTCCGGCGCTACGGCGATAGCGTAACGTTATGACCGTAGCTGAGCTTTATATGTCTGTGGCTCAGTTGGGTTTCGAAGACTCACTCGAATACGAGGACGGCTTTATATTGGCGGCAAACAGAGCCTTGTTGCAGGTCAACGCCTTACGGCCTGCAACAAGGTCGTATACACTGGCGCACGTGCCGCCTGAAAATCTTATCAAGGGAGTGGGGCACGCTCCCTTTTTCAAAACCAATAAGGAGCTTGTATTCGAGGCCACGGACGCAGTTGCATATTATTTTGAGGCGTGCGGTAATGGGTGTATAGCTATTGAGACGAAGGATGAGAGCGGTGAGTGGCGCAGGATAGGAAATATTCCGTTCAGCACCACCGGCATGACGGCGTACAGGGGCTTTATAAAGGACGTGACGGAGCTTGTGCCCGGCACGGTTCGTCTGCGTGCGGAGGGACAGTATGCTTATACGCTGCAGAACGTAGCGATGTACGGATACGTCTTTAGCGACGACGAGGCGGATATACGTGCATTCAATTCGCACACGGCGTATGATATCAGTACACTCGTTCCCGACTTTATGTCGCTTGCCACGCCGCCCATTAGGGCAGAGGACGGTTTTGCTTATCTTAATCAGGGCTATGACGTGGAGAACGGAAGAGTTTTGCTGCTCCCGAGAGAAGAAAAGGGAATATACAAGATTGTGTATAACCACAAGCCTCGTGCCATATCCGATGAAGGACTTGCGGCATCGGACGACACGGTGATAGATCTCGACGAAGATCTGTGCGCTTTGCTCCCGCTGCTTGTAGCGTCTTATATATGGGCGGATGACGAGGCCGAAAAGGCGCAGTATTATCTTACGTTGTACCGAGAAAGGGCTTCTGAAATTGTTGCTGCCGCTAAAAATCCTTCTCCTGTGACGATAAAAAGCGTGAATGGATGGTGACGGTATGCTCGGAAACAAAGAAGAATACAGCAGATATTACGGTGATTTTCGAGGGGTTGATTTTTCCAATGATCACACACAGGTTCACGATCAGCGTTTTGCGTATGCAGTAAATATGTACCGCGATTATCAGTCCGGGCAGGGAAAGTGTATTGAGACGATTCCGGGGTTTCGGAGGAGAGTCAATGGACTGAGCAGTAACAATATATGGGGAATTCATCAAATCAAAATTTGCAACGGCGACTCTTTTGAAACAAAGGTTTTGATTCATGTTGGAGATCGACTGTATCGTTGGGATTATCAGCCCGGATACGGTGGGCCCGGAGTTGTGCAAAGTTTCTGTGTTCAACTTGGAGAGCCTGAAAATACGTGGGAAGATGGGGTACATGAATTTTGCGTTGCTGTGGCTGCTTTCCCCGGAAGAACGTTTCAATTAAGCAAAGAGCAAGTGCTCAAGTCGAATGGAGAACGGATATATAACTGTGACTATACTTATGAAAATGGTGTTCTGTTGAACGGAGAACTGCGAGATGACGTACTTATGGTCACGATTGAAAGCAGCGAGCTCGCGAGCGGTCAGTGGGTTAGAGTGGAAGTATTCCCGCATTACCTTTCTTGGCAGGAAAATATTCTGCTGCTTCAGAAAAAAAGCGTTTCTTTTGTGTTTAATAATCGGATTTACATCATGGATGGAGCGAGCTGTTGGGTGTACGATGGCAAGGACTTTAGCGCAATAACGGATGATGCATATATTCCCACCACATACATAAATATCATGCCCGCCGGAGAGAATGCCGATGCCGGTACTCAGAAGGAGCAGCGCAACATGCTCTCACCGTATTTCAAGCATACGTTTATCGCAGACGGTGAGACGACAGAGTTTTACATGAACGAGAATGAGCTTGACAAAACGGATATAAGCGTAAAGGTTTATGGCATTGAGGCGGAGAGATGGTTTGTGAATTCCGATGGAAGTTATTCTGACCAGGATGGACATAAGATGAATCCGGATGATATCGAAGGTGCTTACGTATATGTTTTTGATGCTGATGTAGGCAAAATAACATTTCTTGATCCTGTGGCTTGTCCCGAAGAAACTGTTTTAAAGGGAGATCTCAAATACCCGGCTCAGTATGCCGGTATAGAAATCACCGCAAAAAAGCAGTGGTATGGCGACAAAGGGAACGGCATGGAACAGAATATTTTGAAATGTACCATAGCGACTGTTTTCGACAACAGAGTGTTCTTTTCGGGAAATCCCGATTATCCTAACCGCGTATTCTGGTCCGCGCTTAATAATCCAACGTATATTCCTTCCAACAACTGGGAAGATATGGGCGTGGGCGATTCTCCCGTTACGGGTATGATGCCCATAGCCGACGTCCTTATGGTGCTCAAGGGAGACACACAGCAGGACGGATCTGTTTATTATCTCACTCCCAAGGAAACGGGAGACGATCTGAATCCCAAAATATATATAAAAAGTACGGGACTTAGTGGCACCGGTTGTCTGGGCCCTTGCGTTAATTTTCTGGACGACCCCGTGTTTATTTCACGATTTGGACTTGAGGCCATGGGACAGCTGTCGGTGAGACTTGAGAGGGCTATTGAACACAGATCAAGCCTTGTGGACGCAAAGCTTACAACGCTGGATCTGTCGAAGGCATCCATGGTGGAGTGGAACGGATATCTCGTTATACTCGTAGATGGCAAAATATTCATGGCAGACAGCCGACAGAGATATGCTGATGAGGCAGGTGTGATGCAGTACGAGTGGTATTATCTTGAGGATATCGGAGTGTGGGATGGACAATACGAGGAGTATAGATATGCATCCTCCATGCGCGCGGATATGTACTTGGATGACGGTGTTACGCCGAGATACTACGTAAATTATTGCACGAAAGAGAAATGCGGTGCAACGCGTATCTGTGAGCACAAAAAGGCAGGGGAGTATCTTGATAGATCTCCCGGGTGCGGATGCTTGAGTACAAATTGGGTGTCTCTTGACCTCAAACTCTCGGACGAGCTGGCCGGAGAGGTTGTCAATCCTCCCGCTGAGGACGGCAATGAAACCGAGACGGTGGAGTTTGTGCGGCTTGAGATAGTAGATGATTCTACGGACGAGAGTGGCGAACAAGCGGAGCCGTCAAGCTACGAGATAGACGTGCTCTATCATATACTAAAGCTTATAAGTCCCCATTCGGATGACGTTGTCGGTTATCAAGCGCTGCTGTGTACTACGAGGGAAAGCTATACGGGCGGTGTGTTCAGACCTGCTACGACACTTGCGGTAATAGACGATAATTTGTTCTTCGGAACGGAAAACGGCGTTATCTGCTCGTTCAACTTTGATATGCGCAATGAGCTTGGAGAGATACCTAGGGAGTATTATTCATTTGACAACCGTGCGACATTCTGCGGCGTGGCCACGAAGATGGACAATTGCGGCACTCCGCACTTGACAAAAAACACGGTAAAAAAGTCCACCGTTATAAAGACAAAGACTATGCAGACCTCCGGTGCTAAGGTGAAGGTGCGTACCAACAGACGGCCGTATGAGCAAATTGCCCGCATATCAAGCGGGCAGTTCATGTTTGACAATATGGACTTTGCGGACTTTTCGTTTATTACTACGGAGCATAATCTGTTTGCGGTCAAGGAAAAAGAAAAAAAGTGGGTTGAAAAGCAGTATTTCTTGTACTCGGACGAGTACAGAAAGCCGTTCTCAATTTTCTATATAGCATATCGTTACAATATTGCCGGAAGATACAAGGAGCCTAAATAATGAAAAAATTTGAAAATATAACAGACAAACAAATAAAAACCACAGGCGTACAAGCCCTGCACGACCGACCGAATGCGTATTCGAGGTATGGATCGGGCGCAATGACGGCGCAACAGTTGAAAGAGGCATTCGATGCGTTGGCGAATCTTATAATAAAACACTATAATGAAATCGCAACGTCCACCCAAAACGGCAGTTTTGCGGAATACGTGAAGCTTCCGAGCGCATGGGGAGACTTTACATTTAATGACTTTCTTGGGTGGTTCTCGTCCGGAGATATTTCCCACAAACTTTGTTCTAATTATCCCGGAGCGGGAATAAGGCCTCTACACGATATATTTACAATAATTGTCCGTGACATTAAAAAGTCGTGCGCAACGGTCGAAATTACAGAGGATTCAAACGGCGTATTTAAGTTGGCGGCGTATGGTGGAGATGACAAGATTATTGGAGATAAAATCCCCATTTTTGTTGGCGAGGGCAATCTTGCCCAGAGCGCCAAAGATTACATTTTCCAAAAAATATCTGACAACATCAATGAATATGGTGCAAATACAGTTGTTCCGTATGTAACCGGAGCTGTCAGCAACGCCATCACCCATGCCGCACAATTGGATATAGCTACGAATGCGAGAGTGGATGCAACGCAAGAGAATACCGTGGCGTCTGTTGAATACGATGCCAAAACCGGTGTTTTGAAGTTTGTTCCCATGACAGGGGAGGCAAAACAGATAGATCTGCCGCTGGAGCTTACGGTGCAGCGTGGATATTACGATGCTGACGCAAATGATCTTGTTATTGTGCTCACAAGCGGTGATGAGGTGCGTATTCCTGTGGATGCTCTTATTTACGAGGTGATCGGCATGCCTAATGCCTCCGCGACCGATGCAGGAAAGATCCCAGTTGTGTCCGGAGAAAATAAATATTCACTTAAAGAACCTCTTGGAGTAAAATACAAGGCCGAAGGCTTGAGCTTCGCATTGAGAGAGGGAAAATACTGTGTTCATGCGTACAGTGGTTCTGACACAGAGGTTGTCATACCAAGCACTTATGAAGGTGTAGATGTTACACAGATATATCCGTCGGCGTTCTATCAAAAATATAACATGACGGAAGTAACTTTTCCTCCTACCATGACCTATATATGGGATGGTGCCTTTAAGTCGTGTTATAGACTTGCCCGCGTGATTATTGAGAACAACGACAATGTGGTAACGTTACAAAGTACAAGTGTGTTTTCTGACAGCGCAAATGCGGAATATCATGTTCCGATGCATTTGCTCGACAGCTATAAAAATGACACAAATTGGAGCGTTTACGCGGACAAGCTTATGGGCTATGAGACGCTTGAGGGGTTGCGCATGAGCTTAGATGAGGAAGTTCAGCAGAGAGCAGCTTTGCAAGAGCAGGTCAACACAATAAATGAGACACTTAATGGATTTATCAACGTAGCGGAGGTGGGAGCATGAGCGAGCAGATGGCTATAATGCCGCATTCTCATTATAAAAACGCGTGTGATTTCATACGCGAGATAACAGGAAAGACGGATCCCATTAAGTCCGGCGATTGGGCGACAGAAGCGAAAGCGGCCTTTGAAAGCAACAGCGGCAGCGGAGCTACTATTAAGTATTCGGAGGGTCTTGAGTTTTTCGCCATAACCTACAACGATGTTTCCGGTTATAATGTGATGGGGATCGGGGATTGCACTGATACCGACGTAGTAATTCCGCCCACGCATGATGGGCTTCCTGTTATAAGCATTGATCTGACGGCATTTTTGGGTAATGCAAGCATTGTGAGTGCGGTGATTCCCACAAGTGTTTTGCGGATAAGATATAGTGCATTTAACAGCTGTAGCAATCTTAAAACTGTCACAATATGCAATCCCAATGTGGAAATGGAATGTTTTAGCGGAATTGCGGGGATGTACACTATGTTTTCCGGTTGTGACAATCTTACTGATATATACGTTCCGTGGGGAGAGGGCGAGAAGGAGGGCGCTCCATGGGGCGCGCCGAATGCCACTATTCATTACGACACGGACGTTAGCCGTTATGATTTCGTGGATTACGAGGCCATGGCAAAGGAGTTGCAAGGAAAGTTAGACGTCGCCCAAAATAATCTTGTATCTGTCATCGGGCGAACGATAAAAGAGATATCGTCACAAGATTTAGACGGTGCAACTAATGTAGGTCCATATGCATTTTACAATTGTAGTCTTGTCCACGTGGAGCTTCCTGATACTGTGACAAGTATAGGCGGCAGCGCTTTCAGCAGCTGCCGTAGCCTTGAGAGCGTTGTTGTTTCTGCAGGCATTCAGAACATATATGCCAGCGTATTTAGCTCTTGCCAAGCGTTGCAACTGGTTGATTTTTCAAAATGTACTCAAGTGCCGGTGATTCCTAACACCAGCGTTTTTACAGGTGTTCCCACCACTTGCGTGATACTTCTTCCCGATGCGCTTTATGACGAATGGATAGTGGCGACAAACTGGGTAGCATTGGCGGTAACTTATGTTAAGAAGAGCGAATATGTAGAGGGGGCAGAAGCATGACAGTCAAAATTTTATATCGATACAAAAGAGAAGACGGCGGCGTTAGTGTTACACCTATAGAACCGGATCAGGAATACACGGTGTTGTTTAGGGTGATAGCTGACGACGGCAAGTGCCTTGTCCGAGACGGAGAGGTCCAAGGCTGTGTTATAGATACGGAGTATCCGGAGGGATGGAGTGAGATCGACATCCCAAATGAAACATTTAAGGAGGAAACATGATAATTCAAGAACCTTATAAAGAAAATGATAAGCTTGTCAGAACCTTCAGCGATGAGGGAAAGATGATTATGCAAATTGAGACCGGAAGGATATATTCCGAGGCGGTTGATATAAGTCCCTGTAGGTATACGTACACAGAGACCGATCAGAACGTGGAGGAGCTTCCCGTATGATCAAATACAAGTTGTTGAACGGTGGCTTCGGTGTGCTTGCTACGCGCAAGCACTTCGTAGCTAAGGGGAATCTCCCGGTGCATTTCGAGGGCGCGCCCGATACTGCCGTAGCTGTAATAGAGTCCCCTTACGGCACATCATACCGAACATTGAGCAATGGAGATACCGAGATTCCATACAGCATATTGTCGGGCAACGTTGACGTGCGCGTGGTTGTGTATGACGGTAGCGTATCGCCCAAAACGTGGAACTGTGAAGGCTTGTGCGCTACGGACTTATCTGATGGCGGGCGTATTGTCGTGCCGAATGACGAAAATCTACCCGAAGCTGTTGCAGAACTAAAAACGGCTCACGATGCTTTGCATGGCGAATTCGTGGCGCTGGAGGAAAAATTTGAAAGGCTGAACGAGAGGTTTACTTCCATGATGGAAGGATACGACCTGGTTTAAGGAGGAGACATGAAAAAGATATTATTTGCAATATTGTGTATTGCGGTTATGGCAAGTATGTTCGTGCCGGCAACGTATGCAGAGGCGCTTGAGACTGAGGGCGAAACGCAAACCGCGATAAATCCCGAAGAGGTGCCTGCGGAAGGTTCTGCGGAATCCGTGCAAGAAAATACCGAAACAGCTCAAAGCAATACATATCACACGTTGTTTGCGAGAATTTATGAGTACGCGCGCAGATACAAGACGGAAATTATCTGGAGTGGCGGAGAGGCTATTACACTTATCGGACTGCTCGTCTTGCGACGTACTTTGAAGAAAAAAACATCTGATATGTCCAAAGACGTAAAAGCTGTTCGTAAGGACACGTCTGCTGCGCTTTTGCAGCAAGAATCCGTAGTTTCGAGCATCAACGAGATGATCGACGGCTACAATGCCATGAAAGAGGCGTATGAAAAATATGAGACTGTGGAAGATGACAGAAACAGACTCGTAGCTGCCGTTATGGCGCAGAACACGGCGCTTCTTGATATGTTGAGAACTGTTTATGCAAACTCAAAAAACCTTCCCCAGGGCGTTAAGGATACCGTGATGTTGGAATACGCAAATGCACGCAAAATGCTTAGTGATGATGAGGCTTTGCGGGCGGTGATAGATTCCGTGCACGAAAAAATAAATGCCGGAGAACCCCAGGACATTTGAGGTGTTTGTTATGAAAAATGCAACGAAAGGGAAGCTCATTAAAACGGCCGCCGTAGGCATAGACGTTATAGTTCCGTTGATAGCAACAATAACGCAAATGCCGATATGGGTTGACATGTCAGCAGAAGCTACAATGTCGGGCCTGTTCGTGATATTTGCCGCGCTGTCTGTTATACCGTTTTTTAAACAGATCAAATTATTTTTAAAGTCTCCATCGGTGTGGGTTATTTGGTGCGTTCTGTTTGTGCTTTTTTTGGCATTGAGAAGCATAATCACGGAAATGGTGATAGTCTGTTTTTGGGGAATGATTGCTAACATTATAGGTGCGGGAATATATAAGTACGGGTCCTATGTTCAAGATCGGCCCGATGCGCCGGAAGAAGAGAAGGGTGAAGGAAAATAATCATGGATAAAATACCGACAAACGCTTCAGAAGACGTTGTCAAGAGCCGATCTGAAATGCGCCGGGAAACGCGAAGAACTCTTGAGAAAGATATGGTAAGCAAGTCGCCCGACAGAATAATCATGAACGATATAATGCTTATAGCGCTTGTGCTTATTGCGGCAGCTATATCGTTCACGGACTTTACTTTGTCTCCGGGTAACTTGAAAAATTTTACGGCGCTGACAATTTTTCTATACATTATTACAACTCTTGTATATCGCAATCGATATGACAAGGGCAAGCAACGAGGGCGTCGAGATGAAGAGTATCAGACATCTCTTAAGGAATACAGGGTAAAAAAGCAAAATATATATGATAGGAAGGTAGCGGGTCTTGTTCCGATTTTTTGCAAGGACTACAAAGTGAAGGAACTTAGACAGTATCGAGAAAGTCTCCTTGCTGACATAGATATGGAGTATTCGGAATACAAAGAGAAGTATCAGCGCAAGTCCGAAAAAAGCATAATGAAACTTGATTTGCCGCTGGAAACACGAAAAACACTCATTGTGTGTAATAGAGCTAAGCCTATCCGCCTTGTTCCGGGACTTATTTTAAATGAAAATGGAGAGGCTGATAGAAACAAGCTCATCGGTCCCAGCGGACGAGAACGCGAGCGCTCAGATAAAAAGAAACAGATGGTATACAGAGCTATAATGGTTGCCTTTGGATGCCTGGTGGTAATCAACATTATTTTGGACTTTTCGATAATTACCATATTTCAGTGGTTTGTGAGGATGGTGCCGGTCATTTCTGCAATCATCATGGGAGATGACAGCGGCTACTGCAATATCACTGTTACGGAAACGAACTTTAAACGTGATCAGACTACGGTTATAAATCTGTTTTTGGAGTATGTGGAGGAGCAAAATAATAGGGAAGCATCCGAAGATGCTTCCCCGAAGGAATCAAGCACAAGCGTTGATGAAGTCAGAAACGACCTCAAAAAAATGAATGCTTGATAATTCGAGCTTATTGCAACGGTGTATCAGTTCTATCACTTTATCTTCATTTTCTGATACATCGTGCGCTTCAGCGATTATGTTTCCAGAATCGTCAATTGCGGCAATTCCGAATTTAACTGAATTTTTATCGTTGTAAGTGTCTCTTATAAGTACATATTTGCAATTCATGATGTTGTCCTTTCGTGTAGATTTCAAATGGTTAGTGTTTTGAAAGGCAAATATTTACTACCCGTATTCATTTTTCCAGACCATTTCGTTGTCCTCCTATAATAAATTTATATTTAGGAGAAAACAAAGCTTAAAATTTTTCCCATGTGATATATTTATCACTTTTGTTGGCACAAAATTAGGCACAAAACCTTAAAAAGTGTTGTTGACATATCATCAACGGCAATTCTTTGATATGAAATGTGCACAAAACTGAGAAATAATTTTGTTATAAAAATACAAAAAATCACGGGTTTAAGCCCGTGATTTTTTGTTGGCGGAGATGGAGAGATTTGAACTCTCGCGCCGGTTACCCGGCCTACACCCTTAGCAGGGGCGCCTCTTCGGCCTCTTGAGTACATCTCCAGATACTTGGCAAGTCGGCCGTTTAAATGAACTTGCCTAACTATTATACAACAGCGGCCGTGTTTTGTCAATACCTTTTTGAAATAAATCTTGACTTTAATTTTTTGTTTCGACACACTGTTTTTTTGCGCTGATTTTTTGATACGTTCGTGCACGCCCGCAGGTTTCGCCTTCGGAAAGAAGTCCAAGACCGCAGAGAGTGCGTGTGATGGAATATGCATCTATTCCTTTTATTTTAGTATGCTCGGAATATTGTTTAACAGTAAACGTATCGGGCAGGGAATCGGGGATAAAATAAGAATAATCTGCTGCATTTTTAAACAAGTACACTCCGAGGAGAGATATGGGAATAAGCTCATATTTTTTGGCGCGGCGGCTTTGTTTTTTTGTTTTTACGTACTGTTCCGCTTCCATCATCACTACCATGAGAGAAAATCTTGGAGAGGATAAAAAATGTCTGAAAAAATAAAGCTCTCCCGCTATATTCTCAAGTCGTCCTTTCCTGCTGGATTTTCTTCTTGGTGAAATGTTGCCGTTCTCATCGATCTTTGAGACCCATTTTGTCTGCGCAATAGGGTGTATGACCACAACGCGGTATGAGGTGTTATCAAGTATCCATTTTATTTTTTCTTCAAGAGGCGCAAATCCGCCTGTCTGTATTTCGTATATCGTGTCTCCGTTGAGTATATCCGCAACGTATTTTCTGTTTTTTGTATTTTCTTCCTTTTGAATGTAGAGAGGAGAATTCTGGATCTTGACTTCGTGGCAGGTTTCGTCCGGGCATATAAAATACTTAAGGGCAGAATGCATCTGTTTTTCTCCCAGCCGTCCGATTCCATCGTAAGTATCGTTCGTTGCAGTATCCAATGATGCGGATCTGGTAAGATTGTCAAGAAGTATTTTTCTGAATCTTCTGCTTTCGTTTTCAGAGAGAGTATAATACAAGTTTGCACCGTCCGACAAAGCAATATTCTCCTTTCATTATTTCTACAATAATTTTATCACAAAAAAAGAATTTGTCAACTTTAAGTTCAATAATTGTTAAACATAAATCCACTCAAAAAAACTCACAATAATGTTGTGGTCGAAAGATCGCAATATCAGGCAAAGGGAAAAAATTATGATAGAAAATAAAAACAAACGGCTGATGGTGCGTTCGGTATGTCTGTTTTTGTGTATGGTGCTTGCGCTTTCTGTGTTTTTTGCGGTATATGTCGGGGCAAGCACCAAGGTATCAAGCAAGTATGAAGGTCTTACGCTTATCCCCGGCGGTCAAGCATTTGGAGTGAAATTCAATATGGCGGGAATCGTAGTAGTTGGCTTTTGTGACGTAGATACAAAAAACGGAAAAATTTGTCCGGCATCGTCGGCGGGACTTAGAGAAGGTGACATTATAACCGCGGTGGACGGTCAGACACCGGGTGACACGAACGGACTTATCGCCATTATTGACCAATCAAAAGGGAAAAGTGTCAATATTACTTTGATACGCGCGGGGCAGGAAAAGAATTTCAAAATTTCGCCGCAGTATTCGGTTTCCGAGAACAAGTATAAGGCGGGAATTTGTGTGCGCGACAGCGGTGCGGGCATAGGAACGGTTACCTATATTTATCCCGAAACGTATTCTTTTGCAGGACTTGGACATGGAATATGCAACGCTGACAGCGGCAAGCTGGTACAGATGACCAGAGGATATATTACCGACGTTACCGTAAGCGGTGTAAAGCGTGGAGTATGCGGTGTTCCGGGTGAAATCAAGGGCGTGTTTGGAACTCAAAAGACGGGTACTCTCGTGGGCAATACAGATTGCGGTGTTTACGGTATGTTTTCAAACTGTCCCGAATGCGTATCGGGCGCAATTCCGATATGCTTGCGTTCGCAGGTGCGTAGCGGAAAGGCATATATAATGTGTACTCTGGACGATGACGGCATACAGAAATACGACATAGAGATAAGTGATATAAAGCATGACGAAAAAGGCTCAAAATGCTTTACGGTTACGGTTAAGGATCAAAGACTCATAGACAAGACCGGCGGAATAGTGCAGGGAATGTCAGGCTCACCTATAATTCAGAACGGCAGACTTGTAGGTGCTGTGACGCATGTAATGATAAACAATCCCACCGTGGGCTACGGTATATTCGTTGAAAATATGCTTGATAATATGCCGGAGGTGCTGAGGTAAAAAAATTGCAATATCAATCCAAATGATTGATATTGCTTTTTTGTGTAAATTGATTTAAGAGTCATTGACAAAACTTGTTTGATGGGATATAATGGTTATATAATGAAAAAACTTAAGGAGATCTTATGATTACACACATTAAAAAATTCATAACGCTCGTATTGGTTTGTATGCTTTCTTTAAGTGTTGTTTCCTGCGACAGCGGAGAATGTGACCATGACTATGGAAAATGGACCGTCAAAAAGGAAGCCACTTGTATGGAAAAGGGTAAAAAAGTAAGAAAGTGTGAGAAATGTGGCGAGCAGGATAAAAAATCTATTGCTATAGTGGATCATCAATTTGATGAGGACGGGATATGCACTATGTGCAACAGAAGCGAGGAGGAAATGTTGACAGGTCCCGGTTCGGTTATCACTCCCAGTGAATATCCGACCGATGGCATCCCCACAGAACCCCCTATTGAATATCCCACGGGGGAACATCCTACGGGTGAACAGCCCACGGAAGGAAATGAGGATGACTATTCCGAAATCAGCGTTGGTCAGCAGGTGGATTGTTACATTGAGGGCTATACGTCTAAGTATTTCAGATTTGTCCCCGAACACAGCGGAGAATACATATTCTATTCCTCGACTATTGATGAAATAGATCCTTCCGTATCGCTTTTGGACTGGGATATGAATTATATTACCGAAGATGATGACGGCGGAGGAGATTGGAACTTTTCCCTCAGCTATTACATGAATGCCGGAGAGGTATATTATTTTCAAGTGTATACTCCCCAGTCAGGCGAGCTATGCGTAAATCTTGTAGAGCACGGACTTGAAAATGCGGTTGAAATAGTAGAGGGCAACTACGTTAGTGTAGATATTGATTACAGCGGAGCTACCAAATATTACTATTTTGTAGCGGATTACAGCGGTGTATATGTTGTGACCACGTATTCTTCTTACAGTGATATCGGCGCGTACGGTCAGGTGTTGGATCAGTATGGAAATTCTTTGCCTGCTACAGTTACGCAGACTTCGTATGAGACGCGGGAATGGGTTGTTGTTGAAGAAGGTCAGATGTACTACATAGCAGCTGATTGCAACAGTAATAGATGGAACGTTTCGTATGATCTTACGTTAAATACATTCTACGATTCGCTGTCATATAATACGGTGGATTACGTTGATGACTGGAGATACGTACATGCCGAAAGCGGTGACGACAAGGTATATTACGCATTTACACCAATGTCTGACGGACATTACGTGATAAACTCCAAGCCTTATTACGATGTCGATGAATATTATGCTGATGCGCGACTTTACGATTACTATGGAAATCTTATTGCATCGGATGACCATATGGGAGCGAATGGCGGTATTCATATAGCGTATGAAATGCAGGGCGGACAGACGTATTTCCTTGAAGCTACAAGTGATTACGGATATTCTGCGGAATACTATATTTGCTTCTCTTACGAAAGAATGTATTTCGAACTGAGTGAAGGATATTCCAAGACAGTAGAGGTTGAAAATCCTTATTATAAGGAGTATTTTACGTTTATTCCGGAATATAGCGGTACGTATAATTTTTATAGCACAAGTGACGGATATGTTGATACTTATGCAACCTTGCTCGATGCGGATGGAAATGAGATTACATCTGCTGACTCCGGCGGAGAGGCAGGAAACTTCGGTATAATCTACTACCTTGAAGCGGGGGAAGAATACTGCTTTGTCGCAAGTATGTACTCACATTCTCTGGGATACTTCGATGTTCATTTTGAGGCGGTTGACGTTTGGGATCCTGATTCGATGACAGAAATTTCAGCCGGAGATTCGCAATATGTATATATTAATTCCGCAGGGGGTTGCGAATATTTTGCATATACCCCATCGGTCAGCGGCTTTTACTGCTTTACATCTACGGGTGGGGACTGGTATGACACGTATGTAGAGCTTTATAATGCGTCAGGAGAAATCATTGCGTCGAATGAAGAAGGCGCCGGAAACGGACAGTTCAAGATGATTTACTATTTTGAAGCCGATCAGACGTATTATCTGGGTGTACGGCTTGCCGATTCCTACGCTACGGGTGAGTTCTACGTTAACGTATCCGAATATCATGAGTTGAGTGACGGATATTCCTGTGGAGTAAACGTTGAAAGTGCTTACCATAAAGAATACTTTACTTTTATTCCCCAATACAGCGGTACGTACAGTTTTTACAGCACAAATGATGAGTCTTTGGATACTCATGTGATCATGTACGATGTATACGGAGAAGCCATTGATTCGGATGATTCCGGCGGAGCAAACGGGAATTTCCGTATGAGCTACTATCTCGAAGCCGGAGAGGCATATTGCTTTGAGGCGGGCATGTGGTCAGATCTGCTGGGAGCATTTGAGGTTCATTTTGAGGCTGTTAATACTTTGAATCCCGACACGACGATTGAAATTTCGCTTGGAGAATCATATGAGGTTTATATCTCTGCAGAAGGCGGTGCTCAGTATTTTGTATACACTCCTTCGATTAGCGGTGATTACTATTTCACCTCTACCGGAGGTGACTGGTATGACACGTACGGAGAGATATATAATGCTTCTGGAGATCAGATTGCATATGACGATGACGGCGCGTCAAGCAGACAGTTCTATGTAGAATGCTACATGGAGGCGGGGCAGACGTATTATTTGTGCGCAAGATTTTACGGATCCTCAACAGGCAGTTTTTACGTTTCCTTGGCACAGGCATAAAATAACAGGTCATTCGGTGAGATAACATCTTGCCGGATGACCTTGTTTTTTATTATTGCTTCTTGTGAACTTTTTGTATTCACCTCAATATGCATTGCTTTTGAATTATACGTCTTATATGTTTTCGTTTGTTATTTTAATAAGCTCCAAAACAAATTTCTTTTTCTTATGATCTAATTTCCTTATCTCATTTATTATTTCTGTCTCCATATATTCGTTTGATTTGGGAGCACTTTCGGATATTAAGGATGCGACGTCGCAACAGAGAATAGACGATATCGCGCCGAGCAGATCAAGGCTGATTTTCGTAATTCCGCGCTCGACTTGACTGACGTAGCCGATGGATACATTCAACTGCTCTGCAAGTGTTTCCTGCGTCATTCCGCACGCCTTCCGCGCCCGTTTTATTCTTTCTCCTATCAATTTGTAATCAATATTCATAACGCGCTCCTTTCATGACCGTATATGTATAGAATACAACACATACAACTAAAAAAGAAGACATCTATAAGTATATGTTTAGTTATTGGTGTTGACAAATTAAAAATATTGTGTTACAATTATGATATATTATAGTATTTGAAAATACACCACAGAAAAAAAGGAGATTGAGATGGCGAATTTACCTGTAGACAATAAAAAAGTATTGGATTTTTCTCCACAATATCAAAAAAAGCAGATAGATGATATCAAGCGAAAATTCAGCAATGTATGCAAGAATGATCCTACATTATCGGACGAATATAAAAAACATATACAAACGCTCAGCAATATTAACGTCGGTTTCTATCCAGTATACGGATTTGATGCGTTTATAGATTTTAATTATATTAGTGTAGATTATTCTTTTGAATACACGCTTACTTATCAAACGGGAACCCATATTACAGGAAAAGTAACATTTGACTCATATGGTGATGGTCATATATCTGATATGCAGACTCACAAAGAATACGAAAGCTCTCGCACCACAAGTGAAGGACAAAGGACGTGGTATTCTACCGCTATGAATAAATGCGAGCTGCACTTGGGGGCTGCGGCAAATACGGGATACAACACAAATATAAGAAATTATGTGGATGTAACCGATGCTCCTCCATCGGAACTTCCCTATGGTTTGAGAAAACTCAGTAACAGACCCCTGACATATGATGATCTTAATCCATATATACGAAAATTGGTGTTGCCAAGCCGTATTCATAATGAAATAAAGCAAGATGTTACAAAGAGTTACTCATCACCAACAAATTTCCGCATGTCTGTTAGAGATTATTTTGCAAATGAGATAAACGTCACTATTTTGCCATACACTTATAAATTTGATGTTTGGACTGAATTCAATGGTAAAATATACGGCCTCAAAAATGTGGATTCTATATCTAATATTGTCTCCGAAGGACCGGAAAGCAACCATCATCATGACTACCAAAGAGAGGTAGAAAAACAAAGCCAAATATTTAGTAGCGGAAAGATGCCTCATAAAAGAATTTACTTTATAGCTGCTTTACTTCCCATTATAATGGTGATACTGATCGCGGGAATGTTGATTTTTGCTAAAACGATTAAACATGAGGCAATCATTAGATATTATCATTGGGAAACGGTAGGATTATTGGCAGTCATGTTTGTTTTTATGATAATATCAATTCGGCTGACAAAAAAGGTAAGAGTATTACATATTCCTGAAAGCGATTATAATCAATCGCAAAGTCTTTCAAATCTATATCGAAAAATAGACCTACGATTCTATGAACAAAAACGAAAGGCAACCTCGTCCGCTATAGCTTGGTTGATTGCCATAACAGTAGTGACCGCAGCGGTTGGAGTAGGCGCATACACCATTTACAGCAAAACGTACATGGAACACTTTTTGTACACACCCGAAATTTTAGGTGAATATTGCGGTGAATCAGAAGGAGTATATGGCAAATTAACGATCATCTCTTGTAGCAATGAGGGACATATAGTGGTACAAGAAGAATCTACATATAGAGAATGCTATGCGAAAGCAATATACGAAGGACAGATTACGAATAAACGCAAAAATCGTATAACTGTAAATCTTGAACTTGTCGAGGTGCTTCACAAGCCAGACATGGGAAGTTTTCCTAAGACATTGTATTTGGGATTTATTGACGGAGGGAATGCCATTAGCGGTTATTTTGATTCTGAAGATCTTCTTCAAAAAAACAGTACGGTTTTCACGAAGGAGCATTATACACCGGAAATAGAAAATACATATATTCAGTACCGCAGTGGCAATGCCAATATAATCAACATTAACAGTTGTGGGAATGATGGAAAAATTGATGCCACCTACACGTTTGCCAGCAAAAGTGGATACGGCAAATATAAGATGTCCGGAGAGGTTATACTAAAAAAGAGTAACAACGATATGTTTGTGCGTTTAGATGTAGCCCAAACTATTGAAGAACAACAGGCAACGCCGGATATAACCGGCTCGGTAGTAGCTTGCATATCCAATAATTTTACGAATATAACAATTGGCAAAATCGCTATGTCTACAGACCCAGGTAATGTTGATTTCATACGCACTACAAGTGATCTTGAAAAAATTGCATCGTCTTCTTCTTTGATTATCCTAATGAATGATATCGATTTTCAAGGCAGGACCATTTCTCCGATTAATAAATTCGGCGGCAGTATAATAGGAAATGGGCATTCTATTAAAAACTATAGATTAACGGAAAAAGTCGGATATTATGTAGGATTAATAGTGAACCCCAATTCAGGATCATTCATATTAGATGTAAAGATTGAAAATGCACACCTTGAAACTACCGAAAAGGGAACATATGCAGGTCTGTTGATTTCTAATTGGTATGGAGGATTGTTCAACGTTTCGGCATCTGGAACAGTTACTGCACCGTCGTTTAAACATGTTGGAGGCATTGTAGGATATGCCGGTGGACAAACATCCGGACTGACAAGCGCCGTAAAGGTTGAAGGAGGCGAAAACGCAAGCCCAACAATTGGAAACAAAAATTAGCCAATTATAACGACCTATCAAAGGTGTGGTTATAATCAGATATCAAATTTTATTAATTAGAATAAACCAAATCCCACGGCACTGCCGTGGGATTTCTGTATCTTTACTTACTCAAATACTCATTCAAATACTCTATCGCCTGTCTGTATCCGTCAATGCCTTGTCCCATAATTGTCTTTATCGCAACCTTGGAGACATAGGATATCTGGCGGAAGTCCTCGCGACGTGAAACGTCGGAAATGTGTACCTCAACCGTGGGAACACCCACAGCTTTGAGCGCGTCAAGAATGGCTATGGATGTATGGGTGTATGCTGCGGGGTTTATTACTATGCCGTCAAAATTTTGATAGGCATCTTGGATCTTGTCAACTATTGCTCCCTCGTGGTTGGACTGAAAAAGTTCGCATTCGATATCAAGCTCTTTGCAGGCATTCCTTACAAGCGAACAGAGAGAGGCGTAATTTTGTGTGCCGTATATCTGTGGCTCACGCAGTCCCAAAAGATTTATATTGGGGCCGTTGATAATAAGAAATTTCATGTTTCAGTCCTCCAAAAAATATTTTAAAATTGCCTGCGCTGTGTCATTCGGTGTAGTATTAGGTATCTCTATGTCGCAAAATTTTCGGTAGAGTGGGAGTCTTTCTTTGTACATCTGCTTCAAGTCACGTGACAGAGAAAGCGGTCTGCCGTCTTTTTGCAGTGTGGATACATCTCTGGTGATAAATACTATTACGCCGTTTTGGTGCAGGGGGATGTAGTTCTGCTCCCTTGTTACTGCGCCGCCGCCGGTTGCTATGATAACTCCGCTTTTTTTGCCCGCTGCGGCGATCGCCTGAGATTCTATTCGACGGAATTCGTCCTCGCCGTTTTGAGCAAAAATTTCGGGAATGGTCTTGCCCGCAAGATCTACGACAAGCTCATCAGTGTCGATAAGCTTGCGACCGAGCTGATTGGCAAGTATTTTTCCGACAGTCGTCTTGCCGCATCCGGGCATGCCGACAAGGATTATGTTTGTAGTTTGCCCCTCAATGATGTGAGTGATACGGTCAATTTCACTGTCGGGAATATCCTCGCATGTGAATATCTCGCAAGCTCTTTTTGCCTGTGCTACAAGCATGGAAAGACCGTTTGCGGTTTTTATGCCGCGCGATTCGGCGTCTATCAGCAGCTGTGTTTTTGCAGGATTGAATATCACATCTGCGACGCCTTCAAGCATGGGAAACAGGGAAATATCTATGGGACAGGCTCCGTTATTAGGATACATTCCAACCGGCGTGCAATTGACTATTATTTGCGTGTCTGGGCAAAGAATGTGGGCGTTACCGTAATTCAGCTCTCCCGCGCGAGATACCAAGGATATCTTTTTAGCTCCAAGCTCGGTCGCGGCGGCGAAGACGGTTTTTGACGTTCCGCCCGTGCCGAGGATAAGTACGTTTTTATCTTTAAGATCCATACCTGATTTATGCATCATATATTTGAATCCGTACAGATCCGTGTTGTCTCCGAAAAGTCTGCCGTCAGGCAAGTGTGTGACTACGTTTACAGAGCCTATTTTTTGCGCTGTTTGAGAAATTACGTCCAGATATGGCATGACCGCGCTTTTATAAGGAATCGTCACATTTACGGAGTGGTATCTGTTGCTTTTAATAAAACTTTCAAGCTCATCATTTGGTAACTCAAAAAGCGAGTACTGATAATCAGACAGCTCTCCGTGTATCTGCGGAGAAAAGCTGTGTCCGAGCTTTTCGCCTACAAGTCCGCAGACTTGATCTTTTCTATTATTTATCATTCCGATACCCTCACAGTATTTCAGAGTATGCACCGAGGAATCGGAAACGCTCGCTTCGCGCCTCGAGCTCGCAAAGAAGCTGCTTTAAGTCATCGGAATATACCGATACCGAGAAATCAAAATAAAACATGGATTCAAAATCACGTTCGGGTATGGGAGTAGATTCAAGCTTTGTCATATTTATGCCCAGCGCATTGAAACATGAAAGCACGTTATAGAGCATACCGGGGCGGTTTGCGGTAACGAGCATAATAGAGCATTTGTCAGCGCCGGGGTATATTTCCGGCTCTTTGGAAATGCAAATAAATCTTGTGTAGTTGTTGCCCATATCCTGAATTGATGGACAGATATTGTCGAGCCCGTAAAGCTCTGCGCAGTCACGCGATGACAGAGCGGCGATATCGTTTCTCAATTCAGGATATG
>SVTX01000055.1 GCA_015063545.1 Oscillospiraceae bacterium | reverse complement strand
GTCGGCAACAAGATTTTGCTCCGTATTATGATAATATGAATAATGAAAGAAATAGCAGGCAGTCCGAAAACTACCTGCTATTGGAGATAATGTGAGCTAATTTGTGATTATTCCCACTCGCTCCCTGTAATTTAATCTTAAACAGATTTGCTTATGGGATTTAGCTCGAATTATTTATATTGCTTTCATTATTCAGATAGTATGGGCTATCTGATTTTTTGTGGCCATACTGTTGCCGTGAAACACAAGTTTATCGTGTTTGTATGGCAACCTAATTGTTTCCGTTTTTTGCCATCTTCTCTACGACCTCTTGAAATAAGAGTTCTTCAATGACCTGCTGAACTTTGTATTTTATAGTTCTTGCATTTTCGCCAGTAGCGGATACCAAGGGACTTACGGCGGCATACACCATTTCTGGAGTTAACTTGTCTTCGTATTCGCTTTTTCTGGCTTCGATTTCACTCTTAACTATCGCATAGATTGTTTCGCAACCAAAATCATCAAAATGAATCATCTTGTCAATACGATAAAAAATGGGAAGTCCAAGCTGCTTTTTCATTTCATCCTCTGTTTGATAATTGGATGTTAGAATAATAACAATTCCAGACACATCGGCATCATACGTTGCATCTTTAAAAAGGGTGTTATCAAACAGCGTATAGAATGCGGAGAAAAAGTGTTCCGGGCATTTATCCAGCTCGTCAAAGAAAATCAAATTTGATTCACGTTCAAGTAGGTCAAAGCCAAGGCTTTTTCGATTGGGTGCATCTCCAAAAAAATACTCAGAATAATTGTTGTTTTTGAACATCGACAAGTGCTTTTCTAAGCACTTACAACCAAAGAATTTTCGGGAAATTTCTCTTACCAATTCGGTTTTACCCAAGCTACTATTACCATACAACATTATCACATATGGCTTCTCTCGTTTGACGGTTGTTAAATACCACAGACTCTTGCTTATTTCTGCAATAGCATTTGCTTGTCCGAACAAATTTGAGGATATGCTTGCGATATTCTCTACAAACATTTCCGGATCACGCTTTATCCCATATTCTTCTGACTTGACATCTAATTCGATAAGTGAACGCTGATATTGATCTTCTAAGTATTCTTTGAGAACACGGGGTGGATTGTGAATATAGATTTCTGCATCCTCAGTTGTTAAGTCTTCAATAAGAGGCCCCAACCTGTCATGTGCCGCCTCAACAATTCCATGATAATTGTTATTCTTGACAACCAATGTACTTGCATATTGATCAAAAGTGTAACGGCTTTGTTTTGCTGCATCCGAAAGCTTTACAAGCTCCAGAAAAGTATCCACCTCATCATCTTCGGAAAAATCCGGTAGAGAGGCATCAAAATAAGCCTTGGAACCAATAATTATATGATATTTTCGCTTATCCTCCATTTGACACCTCCGCAGTAACACAGGCATATAAAACGTCGTAAAGTGTTACATTTTCGATTTCTTTCTGCAAATTTCCGGTGTCAGCATTAGCTTTAATTTCAATTTCTGATGGATACAGATCAGCTAACGTTTGAGGTTTCTCAGCGGTTGATATTAGGCGTTCCATTTTACTTATCTCCTGGATAAAATCAAAACGCATTTTATCAAAACTTCCCACAGGTATGCAATATAATGTCATAGTTGTTGTGAGGAGATCATTTCGCTTATAGTTGCTTACAAATGCCGAGTTATTAAAGCGGACATATCGTTTCTCATCCACCTTATAAGTATCATATCCATCATAGCTATCCATCACGGTTTTGAATTCTTTTGTATCTAAGCCGTCAATGCCGCCTTTAACAATCTTAAGATACCCGCCAGCAACTCTAAGCGAGGTTGAAGAATTTTCAATATCAGAAAGTTGGATATTAGGGATAGATACAAGAAGTGGCTTTAATTTTTCAAACTCGGAAATTTCCGTCGATGATATTGTTGTTGTGCGAGCTGATCTTGAGAGGTGAGGCACAGATAGAAGATTTTACAGAAAAAGAAATAAACAGTTTAGCAGATTATCTTTTAGAGACCTTTGACCCCGACTCGGAGTCGGACACAGTTTTGTTGGAGCAATGTTATACGGCCCTTGGTGTACCTTCAGAAGCCGATGAAAAGCTTTCTAAGGAAGAATACAAAAAAATAGCAGGCAGCGTTATCGGAACGTTCAAGGAACAGAAAACGCATATGTCTGCAAAGAGAGTTTTCATACTGGTGGCTGCAGTTATCGCCATATTAGCCATGACCGGATGCGGTATCATAGGAACCATAATATTTGACGTTCTCAATCTCGGAAAGGACATTCTGAATATCAAGCCCAATGAGAGCGCGGTTCAGGGGGATATGGAAATCATTAGGACTGATGATTTCGTGACTTATGACAACATTGAGGATTTGATTGAACATTATGGTGATTTAGACATTGGTTTTGATATGATACCCGATGAATACTGTTTTGCTAGTGCTATTGAATATTCTTGGAGCAAGGAAGTAAATGTTCTTATTACTTTTAGCAATCAGACAAACGAGAATATAGAAATAATCATTATGAGTAAAGATGTTGATGTTTTCGGGGATGAATACATTTGCGTGAACAATGTAAATGTTTATTTGAGCAAGGCCGAATTTGGACATCAAGCATCATGGACAAGAGATGGATATTTTTACAGTGTACAATGCACTGACAAAGACTTTTTAATAGATTTATTATATACTATAAAGGAGAACTAAAATGAAAATAAAAATCACGAAGATTATATGCTTGTTATTGGTTTTGTCTATGCTATTTACTATTACGTCTTTTGGCGCATATACTACAGATATGACCTCTGAAGTTTATACTTTTGAATATGAAGACAGAACAATTGAAATTGATGCTGAGGGTTTAACATATGAGCAGGCGCAGATAATTGCGGATAAAATGATATATGGAGAAGATGGTGCCTCTACATATGGAATTCTATGCATATTTGGACATAAGCTTGATATGACAGTTGCTGCAGAGACAACACATAAGTATTATTCTGATAATCCTAGGTGTTTAAGAAGAACATATGAGGTTGAATATTGTACTCGTTCGTCATGTACTTATAGTGATGCAACCCTTACTTCTTCTGTTCGTATGTATTGCTGTGCTGAAGACTGAAATAAAAACAAACAGCACGAAAAAATATTTTTGTTAAAAATACCAATCAAATAACAGTTTATTTCTGACGGTCGTTAGATTCACCTTAGTTCTTGCCGTCCTAAAACATAGTTTAGCAGATCCGCAAGGCTTAGGCCTTGCAGATCTTTGCATTTTAGAAGAAACAATTGAAAAAGGGGGAGAAACCGATGAACTTTTTTGTTAGTATTCAGTCAGCAGATCTGTCATTTACAATTAACAAAGGAGAAAAGTATGAAAAAGATATTTTCAATTATCTCGGTACTGCTGTGCATGACCATACTCGTGCAAAGTGTTCCGGTTTATGGCCTCGCGGAGATCATCGCTTCAGATGAAGCTGAACTTATCGTTGACACTCCTGCAGAGGAAACCCTGACAAAAGATACAGAAAGCATACCTTACATCCTTGGCGAGATAACTTCAGAGCGAACCCTTGACACCAAAGTGTTCCGCATGAGCGACGGGTCATATACGGCAGCCGTATATCCCGTTCAGGTCCACTATGAAGAAAACGGCGAGATGAAGGAGATCGACTACCGCTTTGAAGAGATCACGGTGGACGGGGAAAGCTTTTTGGAGACCAAGAACGGCCCCGTATCCGTTCGTATTCCTTCTACCATAAGCGATGAAAGCGAGGTCGTTTTCGCCTCGGGAGAGCACAGTATTTCCTTCTCCCTTTCCTCGATTGAGGAGATCGAGGCTGAGACCTTTGAGAGCGCTGTGGATGAGGACAGGCTTGCAGCACTTAGCGAGAGCATTGGTGCTCAGCTTCTCTCGGACGAAAACTTTGAAGACCTTTATTCCAAGGCAAAAGCAGAGGTAAAGACCCTTGATGTTGAGGTTGAAAGCGCAGTCGAAGAGCTGCGCGGGCTCATAATGTCCGCCCCCGGCGCGACAACCTCTGCCAAATATGAGTCTGTAATGAACGGAATCGACCTCAATTACAGCATATCGGGAACTACGCTCAAAGAGGAGATAGTTCTCAACCGACAGGCATCGGCGCTCAAGACCTTTTCTTTCGTGCTTGATGCCGGTACTCTTACCCCCGTGCTAAACCTCGACAACTCTGTGTCCCTCAATAACAGTGATGGCGAGGAGCAGCTTCGCATAGCTTCTCCCTTTATGTACGACGCAATCGGTGCTGAAAGCACGGATATTGACGTGACGCTCAGCGAAAACAGCGATGGCACGTACACCTACAAGCTTGCACCCGACAAAAAGTGGGTAGCAAGTGCGGCACGAATATATCCCGTAAGGATCGACCCGCCTGTTACCGACAGCAGCTTTTATACCGTTAAGGACACCACGGGTGCCTTTGACACAAGCGTGGGAAATCTCAGTAACGTTGGAGAATTGAATTACCTCAAGGTGGGAAAGCGCTATAACGCGGGAACCGGAACTACTCAGGAAGTTCAGGCGATGCTTTACTCCCCCATTCCCGAGGTCATCAACAGCACGACGAACATCATAAACGCATACATTTACCTTTACGGATATGCAGGCGGCTTTTCCTCCTGCCCCAACGATATGCAGATCAATGCATATATGATAACCTCCGATTGGAATACATCAAACATAATTGAAAACGCTCCACTTGCCCTCGGCAGTGACGACAAGTCGGACGACGAAAACACTCTTGATTACGTATACTATAACGATGCAGCGCAGACAACCGAACGCTACAGATTTGAGATAACAGAGGCGGTGCAGCAGTGGCTTGACGGAAACGAAAGCAACTTCGGTATTGCTCTGAGAGCTTCGGGGCTTGGGACAGCTGAGAGCTTTGCACGGTTTTATGACAGTACTTATACCGATACGGTCAGTTATCAAGGAAATAATGTATCCGCATGCCCTCGTTTCGTATACATTTACGGTGACTCTAAGGGAATAGAGGATTATTGGACCTTTACTTCGATGGAGGCAGGAAGAACGGGTCTCGTTGCGGTCAACAATTACAACGGAAACTTTGTAAGCGTTCAGGATCTTCTGTCCTCCACAGGCAACAACATGCCCGTTTCTCTTTCCCTGTACTACAGCCTTAACAGCAGAGCAAGCGGAACGGGACTCGGAGCTTGGCGCACGAATTACCATATGGTAGTTGAGGAATGTGATCTGGTATTTGAAATCCCCGGAGTTGAAAAGGTGACCTATAAATACTGCTATATCGACAACGACGGCACAAGGCATTATCTTCAGCAAAAAGGAGAAGAGCACCTCGACGAGGACGGCCTTGAGATAACTCTAACGCTTATCACGGGTGACACGAACTACAAATACAAAATTGAAACGAAGGATCACTCGGTTTACAAGTTCGACCATTTCGGAAGACTTTCGCTGATAACGGACTCTAACGGCAATTACAACGCAGTAAGATACGTTTCATATTCCGACAGCACGGATTACCGTATAAGTCAGATACTTGAGGGGACCGACGGCTCTGCCACAAGACCCACGGTGTTTGAATACAGAGACGACGGAGATATCAAGATAACGATCCCCGAAGGAAGCTACGTTGTTCTTGACTACATTTCGGCCACCAACAAGACTCTTATGGGAATAGTTTTTGAGGACGGCAAGATGACCTCAATCGAGACCTCACAGGTGGGCGCAGGCTATTTCCCAACGAAGATAAGTGACGGAAACGGTCACGAAACGAAAATCACATACAACTCAGCATCCAAGCAAGTTATGGAGCTCTCCTGGGGCACCTCCACCGTTACTATGCAGAAATATTCCTTTGAATATATGCACAACGCCACCACGGTGACGGATATTGAAGGAAGAAAAAGCACTATGCAGTTCAACGGCAACGGACATACCGTTGGCATAGTTGATCATACGTCCTCCGTGGGTCAGAGCTACAAGTTCGGCTCGGCGGACATTCTCGGCGGCGTCAAGGGAACGGAAAATAAGCTCCTGCTTACGTCTAAAACCGTATACGCCTCCGAAAACAGAATGGCGGACGGCAACTTCAACATACAGTCGGATATAGATAATTATACCGTTTATCCCGCGACAGACTCCGTGAGTGTATCCTACAGCTGGCTCGAGGGAAACACGGGCAACGGCGTAATGCAGATCACGAAGGCGCAGAGCTGTACCAGCTCTGAATTTATATATCAGAGCGTTTCGGGGCTTCGGACGGGAAAATATACTCTTTCCGCATACGTAAGCACCTACGGAAACACACTTGCGGGCGGCGGCATTCAGCTTATGACAAACGTTTTTAATTCCGACGGCTACCGTACAGACACAGCCTCAACCAAGGTGACGACAACGAAGCAGGGCGAATGGGTGCGTCTGCAGACTACCGTGATCATTGAATCGGGAGATACGAGGATCAACGCAGGCATAAGCTTCCCTGCCGACACCTACGGAACGGTATATATCGACGATATTCAGCTTGAGCATAACCTTTCGGGCGGCGCGGGCAGCTTCAATCAGCTTGAAAACGCATCCTTTATCGGAGGTGTCAGCGGTTGGGGAGGCTCCGCTACAGGTACCTTTACGGCGGGAAGCATCCCGGCATCGGCAGATAAGCCTGCGGGTATATACAGAGCCGCAACCGTTACGGGCGACCCCTCCACGGGAAAATCTCTCAGACAGATAGTTTATCTCGACGGAAAAGAAGGAGACGTTTTCATCCTCGGCGCATGGGCAAAGGCGAACTCCGTTCCCGTAACGGGAGAAGCCGACGGCAAAAAAGGCAGGCCCGAATTCGGTCTGCATATCAGATTCTATAACGGCGATACACCGGTAGGCGAGACGCAGGAGGTACAGTACAACAGCAGTATCGAGACATGGCAGTTCCTCACCGATAAGGTAATAGCCCCTGCGGATTATACGAAGATATACGTATCCTTCCAGTATAACTTCAATACGGGCACGGCAAGCGTTGCGGCGCCGTTCCTCTTCCGTGAAAGCTACGGACAGAGCTACGTTTACGACGAAGACGGAAACGTTGTTTCTTCAACCGACAAGGCCGAGACCGAAGCAAGCTTCGCATATAAGGATGATACCCTTACCTCGAGCCTTTCTCCCACGGGAACAAGGTATATGTACGCCAAAAGCGATACAACGCAGAACACCACCTACGCAGTTTCCAATTCGGGACAGAGGATAGGCTTTGTGTACAACGGCTCGGGCGACGCCACTCAGATGTTT
>SVTX01000054.1 GCA_015063545.1 Oscillospiraceae bacterium | reverse complement strand
CGCCGCCACACGGCGGAAAAAGCGAGCCGCAGCAGGTGAAAAACACGAGCGGACAAGGTGCAACACCTTGCACCGAAGAATGCGACAATATTTTTCACAGGGGCAGAGGATCCCACCCCCGCAACCAAACAAGCGTCCCTTGAATGGTAGATTCAAGGGACTTTTTCTTATTTTTGCCACTTCGTGTTCTTTAGTGTTTTGTCGTTCTTTTTTGGTCGTCGGGTGTCGGCAAAAAAAGAACATCACAATTACAGTAGTTACAGAAATATAATCTTACTTGTATACAAATCTATCGGGAAGAGCTTTTCCGTCATTGCATTGTCATAAAAAGTTTCTCTTGGTATTTATGCTGTTCAGTTGTAAAAATGTGTTAATATTTCTTATTTTTATTCTTTGGCGTTCTGTATGATTCAGCATATCTTTTGCATGCGCAGCTGCTGTTTATTACCGTGCCACAAACAGCGGCTATGTATACAACCTTGAATTATTCACAAATATATGATATAATTTTGCCACCGAATAAATCAGAGTGAAGACGAAATGGGGCTTGTTTATGAATCTACTTCACATGAAATATGCGGTTGAAGTTGCAAGGCTTGGATCGCTGAATAAAGCGTCAGAAACTCTTATGATAGCGCAGCCTAACATCAGCCGTTCTATCAAGGAGCTCGAAGCAGATCTTGGAATTACAATATTCAAGCGAAGCGCACAAGGTATGGTTTTGACTCCGGACGGTGAGGAGTTTATGGATTATGCGCGTGATATTCTTCACCGTATCGATAAGCTCGAGCAATCATACCGTGACGGATCGCATAAAAAACGCAAATTTTCAATTTCTGTTCCGCGCGCATGCTATATTTCTGCCGCTATGGCTGAATTTTCAAAAAACATAGGTGATACTCCCGTAGAAATATACTACAAGGAAACCAACTCCAAAAAGACTATAAAAAAGCTTCTTGAAAATGAATATAAACTTGGTATCATTCGGTACTCCGATAACTATGATAAATACTACAAGGATATGCTTGAGGAAAAAGGACTTTCGTATGAGCTTGTGGCGGAATTCTCCTACGTTCTTCTTATGAGCCGCGACAATCCCCTTTCCGAAAAGGAAACAATCACTTATGACGATCTCTCCGAATATATCGAGATTGCTCACGCCGATCCTTATGTTCCTACCCTTTCAATGTCAAAGGTGTTCCGCGAGGAACTTCCGGACAAGGTAGATCAAAGAATATTTGTCTTTGAACGTGCAAGTCAGTTCGATCTTCTTTCCGAAAACCCCAAAACGTTCATGTGGGTATCTCCTGCATCGCAGCAGATTCTCGACAGATATAATCTTGTTCAGCGTGTGTGCGAGGGAAATAAAAAGGTGTATAAAGACGTTCTTATCTATCATAAAGGATATAAACTCACAAAACTCGATAACGATTTCATTACCGCGCTTTGTGATGCGAGAAGAAAATTCGTTAAGTAAATATAAAATACAGATGATGGCTTTGCAGTTTATGCAGAGCCATTTTTGTATTGATACGGCATATATCTATATTGATAATACCGATATATCATTTTAATTATTCCCAATACGCAGAATGTGTGTTAAAATATTAACAATCTAATGAGCAAATAATTTTAGGAGGACATATAAAATGGAAACCAAAACCTATCAGATCGTAGACAGTGTAGAAGCACTGCACGAGGCGATTGCCCGTGTAAGAGCGGCACAAAAGGTTTTTGCAACTTATACTCAGGAGCAGGTTGACAAAATCTTTCTGGCAGCTGCCTCTGCCGCAGATAAAGCAAGAATCAGCCTTGCAAAGCTTGCTGTTGAAGAAACCGGCATGGGTGTTGTAGAAGACAAGGTGATTAAAAACCACTACGCTGCCGAATACATTTACAATGCTTACAAAGAAACCAAAACCTGTGGCGTAATCGAAGAGGACAAGGCTTTTGGTATCAGAAAAGTTGCAGAGCCTATAGGTGTTGTTGCCGCTGTTATTCCCACAACCAACCCCACATCCACAGCAATCTTCAAGTGCCTGCTTGCACTCAAAACCCGCAACGCCATTATTATCAGCCCCCACCCCAGAGCAAAAAACTGCACCATTGCAGCTGCAAAGCTTGTTCTTGAAGCAGCGGTAGCAGCAGGTGCACCCGAAGGAATAATCGATTGGATTGATGTTCCCTCACTTGATATGACCAATACCGTAATGAAAGAAGCGGATATTATTCTCGCAACCGGCGGTCCCGGCATGGTTAAAGCAGCTTATTCTTCAGGTAAGCCCGCTCTCGGTGTTGGCGCAGGCAACACTCCCGCGATCATCGATGAAACTGCAGATATACTTCTTGCCGTTAATTCTATTATTCATTCCAAAACTTTTGATAACGGTATGATCTGCGCATCCGAACAGTCTGTTATCGTTCTTGAAAGCATTTACGACACCGTAAAGGCGGAATTTGCAGCTCGCGGATGCTATTTCCTTGATCCTGCTGAAACCGAAAAGGTTCGCAAAACAATTATCATCAACGGCGCACTCAATGCAAAAATAGTTGGTCAAAAAGCTGCAAAAATCGCCGAGCTTTCGGGCGTAACAGTTCCCGCAGGCACAAAGATCCTTATTGGTGAGGTTGAAAGTGTTGAGCTTTCCGAAGAGTTTGCTCACGAAAAGCTTTCTCCCGTACTCGCAATGTACAAGGCAAAGACTTTTGAAGAAGCACTTGACAAAGCAGATAAGCTTGTTGAAGACGGCGGTTTCGGTCACACTTCTTCTCTTTACATTAACGAGATCACGGAAAAGGAAAAGCTTGCCGCGTATGAGGCAAGAATGAGAACCTGCCGTATCCTTGTTAACACTCCCTCCGCACACGGCGGTATCGGAGACCTTTACAACTTCAAGCTTGCTCCCTCGCTTACCCTCGGATGCGGTTCTTGGGGCGGTAACAGTGTATCCGAGAACGTGGGTGTAAAACACCTTCTTAACATTAAAACAGTTGCCGAGAGGAGAGAAAACATGCTTTGGTTCAGAACACCCGAAAAGGTTTACATAAAGAAAGGATGCCTCCCCGTGGCTCTCGATGAACTGAGAACCGTAAGAGGCGCAAAGAAGGCGTTTATCGTAACAGATACCTTCCTTTACCAGAACGGCTACACAAAGCCGATCACCGACAAGCTCGACGAAATGGGCATTCAGCATACCACATTCTTCAATGTACAGCCCGATCCCACACTTGCAAACGCAACCGATGGTGCGGCTCAGATGAGAGCATTCCAGCCCGACACCATTATCGCCCTCGGCGGTGGCTCTGCTATGGACGCGGCAAAGATCATGTGGGTACTCTACGAGCATCCCGAAGCAGACTTTATGGATATGGCAATGAGATTTATAGATATCCGCAAGAGAGTCTATACATTTCCCAAGATGGGCGAAAAGGCATACTTTATCGCAATCCCCACCTCCGCAGGTACAGGTTCTGAGGTCACTCCTTTTGCAGTTATCACCGACGAAAAGACAGGTGTTAAGTATCCTCTTGCAGATTACGAGCTTCTTCCCAACATGGCAATAATTGACACCGACTTTCATATGTCTGCACCCCGTGGACTTACTGCAGCATCGGGTATTGACGCTGTAACTCACGCAGTTGAAGCATACGCAGCAATGCTTGCTACCGATTATACCGACGGCCTTGCACTCCGCGCTCTCAAAGTTATCTTCGAATATCTCCCCAGAGCTTACGATAACGGACAGACCGACGTTGAAGCAAGAGAAAAAATGGCAAACGCAGCCACAATGGCAGGTATGGCATTTGCAAACGCATTCCTCGGTGTCTGCCACTCGATGGCACACAAGCTCGGTGCATTCCACCACCTTCCTCACGGCGTTGCAAATGCTCTTATGATAGAAGAAGTTCTGCGCTTTAACGCTGCTGAAGCTCCTGCGAAGATGGGCACTTTCTCGCAGTACGATCATCCTCACACGCTTGCCCGTTACGCTGAAATTGCCGATTATCTCGGCATCAAGGGTGCAAACAACGAAGAAAAGCTTGAAGGCCTTATCAAGGCTATAAACGAACTCAAAGAAAGAGTCGGCATAAAGGCAACCATCAAGGACTACGGCATCGATGAAAAAGACTTCCTTGAACGCCTCGACGACATGGTTGAGCAGGCATTCGACGACCAGTGCACAGGTGCCAACCCCCGTTATCCTCTTATGAGCGAAATCAAGCAGATGTACCTTAACGCTTACTACGGCAAGCACTTTGTTGAGGAGGCTATGCCTGCTACCGATCTCGATGAGGCAAAGGCTGATCCCGTAAAGACTCCCTATCGCAAGGGTAAAAAGGCGTAATTTGAAGGAGGAAGAACACATGAAACTTGATAGAGTAATTGCAGTAAGAAACAACAAAACGATCTACCGTGACGGCGACAGAGCCATCAAGGTTTTCAATGAAGAATATTCAAAGGCTGACGTACTTAATGAGGCGCTCAATCAGGCAAGAATCGAAGAAACAGGATTGAATATCCCCAAGGTGCTCGAGGTTACCATGATCGATGGCAAATGGGCAATTATTTCCGAGTATATCAAAGGAAAAACTCTTGCGCAGCTTATGTCAGAGAATGAAGAAAAGAAATCAGAGTATATTGAGCTTCTTGTCGATATTCAGATGAGCGTTCACCAAAAAACTTGCCCTCTCCTTAATAAACTTAAGGATAAGATGAACAGAAAGATTGCCGAAACCGAGTTTGATGCCACCACCCGTTACGATCTTCATACCCGTCTTGAAGGTATGCCCAAGCACAACAAGGTTTGCCATGGTGACTTTAACCCTTCCAACATTATTATCAGCGAGAACGGTCTTCCTTATATTCTTGACTGGTCTCACGCAACTCAGGGCAACGCATCTGCTGATGTGGCACGTACATATCTTCTGTTCTGGTTGAACGGAGATATTTCGGGTGCGGAGCTTTATCTTGATACCTTCTGCAAAAAGAGCGATACAGCAAAGCAGTACGTTCAGAAGTGGATGCCGATTGTTGCTGCTTCACAGTCTGTTAAGGGCAAAGAGGCGGAACGCGAGTTCCTTATGAGCTGGGTCGGCGTTGTCGATTACGAATAATACAAATAAGGAGCTTGGTGCAAAAAATGCATCAAGCTCAGATCCAATAATTAAGTGAGGTAAAAATAATGCTTAAAATTACAGTTTGTATCGGAAGCTCCTGCCATATCAAGGGTTCTCGTCAGGTAGTAGAACAGCTTCAGTATTTGATCGCCGAAAACAATCTCGGAGAAAAGGTGGAACTTGGCGGAACTTTCTGCATGGGCAAGTGCCAGCAAGGTGTATGTGTAACAGTAAATGACTCCTTCTATTCTGTTACTCCCGAAAATGTTGCAGATTTCTTTGCCAAAGAAGTACTTGCGAAGGTATAAGTGTATGCTGTTTGTTCAGGTTTGTGTTGGCTCATCGTGCCACCTCAAGGGTTCTCAGGATATAGTTGAGCTTTTTGAGAAATCAATCGAAGAATATCACATAGAAGACGAGGTGGTGCTTTCCGGCAGCTTCTGCATAGGAAAATGCAACCGAGTCGGAGTTACCGTGCAGGTGAATGATGATGTTCATGTTGGTGTGACGAGAGAAAACTTCAGAGAATTTTTCAAGACAAATGTACTTGATGTTATAGAAAACGAAAGGAAGTGACGATTATGGCAAATTGCTTGACCTTAAAGAAATCAAACTGCAAAAACTGCTATAAGTGCATACGTCACTGTCCGGTAAAAGCAATTCGCTTTTCGGGAAACCAAGCGCATATCATCGGCAACGAGTGCATTTTATGCGGTCATTGTTTTGTTGTTTGTCCTCAAAATGCAAAGGAGATCGTAGACAGCACCGAAAAGGTGCGCGTTCTTCTGCAAAGCGGAGATCCCGTTGTTGTCAGTCTTGCTCCTTCGTTTATTGCCAACTATGAAAGTGTGGGAATTGAGTCCATGCGCCGTGCCCTTAAAAAGCTTGGCTTTTTTGATGTTGAGGAAACAGCAATCGGTGCAACCATAGTTAAGACAGAATACGAGCGAATGCTCCGTGAGGAGGAAAGAGATATTATTATCACCTCCTGCTGCCACTCGATCAATCTGCTTATTCAAAAATATTTCCCGGCATCTCTTGAATATCTTGCCGATGTTATGTCGCCCATGCAGGCGCATTGCGCTGATATTAAGAAAAGAATGCCTAACGCAAAGACAGTTTTTATAGGTCCTTGTGTGGCTAAAAAAGACGAAGCCGAATACTATGAAGGCCTTGTTGACGCTGTACTTACCTTTGAAGAACTCACAAATTTGTTAAAAACCGAGCATATTGAGCTTGAACAGAATATTGATAATACTCCTGATAGCCGTGCACGCTTTTTCCCGACGACAGGAGGCATTCTCAAGACAATGGCGCAGAATGCTCCCGGATATACTTATATCGCTCTTGACGGAGTTGAAAACTGCATTTCCGCGCTTCGTGATATTGAAAGCGGAAAAATACATAAATGCTTTATTGAAATGTCGGCATGTGTCGGCAGCTGTGTTGGTGGTCCGGTTATGGAAAAGTATCACAACGCTTCTCCCATAAAGGATTATATCACTATTGCGGACTACGCCGGAGAGCGTGACTTTGATGTTATTCAGCCCGCTTCCAAGGAAATCAAAAAGCATTTTACTATGATCGAACACAAGTTGACGCAGCCTTCCGAAAATGAAATTATGAATGTTCTTCGTCAGATGGGCAAATTCAAGCCGGCGGATGAGTTGAATTGCGGCTCTTGCGGGTATAATTCCTGCCGTGAAAAAGCAATTGCCATTATTCAGGGAAAAGCAGAAATTTCCATGTGTCTGCCGTTCCTTAAGGACAAGGCAGAAAGCTTCTCGGATACCATTGTTAAGAATACTCCCAACGGACTTATTGTTCTTAATGAAAATCTTGAGGTACAACAGATCAACAATGCTGCAAGAAAAATCATGAATATCCGTGCGGCATCCGATGTGCTTGGCGAGCCGGTTATCCGCATTCTCGATCCATCTTTGTTTGTTCAAGTCAAAAACAATGGAAGAACCATACGGGATCAGCGCACATATCTTGCCGAATATAAAAAATATGTGGAACAAACTATAGTTTACGATCCCGATTCCCACATGCTTGTCGGTATTATGCGCGACATCACCGATGAGGAAGCCGACAGAGACAAAAAGGCAAGGTTCAACAAGCAAACTTTGGAGGTAGCCGATTCTGTCGTTGAAAAACAAATGAGGATAGTACAAGAGATAGCATCCCTGCTTGGTGAGACTGCGGCAGAAACGAAAATCGCCCTTACCAAACTTAAGGAGTCAATCGAAGATGAATGATTTGTGTGCAGATATCGGATACAAAAGCATCAATCATGTCGGTGAAGAGCTTTGCGGCGACCACGTGGACGTTGTAGAGGAAAACGAAAACTCCACAGTTATTGTGCTTGCGGATGGGCTTGGAAGCGGTGTTAAGGCGAGCATCCTTTCAACCCTTACTGCCAAGATCATTTCCACAATGATGGCGGCAGGACTTCCCGTCGAGGAGTGTGTGGCGACCATTGCTGCAACACTTCCCGTATGCTCGGTGCGCGGTGTGGCATATTCCACGTTTACCATTATTCATCTTTTGAACAATGAAATAGCCGAGATAATCCAGTACGATAATCCCCACGTAATCATTATAAGAGATTATAATATTTACGATTATCCCAAAACCGAAATGAACATTGACGGCAAAAAAATATATAAATCCACCATTAAACTGCAAGAAGATGATGTGTTTGTTGCAATGAGCGACGGATGCCCCATGCAGGTATGGGTGGT
>SVTX01000011.1 GCA_015063545.1 Oscillospiraceae bacterium | reverse complement strand
GAACAAGAATCTCTTCTTTTTTATTGACAAATCGCACTTTTGATGGTATGATGTATTGGTAATTGATTTTCAGGCGGTATATTTGTATGAATAAAAAAGAAGAGATTCTTGTTCCCTACAACTTAATACTGACACTCTGTGCGGCAGGCTGCGCATTTGCGGCATTGGTTCTGTTTATCATTTCCGCAGCAGTACAAACAGTGCTTATCGCTGTCATAGCCTGTACACTCCTTTTGGGTGGCGCGGTACTTGCAGTAAGCAACAAAAAGATCGTCGCAGATAAGGACAGCGTAAGAGTAATATATTTTCTGGGCATACTTAAGTCTCAGAGCTACTCTCCCCGTGAATGCGGATTTTTCATTTCCGAACCCTCTGCCTCGGCGCGAGCTATATATATTGACAAGCGCACGGTTCACAGAGACATTTCTTCCGAAACACGGAAATATATTTATATATCCGAGTATGTTCTTTCAAAGCAAGAGCAAGACGGATCGGAATACAGCTATAATGAACCGATACTGATTCTTAATTATTCCAAAGAAATATACGACAAGCTCAGCCGGCTGTTTGAATTCAACAGCACACCCTTCAAATAAAAAAACAAAAAGGATATTTATATGGGAATTACCGAACTGCTTTTAACTGCGGTAGCTCTTGCCATGGATGCATTTGCCATCTCAATATGCAAAGGGTTGTCTGCCGGAAAAGCTAAAATAAAACACATGATAACAGTCGGTCTGTATTTCGGCGGATTTCAGGCGCTCATGCCCTTGCTCGGATATTGGCTCGGCAAAAGCTTCTCTTCGCTGATATCCAATGTCGCCCCTCTTGTGGCGTGCGGACTGTTGCTTTTGATAGGAATAAACATGATCCGCGAATCCTGCGGTTGCGATGAATGTCAGGATGCCGATTTTTCTCCCAAGGCTATGATCCCCTTAGCGGTAGCCACAAGCATCGACGCATTGGCGGTGGGAATAGGAATGGCAATGCTTGACGGCACCAATATCACTCTCGCCGTCATTCTCATAGGAATAGTGACGTTTATATTCTGTGCAATAGGAATAAAGATAGGTGCGGTATTCGGCGCAAAGTATCAGTCTGCGGCTGAACGCGCAGGAGGAATAGTTCTTATTCTTATGGGCTTGAAGGTGCTTTTGGAATATATATTCGAAAAGACGCTCTCCGCCCCATCGCTTCTCGAAGGATTCAAGATGCTTTTTGAACGAATATTTTAAAACATAACCCGCGCGGTCTTAGCCGCGCGGGTTTTATGTGTCCATCTCTTTGATGACAAAAAATTTCTTTGACCTTCAAGTTCCGACACAGTATGATTCGGAATGCGGTTTGTGTCGAAAATTTTTTTTGCGCGCTTGCTGTCATATTGATTTTCATAATATCATTTTCAATCAAATCATATCAAGTTTTTGCAGGTTTGGTATATTTCCGTCAACGTGTTTTGATTGACTGAGAAAAAATATGTTGATATAATTTTTACACCCGAAAACAAAGAAAGGATGTAAAAAAAATGAAAACTCTCCCCATCAAGCTCCTGCTCGCGAGCTTACTTCTCATTCTCATCGCAACTATGCCCATAGCATGTTCAAAAAAGAAAAAGTCAGGCATCTCCGTTCCAACGTCTCAAACCACAGATTCTCCTACATATCTGAATGGAGAAAAACCCACCGAAAAGGATTCGGGCAACACTCAGAACGACACAAGCAATCCCCAAAACACACAGACTCCCACAGAGTATCCGACAGAAAAGCCAACCGAAGCTCCAACAGAGACCGAACCCTCTCTTGAATACAAGTCGTTTGGAAACGGTACCTGCGCCGTAGTGGGCATGGGAGATATCTCTGACCTTTACGTAGTCATTCCGGAAAAAAGTCCCGAGGGAGATATCGTCACAACCATTGACGCGGCGGCTTTTATGGGAAATAACAACATCACGGTCGTACAAATACCTTCGACAGTCTACTCAATAGGCGCTCTTGCCTTTGCGGACTGCAACAGTCTCGTTCACATAGCAGTGGACGATGCCAATTCGCATTTTTGCGATATAGACGGAGTTTTGTTTGATTCAAAATTGACATCTCTTATGGCATATCCCGCAGGCAAAACATCTTCTTCTCTCTTGCTCCCTGCGACAATAACCTCTGTCGCAGATATGGCGCTATACGGTTGCGATGAACTGAAAATGATACAGTTTGACGGAAGCGTCGAGGAATGGACGTCCGTCAAAATAGGCGATAAAAACTACGGACTTTATACCGCCGCACTGTCATTTCTCGAATAACACCACAATCTCTTGACATTTCGGTTCAAATAGATTATACTTGATGTATAAATTCTTTTATCCGAGGTGTATTATGTACGGAAAAAACACATGGCTCATTCCCGATGGATTTATGAGCAGCACTACAAAAGGCGATTACGTCAGTCACGAAGCAGTATGCGTTCTCAATCTTTCGGGCGAGACCGCAAAAATAAAGCTTACAATTTTCTTTGAGGACTGCGAGCCTCTGCGCGGCTTTGAGGCGGAATGCGCGCACGAGCGCACTCACCATATCCGTCTTGATAAAATCAAGAATGCAGACGGTGTCTCCATCCCCAAGGAAAAGCCCTATGCAGTTCTGGTTGAGAGCGACAGACCCATTGTTGTCCAAGCTTCCCGCCTCGATGTCTCCCAGCCGGAATATTCCTTGATGACAACTATTGCTTACTGATGGATATGCAAAATAAAAAAGGTGTGCTACGGCACACCCTTTTTTATTACCATCTCTTAAACTCGGAAAGCTCAAGTCCTTCGTTGTTTTCAAGCGCGAAGTTTATTGCCCACGTTCCGGGGAAAATAAGAAGATCGTTTCCTCTTATGTCCTTAACGCGTCTCGTATCTCCCGAAAGTCGGAGCTTTGAGAACTCCACGGGACATTTTTCAATATATCTTATCTGCTCGTGAGGAAGATCCATCTTGGAGTAGCCGACACCGTACTCACTCTGCATTCTGAATTTGAGCACGTCAAACTGAAGCAGACCGACAACGCCCACAATTACTCTTTCCATACCCGCGTCGGGGATAAAGAATATCTGTATCGCGCCCTCCTCGGCTATCTGCTCCATTCCCTTCTGGAACTGCTTACGCTTCATTGAGTCTATCTGCTCGATGACCGCAAAATGCTCGGGAGCAAAGGTGGGGATTCCCTTGAATTTGACCTTAAGCGGGGGCTCCGCGATCGTGTCGCCTATTGAGAAGATACCCGGGTCAAACACACCGATAATATCTCCCGCGTATGCCTCGTCGATTATAGCTCTGTCCTGAGCCATCATCTGCTGAGGCTGTGAGAGCTTGATCATCTTGCCTTGGCGCATATGCATATATTCCTTGCCGCGCTCAAATTTGCCCGAGCAAATACGCATGAACGCGATCCTGTCGCGGTGCGCCTTGTTCATATTAGCCTGAATCTTGAATACGAATGCGGAGAACTTATCGTCAAATGGACTTACCTCACCCTCTACCGCCTCGCGCGCAAGAGGGGGTGTCGTCATCTTGAGAAAGCTCTCAAGGAAGGGCTCAATACCGAAGTTATTGAGAGCCGAGCCGAAGAACACGGGCGAGAGCTTGCCGCATCTGACTTTTTCAAGATCAAAGTCAAAGCACGCTCCGTCAAGAAGCTCTACCTGCTCCACAAGTGTCTCGCGCAGGTCGTCTCCAATAAGAGAATCAAGCTTTTCTGTGTCGGTGATGTCGCACTCAATAGCGCGAAGTCTTTCTCTGCCGCCGTGGAAATTGTCAAACGTAAGAATAGCCTTTTTCTCGCGGTCGTAAACTCCCTTAAAGGTCTGTCCGCAGGAGATGGGCCAGTTCATAGGATAAGTTCCGATACCAAACTCAGTCTCAAGCTCGTCAATGAGGTCAAAGGGATCCTGCGCCTCGCGGTCGAGCTTATTTATAAAGGTAAATATCGGGATATGTCTTGCCGCAACTACGTGGAAAAGCTTGCGCGTCTGCGGCTCGATACCCTTCGCTGCGTCTATGACCATTACCACTGAGTCTGCCGCCATAAGCGTACGGTAGGTGTCCTCGGAGAAGTCCTGGTGACCGGGGGTATCAAGAATATTTATGCAATATCCCTCGTATTCAAACTGCATTACGGACGAGGTAACCGAAATTCCTCTCTGCTTTTCAAGCTCCATCCAGTCGGATACTGCGTGCTTGTCTCCCTGCTTGCCCTTTACCGAGCCCGCGGACTGTATAGCGCCGCCGTAAAGCAAAAACTTTTCTGTCAACGTAGTCTTACCCGCGTCGGGGTGAGAGATTATTGCAAAGGTTCGTCTTCTTTCAATTTCGTTTCTAAAATCTGCCACGTTTCTTCCTCATAATAAACTTAATGTATTAAAAGCTTTTGCGTCTCTTTTTTCAAAAAGAGATCGCCCTCCAAGGCGCGAAGCTTTGGTCGCGCTCCGCAGAGTGCGAAATCCCTTATCGTTCAAAGCGCCAAAAGGTATGAATTTTGACCTCACGGATCAAAATTCAGGGGAAACCACAAGTGGGGTTTCCCCTTTTTATCTTATTTTATTTTTTCTCGAAGTCAATAGCCGTCAGTCGCAAATCTCGTATGACATGCGATAAAGTCTCTCCATCTTCGCCTGTCTGTACGCGCAAATGGATTTCATATCCGCGATAGCATCGGGGCTGAAGCGGCGGAGATCTCCGTCCTCAAGCTTGCCCTTGTACATACGGTCAAGCATCAAAGCGTTATTGATATCCACACTTACTATTCTTCCGTGACGGACACACATTACAACATTGCTCTTGCCCTCAAGCAAACATGAAACCGCGTTAGCTCCCATTTGTGTAGCAGTAAGACGGTCTCTGAGTGTGGGAGATCCGCCTCTGACCACATGACCGAGGCGCGCAAATCTCGTATCAATATCACTGTTGGCTCTTATCTTTTCAACAAATCTTTCGCTGAAACGTTCTCCGTACTTATACGACATACCCTCACTGAATACACAGACAAGACCGCGCTTGCCGTTTTCTCTTGCTTTAATAAGCTTTGAAAGCGCGTACTCATCATCAAATTCAACCTCAGGAATAGCTATAGCCATAGCTCCCGCGGATATGCCTGCGTAGAGAGCTATCATTCCGCAATCGCGTCCCATGACCTCAACTACATTACATCTTGCATGGGATTCGCAAGTCTCACGCAAGCTGTCTACCATCTGAAGCACCGTATTCATCGCCGTATCAAATCCGATGGTATACTCTGTCGCTGTGATATCATTATCTATGGTACAGGGGATGCCTATAGAAGGAATCCCGTGATTGGTAAGATCGGTCGCTCCTCTGAACGTACCGTCTCCGCCAAGCGCAACTATCGCATCTATATGATTTTCCTTGCACGTCTGTATTGCCTTTGCCATTCCCTCCTCGGTTTTGAATTCGGGACAGCGCGAAGAATACAGAATAGTTCCGCCGTGTGTGATTATATTGGATACCTCGTGCGTATCAAGCTCAGTGAGGTTTCCGTGTATGAGCCCGTTGTATCCCTCGTTGATACCTACGACCTCCATGCCTTCTTCCATCGCTTTTCTGGCAGCTGCGCGTATTGCCGCGTTCATTCCGGGCGCATCTCCTCCGGATGAAAGTATACCTATCTTCTTAAACTTTGCCATTTTATAACCCTTCCAAACGAATAATTGTCTGTTAACTAATATATTCTAATATATTTTCCATTTTAAATCAATAGTTTTTTTAAAAAAAGTCCTCGCCGAGAGGACTTTTTTGTGTTTTCACTCCATCTTCTGTAATATTCTGTCAACAAGTCCAAATATTACATAAGAACTACTGAGCCGTATGTTTTCTCTGCTCATTTCAGAATCGAATGAAAGACGGAGTACTACTGTTTCATTTTGAGTGGCGGCTGCTATGTACACCGTACCCACAGGGTCTTTCTCATTCCCCCCTTCGGGACCTGCAAATCCTGTTGCCGATACTCCAATATCGGAACAAAATTTTTCCCGCGCGCGTTCTGCCATTTCCTTTGCTGTCTCAGCGCTTACCTCGGTGTATTTTTCAATAGTTTCCGAATTAACGCCAAGTATATCCGTCTTTATGCGGTTGGTATAAGTTATAATGCCGCCCGGATACACTGCTGACGCCCCAGGCACACCGGTCAAAAGCTTACCGATGAGACCTCCGGTACAGGATTCCGCTGTGGCAATAGTAATTCCTTTTTGTTTCATCTGCGCCACAAGCCCGGCAAGCTTTTGTTCTCCCGTGACTGCCACAAGCTCCGCCGCAATTCCGTCAAAGCTCACGCTTTTAAAAAATTCATTCATAAGATCACTTGTTTTCTTTTACGTGAACGTCTACCTGCGCGTGAGGCACGCTTACACCCGCCTCACCGAGCTTTGAATAAATGTTTTCAAGAAGATGGAAATTTACATCCCAATAATCCGCATTGTTTACCCATGCTCTTACGGTTACGGTAATAGACTCACCACTCATGCCCGTAAGTCTCACAAAAGGCGCGGGGTCTTTAAGTATAAGCGCATGGCTACCTACCACATCGCTGACTATGTTCTGAACCGTCTCAACATCGGTTCCGTGCGCGAGAGTAAGGCTCACGTCAACACGTCTTGTTTCCTTGGAGGAATAATTTTTGAGAACGTTTGACGTAACTCCGCTGTTGGGCACGACAACTATCTTATTGTCGGGAGTGCAAATCGTTGTGTAGAAAATACCTACCTCAACAACCGTTCCACTCTCACCCGATGTCTCAATGTAATCTCCCTCATGGAAGGGCTTGAACACGAGTATCATAATACCCGACGCAAGATTTGAGAGAGTTCCTTGAACCGCAAGGGATATAGCAAGTCCTATGCTTCCGATAACGGCAATTATAGATGCCATCTCAACGCCAAGCGTCGCCACCACAATGACTGTGAGGATAACGTACATCGCAATTTTCACGAAAGAAACGGTAAAGTGGTGAACGGTCTTATCGGTCTTCTGCGCGAATTTTCCGTTATTGAGTCTCTTTACCACGAATTTGATTATAAGACTTCCTACTATGAAAAGAAGTCCCGCAAGTAACAGTCTCCAGGCAATATTTACTGCGCCGGGTATCAAAGTGTCATTGAGAAATTTTTCAAAATCCATTTGTTTGTACCTCTTTCTTTGATTTTTTCAAACAGACATATTATAGCATATAAGCAGGCATTTGTAAATTAATTTTTTTAACAAAATGCGATTGATTTGTAACGATTTTTGTTGTATAATGTAAAAAGATAAAACGTGAAAGGAGTGTGCGCTGTGAGCAAATGTTTCATGTGCCCAAGAGAATGCGGCACTGACCGTTCAACCGGACTTGGCGTCTGCGGTGTACCCGAAAGCATTGCGGTTGCCAAAATAATGCTGCACAAATGGGAAGAGCCGTGTATCTGCTCCGGCGCAGGAGCAGGCGCAATTTTCTTTTCGGGATGCAATCTACACTGTCTGTACTGCCAAAATTGCAAGATAAGCAACGGTAAGCACGGAAACATCATCACCGAAAATGACCTTGTAAAAGAAATACTGTCTCTGTCCGAGCAAGGCGCCTCCTGTATAGATCTCGTCACTCCAACGCATTATTCCCATGCGCTTGTACGCGTACTTGAGCGCGTAAAACCGAGTCTGAATATACCGATAGTCTGGAACAGCTCCGGATATGAAAAAATATCCACGTTAAAGGATCTTGACGGTCTTGTGGATATATACATGCCCGATATAAAATACTTTTCCCCCGATATTTCAATGGCATATTCCAACGCGCGCGACTATTTTGAAGTGGCTGCAGGCGCAGTGTGCGAAATGCTCAGACAGGTAGGTCCTCCGCAGTTTGACGGTAGCGGGAATTTGTTGCGCGGAGTGATATTACGGCACCTTGTTTTGCCGGGATGCAGCAAAGATTCCGTTGAACTATTAACACAACTAAGTCAAAGGTTCTCACCAAAGGACGTAATACTCAGCCTTATGAGCCAATATACTCCTGATTTTTATATGCTATCTTACCCTGAACACGAGCACAAAAATCTTACTCGTCGCATAACTGAATTTGAATATACGCGAGTTCTCTCTCACGCTCAAAAGCTTGGTTTTGACGGATATTTGCAGGAAAGATCGTCAGCCAACTCAGTGTTTACTCCCGATTTTTAAAGAGTGTTTTCTGCCAAAGGAAACACTCTTTTTTTCTTTAAAAATTCACCTAAATTTCACTTGACACGCATGCATAGGTATGATACAATGAAAAATGGTTAACGCATTAACGGTTAATGCGTTAAATTTGTGAAAGGAGAAACACCATGATGCATCAGAAAAGCCACTGTTGTTCCGCGTCTGCCGAGTCACGCAACAGACGGGCAATACATCTTTTGATACAGACAAACCACATGCATCGAAGAATTATTGAGGAACGAACGCAAAACACCGAGTTGCATCTTTCCCAGCACAGAATGCTCATGCATATATCAAAGTTTGAGAATATCCCATCGCAAAAGGATCTGGCAACTCATTTCGGCATAAGCTCTGCCGCTGTAGCCACGTCCCTAAAAAAGCTCGAAGCAGACGGATATATAGAACGTGAACGCGCCAAAGGGGGCGACACGCGGCAAAACAACATACGCATTACTGAAAAAGGGCTGGATGAAATACATGCCTCGCGAGAATATTTTGATTTTGTTGACAATACTATGTTCAGCGGATTTACAGATGAAGAAATATCCACTCTGATAGATCTTATCGAAAAAGCTAATAAAAATCTCCAAATTCTCGATACCAGAAATCAAACGCAACAATAACCCGCAAAGAAAGGAAACAACATTTTGAAAAAATGGTTTAAATACGTAAAACCGTATAAGCTTTATTTTATTCTCGGCCCACTCTGCATGATAGTTGAGGTCATAGGCGAGATACTCATGCCTCTGTTTTTAGGAAACATCATTCAGGCATATTCCGACGGCACGCTCACAGCAGGCTATAGCCTTGGCACTATGGGCGCAATGATAGCCGTTGCCCTTATGATGATGCTCGGCGGCGTCGGCGGCTCATACTTTGGCGCAAAGGCATCCGTCAACTTCGCCGCAGATGTGCGTAACGACGTCTACCGTAAGGTACAGGACTTCAGCTTTGCAAACATTGACAAATTCTCCACCGGCTCGCTCGTGACACGTCTTACCAACGACGTAACGCAAGTACAGAACTTCGTAAATATGATGCTCCGTATGATGCTCCGTTCTCCCGGTATGCTCATCGGCGCGCTTATCATGGCGATACGTCTCTCCCCCTCACTCTCCGTCGTGCTTGCAATAATCATACCCGTAATGCTTTTCTTCATTTTGCTCATTATCAAGACGGGATTCCCCCGCTTTGGAATCGTTCAAAAGAAAATAGATAAGCTTAACTCCACAGTTCAGGAAAACATTACAAACGTTCGCGTTGTCAAGTCATTTGTACGCGAGGAAACGGAAACAGAGAAATTCTCCGCTGCCAACGCAGACCTTAAAAATTCGGGCATGTCGGCTATGAAGGTCATGATATTCATGTCACCCGTAATGACAATATTCATGAATATCGCAACTGTCTCCGTCATCTGGTTCGGAAGCCAGCTTGCCATCAAGAATATCGGCGTTGAAGGCGCATTTAACGTAGGAAACCTTTCGTCATTCATTTTGTACGTATCACAGATTCTCTTCTCACTTATGATGGTGACTATGATGCTCATGATGTCGTCCCGTGCGCTTGCATCCGCACGAAGAATACAAGAGGTGCTTGAAGAGGAGGTCGACATAAAAAATACCGACACCGCAGACACAAACGCTGTTGTGACCGAAGGAAAAATTGAATTCAGAGACGTTACTTTCCGCTACTACAAAAACAGCGAGGATGCGGTTCTTGACAATATAAATCTCACGATAGACGCAGGCTCAACAGTGGGTATTATAGGCTCGACCGGCTGCGGAAAGACCACTCTCGTCTCAATGATTGCCCGTCTTTACGATGTGGACGCAGGTGAGGTATTGGTCGACGGAAAAAATGTAAAGGATTATACTCTCTACAATCTTCGCGAGGGAGTTGGAATGGTGCTTCAAAAGAACGTTCTTTTTGCCGGTACTATTGAGGAAAATCTCCGCTGGGGTGACGAAGATGCTACGGACGATGAGCTTTACACCGCCGCAGAGCACGCGCAAGCGGATAAATTTGTAAAGAACTTTACACTTGGCTACAATACCGAGCTTGGTCAGGGCGGTGTAAACGTTTCGGGTGGACAAAAGCAGAGACTTTGTATTGCACGTGCGCTTCTCAAAAAGCCCAAGATACTCGTGCTTGATGACTCCACCTCGGCAGTCGATACTGCGACCGAGCAGCAGATACGCAAGGCGTTCCGCGAGGAGCTTGCGGGTTCAACAAAAATTATTATCGCCCAACGAATATCCTCCGTCAAAGACGCAGATAAGATAATCGTCATGGACGATGGCAAAATAACAGGAATCGGAACTCACGCCGAGCTTCTTGAATGCAACACGGAGTATCAGGAAATCTACTACTCCCAGAACGACAGAAAGGAGGCGTAAGTTATGGCAAGAAATCTCGAAGAACTCAGAAAGCAATATAACAGCACAGCCTCCGGCCCCAAAGGCATGGGCAGAGGTCCCGGCGGCCCCGGCGGCAGAGGCAGAGGCCCTCAAGGTATGGGAGGCAAGCCTAAAAAAATCGGCCCCACGATAAAACGAATACTAAGCTACATCGGTAAATATAAGATACTTCTCCTTGTAGTGTTCCTGTTTATGATAATCAATACACTGACGTCTCTCGTCGGCGGTTATATGACAAGACCTATCATAAACCACCTTTTCGATTACGTAGGCGAGTCAAACGTAGGAAAAGACAGTCAAGGCGCGCTTTATATTTTCGCCGATAGCGCAATAGAAGGCTTCCGCGGCTTTGCAAGCCCTCTTATTCAAAAGCTGGTTCAGAATACAACCGCCTCCGATGTAATGTCTTATATCGCGGCAGCTCTCATTCTTCTCGTTTCTATATATCTTATAGGCGTTTTAACAAACTACCTCCAAGCGAGAATAATGCTTAAAATATCCCAAAACTCCATTGAAAAGATAAGAAACGATCTTTTCCGTAAGCTCCAGAAGCTCCCCGTGCGCTATTTTGACACGCACCCCACGGGCGAGGTCATGTCCCGCTTCACAAACGATGTTGACAACATTGATGTCATGCTCAACCATGCACTGACAAGTATAGTTTCGGGCATTATCTCCCTTATCGGAACGTTTATATTCATGGTAACCACAAATATCTGGCTGACACTTATCACAGTCTGCTTTATCCCGATATTCTTCTTCGGTGGTCAGAAGATAGCGAAAGCATCCAGAAAATATTACTCGGGGCAGCAGGCGGCTCTCGGCGCGGCAAACGGCTACATTGAAGAAACGGTTGCAGGACAGAAGGTCATAAAGGTATTCAACCATGAGACCACCTGCGTGGAAGAATTCGAGCTTCTCAACGAGGATCTGCGTGACAAGCAGTTCAAATCTCAATTCTTTGGCGGTATTATGGGCCCCATAATGGGTAACACAAGCCAGATAAGCTACGCCGTGACTATAGGCATTGGCGGAATTTTGATGTGCAATGGCAGATTGGACCCCGGCGCGCTCCAACTTTTCGCGCAGTATTCAAAGCAGTTCAGTATGCCCATAAACAACATTTCCCAACAGACAGCTACCATATTCTCTGCTCTTGCGGGCGCGGAGCGCGTATTTGCGGTCATGGATGAGCTTCCCGAAATGCCCGACGGTGACGATGCCCTCATAATGCCCGATATGAAGGGCGAGGTGGTGTTCACAAACGTCACCTTTGGCTATAACCCCGACAAGGTAATTCTCAAAAATCTCTCGCTTTACGCAAAGGCAGGGCAAAAAATTGCCTTTGTTGGCTCAACAGGCGCAGGAAAGACTACGGTTACAAACCTGCTCTCGCGTTTCTATGATATCAGCGACGGAACTATCACTATTGACGGTGTCAACATCAAGGACATCAAGCGTGACGTTCTGCGTTCAAATATCGCCATGGTGCTTCAGGATACTCATCTCTTTACGGGAACTGTCATGGAGAACATCCGCTACGGACGTCTTGACGCAACCGACGAGGAAGTCATCGCCGCGGCAAAGACGGCAAGCGCGCACAGCTTCATCATGCGCCTTTCGAACGGTTATAACACGCTTCTTGAAGGTGACGGCGCAAACCTCTCGCAAGGTCAGCGTCAGCTTCTCAATATCGCCCGCGCGGCGCTCTCAAAGGCTCCCATTCTCGTGCTTGACGAAGCGACGAGCTCGGTCGATACAAGAACAGAGCGTCACATTGAGCGCGGCATGGACAGACTTATGAAGGACAGAACTACCTTCGTTATCGCGCACAGACTCTCAACAGTCCGTAACTCAAATGCAATAATGGTGCTTGAGGCGGGCGAAATAATTGAACGTGGCACGCACGATCAGCTCCTTGAGCTTGGCGGAAGATATTACGAGCTCTACACAGGTAAAAAAGAGCTGGACTAATTAAAAAACAAACAAAGAACTCCTTGCGGGTGACCGCAAGGAGTTCTTTGTTTATAAATAAATTGTTATGTTATACTTATTCGCAAACACAATCGCCCCATCTTGTCGCACCTCACGTGCAATACAAGTCAAGGCCACATACACAGTCTTCCCAGGTACTTGCTCCGCAATCGCATGACCATTCGAATTCGCAAATGCAGTCCTCCCAAGAAGACGCTCCGCAATCGCAAGACCACTCTTCCTCAATGTATTCCTCATACTCGTCTGCATCCTCGGGGGCGGTTATCTCTACTTCGCCCTCATTATAATATTCTAAAATCATTCTCATCGTAACATCCACAACGATGCCATCGAGATCCTGCTCAACAACAGCCTCACATTCCACACATCTTCCCTGTGTGTCAAGAGTTATGGACATTTCAACACCGTCACTACCCATCATTTCAAGCCCGGATAAAACGTACGTTATACTGCCGTCTCCGTTAACTATCTCTTTAATGCTTTCGCATTCAAAAGCTTCTCCTGTGTAGATATCACTCTTCATTTGGAGCATATACAGATCAAATTCTTCCTGAGTATACGTCATTTTTTCCTTTACAATCTCACCGTTATCATCTACGTAGCAACTGTAGGCTATGCCATCTACGATAATAATATTATCAGGATTTCCGTTCTCATCCAACTGCTCACCAACAAAACAATTGGGAGCAAAAAGCATATAGATAATTGACTCTGAACTCATAGGCTCATTAGTATCGGGATCGTCATAAGTCATTGTCAGGATGTACGTGGAGGAATAACAAAGCTCTTGGCCCAAAAGCTCATTTGCATCATTCAACACCTTATCAACCGCTTCTCTGACAGCAGTCGTTACCTTCTCAACCACCTTTGAATAGTCACTGTGCGCAGAAATATATCCAAACTCGTAAGGCTGTTCCTCAGATACGGTAAGCTTTACCTTGTACCAGCCCTGCTCGCCAAGGTTGGGGTTGAATGCTACTACTTCTACTTCCTCGTCCTTTACAAATTCAGTTATAGGATCATCACTTGTTCTTCCGGGCGCAAATCTTACGTTAAGTACCTCGGTCTTTATCTTGATAGTTCTTGACAATTCCTCAAATCCGTCAAGAACGGATTTTTCTATAATTACTCTCTCGGAAATAAAATATTCCTGTCCTTCGTACACAACCTTATTCCAATTATTGTTTGTACCGATCGCAATTCTTTCAAGCTCCACACCGTTTCTCAAGGACATAGCAACCGTGTTCTCATAAAACGATGGCTCTGTACGAAGATTCGCAGCTCCTGTCGTAGCCATAACGTAAACCGCATCGTTTACGTCTTCAAACAAATAATCTTCTGTGGGATCTTCTGTAGGATCTTCTGTGGGATCTTCCGTGGGATCTTCTGTAGGATCTTCTGTAGGATCTTCGGTTGGTGCCTCCGTAGGAGCGTTTGTAGGAGCTTCTGTGGGCTTTTGAGTAGGGGCTTCTGTAGGCTCTGCGTCAGGCTTTTGGGTAGGAGCCTCGGTTGGTTTCGTAGTAGTTTTTTGTGTTTCATCTTCATTGCCACAAGCAACGAATATACAAAGCATAAGAGCACAAGTCACAATAAGTGCCAAAATTTTTTTCATGTTCTTCATGTTTAAAAATCTTCCTTTCGTTTTTTGGGAAAACGCTCCCCTTTTCCTTAATTATAACTCTATATTATATAAAAATCAAGTAAATTTTCAAGATTTCGCTAAGAAAACAACCGTTTTTATAATAACAAAAACCGCGCCGTGCTGACAGCACGGCGCGAGAATTATTATCTCACTCTCTCTCCGAGAGGCGTGTCTTTGTCAAGGAATACTACTCTGACAGTATCTTCGCCGGATGCGAGAATCATTCCGTTTGACTCAACTCCGCACAGTGTGGCGGGCTTGAGATTAGCTACGATTATAACTTTCTTGCCTATAAGCTGGTCGGGCTCGTACCATTTTGCAATTCCCGAAACGACCTGTCTCTGCTCATATCCGAGATCTACCTTCAGCTTGAGAAGCTTCTTTGCTTTGGGAAGCTTTTCGCACTCAATTATCTTTGCTGTGCGAAGTTCAACTCCCATAAAATCTTCAATGCCGATAAGAGCGCATCCCTCGGGCTTTTCGGGAATAGCGTTTGCCTTTGCCTCAGCCTCTGCTGCCGCGCGCTTTGCAGCCATTTCAGCCTCAAGCTCTGAAAGCATCTTTGCCTCGTCAACTCTTGCAAACATTACTCTGGATTCACCGACACTCTGTCCTGCGACCATGCCGCCAAAGCACTCAAGCGCGCCAATAGACTCAAATCCTGCCTTATCCGTACCAAGACGTTCAAGCATCTCGCTTGCAGCATCGGGAATAATGGGTGTGAGCATTACTGCGCCCCAACGAATGGTTTCAAGCAAATTGTAAAGCACCGTACCAAGTCTCTCCGCTTTGCTCTCATCTTTTGCAAGCACCCAAGGTGTGGTCTCGTCAATATATTTATTTGCTCTGTTGAACATAGCGAAAACACAGTCAAGCGCGTCTGCGATATGGTAAGAATCCATGTTCTTTATAAAGCCGTTATATGCCTCAACGCAAACCGCCTTAAGCTCTCCGTCGATATCCTCTGCCGCCGTGGGAGCCTGAATAACTCCGCCGAAATACTTTTTCTGCATGTCAAGAGTTCTCTTGAAGAGGTTACCCATATTGTTTACAAGGTCCGTGTTGAATCTCTTTATGACGTTCTCGTACGTAATCGAGCCATCGTTCGCGTAAGGCATTTCGGATAGCGCATAGTAACGCACGCCGTCAACCCCAAAGCGGTCGGCCAGCTCATCCGCATAAATTACGTTACCCTTGGACTTGGACATCTTGTCGGTTCCAAAGTTGAACCACGGATGGCCAAAAATCTTTTTGGGAAGCGGAATGTCAAGCGCCATAAGGAATATAGGCCAATAGATAGTGTGGAATCGGAGAATGTCCTTTCCTATTACGTGGACATCTGCGGGCCAGTATTTTTTGAAATGCTCGGACTGCTCCTCAAACGACTTGTCGGGATCATATCCTATCGCCGTGATATAATTCGTAAGCGCGTCAAGCCACACATAGGTTACGTGCTTTTTGTCAAACTCAACGGGTATTCCCCACGTAAACGACGTACGGGAAACGCAAAGATCCTGAAGTCCTCCTTCAACCTTGAGGAAGTTGTTTATCATTTCCTTCTTTCTGGATTCGGGCTGAATAAATTCGGGATGAGTTTCAATATGCTCAATGAGCCTGTCAGCATATTTGCTCATCTTGAAGTAATAGGTCTCCTCACTTGCCTTCTGAACCTCTCTGCCGCAATCGGGACACTTCCCGTCCACAAGCTGAGTTTCTGTAAAAAAGGATTCACAGGGAGTGCAGTACCAATCCTCATATGTGCTCTTATATATGTCGCCCTGGTTGTAGAACTTTGTAAATATCTTCTGGACAGCCGCCTCGTGGTAGTCATCTGTCGTACGTATAAAGTAGTCGTGGCTGGAATTCATCTTGTTCCACACTCCCTTTATCTCGTCCGCTACGCCGTCAACGTAAGCCTTGGGAGTAATTCCCGCCTCGTTTGCGAGATTTTCTATTTTCTGTCCGTGCTCATCCGTACCGGTGCAGAAGAATACGTCGTATCCTCTCGCTCTCTTGTATCTTGCTATCGCATCAGTAGCTATGACCTCGTATGTGTTACCGAAATGAGGCTTTCTGGATGCGTATGCAATCGCTGTCGTTATATAGAACTTTTCTCTGTTTTCCATATTTTAGACCGCCTTTCTTTTCCTTCATTTTATTATATGTATTTAAATTCAATGTCATTATTTTGCAAATTGCACTGTGTTATTTTTTTGACAAAATAGACAATACAGATTTATTATAACAAATTTTTCCTCATTTTACAATAGGTATTTGAAAATATTCTTATTTTATTTGAATTTGTGAGGGTTTTGTGATGTTTGAATAAGCGTATTTTTCTCAAAAGCAGTTGTTTTAGTTGGAAAACCACGATGAAATAACAGAAAATTCAGATGCCCTTTGTGCAAAATGACAACAAAAATAAAAATTGGTTATTTTTGGATTAACAGTTTATAATTGTAAATATTTTTATATTATTTGTCAAAAAGTTCCATTTTTCGCGAGTTAAAAAGTGTTATCACGTTATTTTTTTATCACTATTTTTGACAAAAAATTGACAGTCTCGAAAAAACGGAAAAATCATTCGAAATCTTCCTTATATTTTGTAAGATTTTTCATGTTTTTTTCTTTTCAAAACCCTTGCAATCCGTTGACTTTTTTGCTATAATGTTATATGTAAACGAATCAATTTCGCGAAATTAAAAATTACTGGAGGAAAACTATGAAGATTCTGGTCATCAACGCCGGAAGCAGCTCTCTCAAATATCAGCTTTTTGATATGGAGACCGGCGCAGTTCTCGCCAAGGGTCTTTGTGAGAAGATCGGACTTTCCGGTGCTATCACGCACAAGCGTCCCGGCAAGGAAAGCTACGAGGCTGATTATCCCATGCCCTCTCACAACGAGGCTATTGCACTCGTTTTGAAGCTTCTTACAGATCCCGAATTGGGTGTAATTGCGAGTGTTGACGAGATAAGCGCTGTAGGACACAGATTTGCTCACGGCGGCAAGATCACAAAATCCTGCATTCTCGGCGACGAAGAGCTCAAGTACATTGAGTCCATCATTCCCATCAACCCCCTTCACGGCCCCCCTGCTCTCAAGGGTGTAGCCGCTTGTAAGGCAATTCTGGCTGACAAGCCTATGGTAGGCGTATTCGATACGTCCTTCTACTCCGGATTCGATAAGAAATCCTACGTGTATGCACTCCCCTACGAGTGGTATGAAAAGTACGGTGTTCGCCGCTATGGCTTCCACGGTACGTCCCACCGCTTCGTTTCGGCTAAGGCGTGCGAATTCCTCGGATTAGATTATAACAGCACAAAGATAGTTTCCTGCCACATCGGCTCGGGTTCATCCATTACGGCAGTTGACTGCGGCAAGGCGGTTGACACGTCTCTCGGATTTACTCCTCAGGAAGGTCTCCCCATGGGTACAAGATGCGGCTCTATCGACCCCTCCATCATCCCCTATATCATCGAGCAGACGGGAATGTCCGCTTCCGAGGTTAACGACATCATGAACAAGAAGTCGGGACTTCTCGGTGTTTCGGGCGTATCCAACGACGCACGTGACGTATGGGCGGCAGCAGATCAGGGTAACGAGCGCGCACAGCTCGCCATGGATCTTCTCGTTCACAACGCAAAGAAGATAATTGGCTCGTACGTAGCTGAAATGAACGGCATTGACGTTCTCATCTTCACCGCAGGTCTCGGCGAGAACGACCGCAAGACCCGTCAGCTTATCGCAGAAAATATGGAATTCTTCGGAATCAAGCTTGACGTTAACGCAAACCTCAACGGCCCCAGAGGCGAGAACATCGTAATCAGCGCTCCCGACTCAAAGGTAAAGGTAGTCGTTATCCCCACCGACGAGGAATATATGATCGCTTCCGATACCTACGACCTCGTAAAATAATTATGGATCATAGCGGCTCGCTTTTGCGGGTGAGCCGCATTGAGATAAAAAAGAAAAATTTTAAATCTGAAAGGATATAAGAAAAATGGCACAGTCACCTTTTGAAATCAAAAAAGAAATCTGCGACATCGGTAAGAGAATTTACGACCACGGCTTTGTTGCAGCAAACGACGGAAACATCTCCGTAAAAGTTGGCCCTAACGAGTACTACTGCACACCTACAGGCGTATCCAAGGGTTACATGACTCCCGATATGATCATCAAGATCGACGGCAACGGAAACAAGATTGACGGTAGACTCAATCCCTCCTCCGAGATCAAGATGCACATGAGAGTTTATCAGGAGCGTCCCGACGTAAACGCTGTCGTTCACGCTCATCCTCCCGTAGCTACCGCTTTCACAGTAGCAGGTGTTGAGCTTGACCAGTACATACTCCCCGAGGCAATTCTTACTATCGGTAACGTTCCCACATGTGACTACGGTATGCCCTCCACCATGGAGATTCCCGAGTCCCTCATGCCCTACATCCAGAAGCACGACGCGTTCCTTCTTAAGAACCACGGTGCTCTCACAGTAGGTAACACACTTATCAGAGCTTGCTTCACTATGGAAGAGGTTGAGTTCAACGCAAAGATCAACCTTTACGCTCGTCAGATCGGCGCAGGCGCAAACAGCCGTATCGACGAGATCTCCTGCTACGAGCTTGAAAGACTTATGGAGCTTCGTAAGAAGATGGGTCTTCCCGGTAAGCACCCCGGATGCAAGTCCTGCCCCAACAAGGGTACTTCCAACTGCAAGTGCAAGGACAATGGCGGCTCCTGCTCCTGCGGTCACGATCATTCCGGCGATGATCTCGTTGCAGACATCACAAGAAAAGTTCTCGCTGCTCTCGGTAAGTAATTTTTAAGTTAATACACGTTAACACACAAAAAATTATTTTGAAAGGAGCGTCCGAAAATGGCAATCAATCTTACGGAGGCGCAGGTCAACGAAATAGTCGCCCGCGTAGTCTCCGAGTACAAGAAGCCTGCCGCAGACAGCGGTAAGGAATGGGATTCCACCCAGTATCACGGACGCAAGCTTATAGGCGTTTACGCTACGATGGAAGAAGCTATCGCAGCGGCAAACGAAGGCTATAAGGCAGTCCGTTCAATGTCGGTAGCTCAGAGAGAAAAAATAGTGACTGCTATCCGCGAGTTCACTCGCGCTGATGCGCAGATCATGGCAAATCTCGGTGTTGCCGAAACAAAAATGGGACGCGTTGACCACAAGTATGCAAAGCACTTGCTCGTGGCCGACAAAACTCCCGGTACAGAGGATATAATTGAGGAAGCGAAAACAGGCGACCACGGTCTCACTTTGACCGAAATGGCTCCCTTCGGTGTAGTCGGAGCAATTACTCCCTCCACCAACCCCTCCGAAACAGTCATCTGTAACTCTATCGGTATGATATGCGCAGGAAACGGCGTTGTATTCAACCCCCACCCCGGCGCAATAGCAACCTCCAACTACGCAGTTGACCTTGTAAACCGCGCGGTAGCATCCGCGGGCGGCCCCAAGGTTCTCGTAGCCAGCGTTGTTAAGCCCACGCTTGACACCGCTAACGTAATGTATAAGCACCCCTCCATCAAGCTTCTCGTTTGTACGGGTGGCCCCGGAGTCGTAAAGGCAGTTCTTTCGTCGGGTAAGAAGGCGATAGGCGCGGGCGCGGGCAATCCCCCCGTTATCGTTGACGACACCGCTGACATCGATAAGGCCGCAAAGGACATCATCGACGGATGTACGTTCGATAACAACCTCCCCTGCATCGCAGAAAAGGAAGTTTTCGTATTCGAGAACGTTGCTGACAGACTTATCTCCGGAATGGTTAAGAACGGTTGTTATAAGCTTACCCGTCAGCAGGCAGATCAGCTTGCAAGCGTAGTTCTTGATTCCAAGACCGATCCCAAGACGGGCAAGGTAAGCTATGCTGTAAACCGTGACTGCGTTGGTCGTGACGCAAGAGTTCTTCTTGCTAAGATCGGTATCAACGTAGGTCCCGAGATCCGTTGCGCTATTGCTGAGGTTCCCTTCGAGCATCTCTTCGTTCAGGAAGAACTTATGATGCCTATTCTCGGTATCGTTCGAGTAAAGGACATCGATCAGGCAATCGACTGGGCTGTTAAGGCAGAGCACGGAAACAGACACACGGCTCACATGCACTCCAAGAACATCGACAACCTCACACGCTTCGCGCGTGCGGTTGAAACGACGATATTTGTAAAGAATGCTCCCTCCTACGCCGGCATTGGATTCGGAGGAGAAGGACACACGACGTTCACGATCGCAGGTCCTACAGGCGAGGGTATTACCTCGGCTCGCAGCTTTACAAGAAAGCGCCGTTGCGTAATGGTTGATTCCTTCAGAATCATCTGATGCGCTCGATAGAAAATCTTCAGAAAGGAAACACGAAAAATGGATATTACTGCTTCACAGATCGAAAGCATCGTTCGCTCGGTATTGACTTCCATGGGTACGTCCGCAGCCCCCAAGGCAAACGGTCCTATCCCCAAGGTTGCAAACGTTGCGATGCTTACCGGTCCTAAGAACATTGAAATTCAGCAGCTTCCCATTCCCGAACTCGGAGATGACGATATTCTCGTTAAGGTCGAGGGCGCAGGAATTTGCGGAACAGACGTTCACGAGTGGAAGATGGACCCCTTCGGTCTCATCCCCGTTATTCTCGGTCACGAGGGTACAGGTGAAGTCGTAGCTGTAGGTAAGAATGTAAAGGTCGACACCGCAGGCAAGCCTCTCGGAGTTGGTGACAAGATAGTTACCTCCGTTATGAGCTGCGGCGACTGCTACGCTTGCCGTATGGTTCCCGGAAGAACGAACCTCTGCGATAATCAGGGAGTTTTCGGTCTTGTCGGTGACAAGAGAGGTCAGGCAGAAGGCAACCGCGTAAACGGTTGGTTCGCTGACTACATGGTTATTAAGGGAGGTTACGGCGTAACTTACTTCCAGGTAAATGAGCTTAACCTCTATCAGAGAATGATCCTTGAGCTTGCTTGCGTTTGCGTACACGCGCTTGAGAGAAGCCAGAAGACAGGTCTTCTTAACTTCGGCTCCAAGGTTCTCGTTCAGGGCTGCGGTCCCGTTGGTCTCGTTATGATCACGGTTCTCCGCGCCGCAGGTATCAACCACATCATCGCTGTTGACGGAAACGAGGACAGACTCAAGACCGCTCAGAAGATGGGCGCAAAGACAACTGTCTGCTTCAAGCGTCCCGACGAGGATACACTTGAAAAGAGAGTTGCAAAGGTTAAGGCCGTTGCAAACAACGTCGGAGTTGACTTTGCATTCCAGTGCACAGGCGCTCCCGTGGCTGCACAGGACATTTACGATTACATCCGCCGCGGCGGCGGACTTTGCGAGATGGGCTTCTTCGTAAACAACGGAGAGTACAAGATCAATCCCCACTTCGCTATGTGTAATAAGGAAATCGACATCGTAGGCTCTTGGGACTACTCCGCTGAGGATTACCCCAAGACGGTAGCATTCCTTAAGCAGTGCGCAGAGATGAACATTCCGATCGAGGAGCTCATCACTCACACATATCCTCTTGATAAGATGAATGAGGCTATGGAAACAAACGTAGCTCAGAAGGGTATCAAGATCTGCTACATCAACGATAAGTAATCGAGGGCGAAACTATGGCAGCACTCGGTATGATTGAGGTGTACGGCTACACCACCTCGATAGTAGTTGCAGACGCAGTCGCAAAGGCAGCGGATGTAAAGGTTGTAGCTATCGACAAAAACAAGCCCGCAAACGCGGACAAATGTCCCGTTCCGCTTGTCATGGTCGTTAAGTTCGAGGGCAGCGCAGGCGCCGTTCAGGCGGCTCACGATGCCGGTGTGAAGGAAGCTAAAGACAGAGGCCTTTACATTACCAGCGAAGTTATCGCAGGACTTGATGAGAGTGTTCAGTGGTTCGCAACACTTACCGCAACGGGCAAAGACAAACTCAGAAACATGGACAAAGCGTCCAAGAAATAAGTTTATAAAAACACATCATAAAAATCATAAAAAGGAGATTTACAATCATGAATGAAGCACTTGGAATGGTAGAAACAAGAGGTCTCGTAGCAGCAATCGAGGCAGCAGATGCAATGGTAAAGGCAGCAAACGTAGTTCTTATCGGTTCTGAAAAGATCGGTTCCGGACTCGTAAGCGTAATGGTTAGAGGCGACGTTGGAGCAGTTAAGGCAGCAGTTGAGGCAGGCGGAGCAGCAGCTTCCAGACTCGGCGAAGTTATCGCTACACACGTTATCCCCAGACCCCACGCAGACGTTGACAAGCTTCTCCCCACACTTAAGTAATATCTTAAAGGTTATATTCACAAAGAATACTTTAAAAAGGAACTTACTTGACTATGGAAAAAGCTATTGCGTTGCTTGAGGTTCGCGCGATGGTAACCGCCATTGTCGGTCTTGACGCTATGGTCAAGGCGGCGGACGTCAAACTTATTCATGTCGAGAAGCGTTTGGGCGGTTGGCTTGTAACAGTCGTTGTTGAAGGCACCGTTTCCGCTGTGACCGCTGCTCTTGAAGCAGGCAAAGAGGCCGCAGCAACAGTCGGAAAAGTAATGTGCGCCGAGGTTATCGCTCGCCCGCATCCCGACATCATGAAATTCGTAAAAACCGATCCCGGAGTATAAGCTCCCGCGGTTTTAAAAAAGAGCGCAGGGCTCTCCCCTGTAAAAATCATTGTTAAAAAATAAAATTCATAAAGGAGAACAAAACAATGGAAGCACTTGGTATGGTTGAGACAAGAGGTCTCGTAGCAGCAATCGAGGCAGCAGATGCTATGGTTAAGGCTGCAAACGTAGTTCTTATCGGTTCCGAGAAGATCGGTTCCGGACTCGTAAGCGTAATGGTTCGCGGAGATGTTGGAGCTGTTAAGGCTGCTGTAGAAGCAGGCGGTGCAGCTGCATCCAGACTCGGCGAAGTTATCGCTACACACGTAATTCCCAGACCCCACACCGACGTTGACAAGCTTCTTCCCAAGCTTGGCTAATACGGCTACATAAGGTCGGAATTGGTTTGCGCTAAAGCGCAAGTCTGCGCCTCTAAAATTTAGCGGGTGCAACGTTGTCTCTCCCGAAGAAAAATCTTCGGGAGAGACAGAGTGATAGCTATCATATAAATGAAATAAATCCGAATTTATTTCGTCTATATGGCAACTATCGGTTTCCATACTTAAAACTTGTAAAAAAATTTGTATAATATTCGATAAAGAAAGGATGCAGTAAAATGGAACTCACCTCCGCAGCAATAGCTGACATCGTAAAAAAAGTAATTTCCGAAATGGGAGATAGCGGCTCGTCCGACAATACTATCCCTGTAGGAATTTCAAACCGACATATTCACCTGAACCGTGAGGACCTTGAAACACTTTTCGGCAAGGGATATGAGCTTACTCCCATAAAGGAGCTTTCTCAGCCCGGCCAGTACGCTTGCAAGGAAACTCTCACCCTCGTCGGTCCTTCCATGCGCTCTATTGAAAACGTACGTGTTCTCGGTCCTCTCCGTAAGTCCAGCCAGGTTGAGATATCCATGACCGACTCTTTCGTTCTCAAGGTCAAGCCCCCCGTTCGCGAGTCGGGCAAGACTGCCGGATCTGCACCCGTGACTATCATTGGCCCTAAGGGTATAGTTCAGCTCAACGAGGGTTGCATCATCGCTAACCGTCACATCCACATGAGCCCCTCCGATGCGGTTAAGTTCAACGTAAAGGACGGCGATTACATCAACGTGGATGCATTCTCCGGAACAAGAAAAACAAGATGGTACGATGTTCAGGTAAGAGTTCACGAGCAGTTCAGACTTGAAATGCACGTTGATACAGACGATGCAAACGCAGTAGGTTTCAAGAACGGCAGCACAGTAACTGTTGCAAAAGACTGATTTTGAGGTATTAAGATATGTTAAAAGGAAAAGTAGTAGGACACATAGTTTCCACAAACAAAATAGATAAGCTCGTAGGTAGCAAATTCCTTGAGGTACAGCTCATAGAGAACGAGGTAATTACCGACAAGTACATAGTTGCCGTTGACAGAATGGTAAGCGCAGGCATTGGCGAGACAGTTCTCATCACCACGGGAAGCAGCGCAAGAATGGCGCTTGGTGACCAGTACGCTCCCGTTGACGCAGTCATCGTAGGAGTGGTTGATAAAATAAGCGAATAATCCACAAAAAAATACGTCCGAAAGGGCGCATAACAGCGCAAAATAAAAAAATGTCCGATTTAAAATCAATCATACAAAACGCAGGCATTGTCGGAGCAGGAGGCGCAGGCTTCCCTTCGTACGCAAAGCTCAGTGACGGCGCAGACATACTCGTTATCAACTGCGCGGAATGTGAGCCTTTGATGTACACAGACTATATGCTCATGCGTGAGGAAATGTCAAAAATAGTAGAGGGTGCTCAGATCCTTATCGGGGCAACTTCCATTATGCACGCATATATGTCTCTCAAAGCACACAGGGCTGAAATGCTGGGACTGACAGACGGTCAAGTGCTCGGTGAAGGTGTTACGGTAAAGACCGTTCCCGATGTGTATCCTATGGGTGACGAAATAAATCTTATATATGAAGCTACGGGAAGACTTGTCAAGCCCGGGAATCTCCCTATAACGGCAGGTGTTATAGTTCTCAACGGTGAGACTGTATATAACATTCGTCAAGCAGTCAGAGAAAATCAACCCCTGACTGAAAAGTGGGTGACCGTTGGCGGAGATATACCCGAAAGATATACGGTAAGAGTGCCCATTGGCATGAGAGTATCCGAGCTTTTTTCAAAGCTGGGTATAACGGTAAGTCCCAATCATGTCATGATAGACGGCGGTCCCTCCATGGGAGCTATCACCCCCTATGAGACAGCGGTGATCACAAAAACCACCAAAGCTATTCTCATTCTTCCCAAGAACATAAACTGTGTTGCTCACAAGCAGATATCCATGGACGATATGCTCCGCCGTGCGGCTTCCTGCTGTTGCGGCTGCAACCGTTGCACGGAGCTTTGCCCCAGAAATCTTCTCGGCTATCCGCTTGAACCTCATAAGATGATAAGGGCGGCTATGACAAACGCAGTTCTTAACAATCCGGAGCTTATCAAGACCGCGACTTTATGTTGCTCGTGCGGCGTTTGCGCCGAGGCGGCTTGCTGTCAGGATATATCCCCCAAGGATGTAATACTGCATCTCAAGAGTGTTCTTGCAAAGACGGGAACTAAATTTGTTGCGGGAAGCGAAGACTACCACCCCTCATCCGACCGCAAATACCACCTTATCGCATCCGATAAGTGGCAGGATATTCTCGGTGTGCGCAAATTCGACTTCGTAACCACGTACATCCCCCAGCCAATAAGTGCCAAGAGGGTAGAGATAAAAATGTCACAGCATATCGGCGCTCCCTCCTCTCCGACAGTCAAGGTGGGCGATGAGGTAAGCGTGGGACAAATGATCGCAGAAGCATCAACAGGTCTTTCTGTTCCGCAGTACGCGTCAATTAACGGCAAGGTCACATTTGTTGACGCGGCAAAAATAGTAATTGAAGCATAAATTCAGAAAAATATATAAAAAGCAGGTAACAAATAAATGTATCAGGCAATAGGTGTTATTGAACTTAAAAGCATCGCAAAAGGTATCGAGGCAACAGACGCGGCTCTCAAGAGCGCGGGAATAAGCCTTATCTCCGCGCGACCTGCCTGCCCCGGTAAGTTTGAGATGATACTCACGGGTACTATCTCCAACGTATCAAGCGCAGTCGATCACGTAAGAGAAAGATTCGGAGATAAGCTTGTTGACTCCTCGGTGATCGGTAGAATAGATCCTCAGGTTATCACGGCGCTCTTCGGCACGATGGCGGCTGAAAAGAAAGGAAGTCTTGGAATTATCGAGACATTCTCCGCAGCAAGCATCATAAAGGCTGCAGACATTGCAGTCAAGACCGCAAAGGTTGAGGTATATGAGCTTCGAGTTTCCAGAGGTATGGGCGGTAAGGGTATTGCGCTCCTCACAGGTGACGTAGGAGACGTTACGGCGGCAGTTGAGGCCGGTGCAAATTATGCAATTGAGCAGGGGCTTTACCACAACTCCGCAGTTATTCCCGCACCTCACGAGCTTCTTTGGGAGCAGATCTAATTTGAAAATACATAAAAGGATCATATAACAATGGGAAAGATTAAATTTACAATCGAAAAAAGCCCTCGTATCCAGCGTCTTGTTGACCATCTTTACGCCAACATGCCCGAGATCGAGGCAGACAGAGCCGAGCTCGTTACGGAAAGCTACAAGCAGACCGAGGGCTTGCCGATAATTCTTCGCCGCTCTGCCGCATTCAGACACATTCTTGAAAATATTCCGATAGTTATCCGTCCCGACGAGCTTATCGTCGGTAGTAACTCCATAGCTCCCAGAGGATGCCAGACCTTCCCCGAGTATTCCTTTGAATGGCTCGAGCTTGAATACGACACCTTTGCAACACGTGAGGCTGACCCCTTCTACATTTCTCCCTCCACAGTAGAGAGACTCAAGAAGGTTTACCCCTATTGGAAGGGCAAGACCGTCAGCGACCTCGCGTTTGAGAGCATGGACGAAAAAGTGCGCGACGTATTCCTCAATCACGGAATATTCACAGTCGGTAACTACTTCTATAACGGTATAGGTCACATCAACGTAGACTACCCCAGAGTAATCTATAAGGGCCTTGAGGACATTATCGCAGAGGCAAAGGACAGAATTTCAAAGCTTGATCTCGGTAAGGGTGACTACATCAGACGCCGCCGCTTCCTTGAAGCGATAATCGAGAGCTGCGAGGGTGTTATCACATACGCAAGACGTTACTCTGAATTGGCACTCACAGAAGCAGGCAAATGCACCGACAGCGTGCGTAAAGCAGAGCTTCTCAGAATTGCCGAGGCTTGTGACCGCGTTCCCGCAAAGCCTGCCCGCAACTTCTACGAGGCTTGTCAGGCATTCTGGTTCGTTCAACAGCTTCTTCAGTGCGAGTCCAGTGGACATTCCATCTCCCCCGGACGCTTTGACAGATATATGTATCCTCTCTTCAAGCAGGATATTGACAACGGCAGCATGACGCTCGAGCAGGCGCAGGAATATCTCGACTGCATCTGGGTAAAGCTCAACGACCTTAACAAGGTAAGAGACGCCGCATCCGCAGAGGGCTTTGCAGGCTACGGCTTGTTCCAGAACCTTATCGTCGGAGGCCAGGACGAAGACGGACTTGACACGACAAACGAACTCTCCTACATGTGTATGGAGGCACAGCTTCACGTTCGTCTCCCTCAGCCCTCCCTTTCCATCCGTGTATGGAACGGTACTCCCCACGATCTTCTTATCAAAGCAGCATCCGTCGTTCGCGAGGGACTTGGTGTTCCCGCGTTCTACAACGACGAGGTAATAATTCCCTCCATCATGTCCAAGGGCCTCACCCTCGAGGACGCGCGTGACTACTGTATAATCGGTTGCGTTGAGCCTCAGAAGGGTACGAAGACTGACGGTTGGCACGATGCGGCATTCTTTAATATGTGCCGTCCTCTCGAACTTGTATTCTCCAACGGTATGGACAAGGGCGAGCAGATAGGTCCCAAGACCGGTAACGTTGAGGACATGACTACCTTTGAAGAGTTCTACGAGGCGTATAAGACTCAAGAATTGGCTCTTATCAAGATGATGGTACACGCAGACAACGCGGTTGACTACGCTCACTCCGTTCGTTGTCCTCTTCCCTTCGAGTCATGTCTCTGTGACGACTGCATGGAAAAGGGACTCAGCCTTCAGGAAGGTGGCGCTCACTACAACTTTACAGGTCCTCAGGGCTTCGGTATCGCTAACATGACCGACGCTCTCATCGCGATGAGAACCCTCGTATTCGAGGAAAAGAAGGTCAGCATGGCTGAGATGAAGCAGGCGCTTGCAGACAACTTCGGTAAGGGTATCATGCCCAAGAAGGCACTTGAGCTCACCATCGAGGCAGCAAAGATGGCAAACGCACAGGGCATCGACGTAAACGACAAGTTCATTTCCGATGTATATACAAGCATTACTACAGCATCCACGATTTCCGACGCAAAGAAAGCAAGATATCAGGAAATTCTCGATATGATCGCCGAGCTTCCCAAGTACGGTAACGACGACCGCGCAACCGATATGTTCGCACGTGAAGTATGTAACACGTATACGAAGCCCTTTGAAAACTTTACCAACCCCCGCGGCGGCGTATATCAGGCAGGTCTTTACCCCGTATCGGCTAACGTTCCGCTGGGTTACCAGACGGGCGCAACCCCCGATGGAAGACTTGCATACACTCCCATCGCGGACGGCGTAGGCCCCGCATCGGGACGTGACGTGCTCGGTCCTACGGCAACAGCTAACTCCGTTGCCCGTCTCGACCACGGTATCGCATCCAACGGTACTCTCTTTAACCAGAAGTTCCATCCCTCCGCGCTCTCGGGCATGGAAGGACTTGAAAAGTTCGTGGCATATCTCCGCGGTTACTTCGACCAGAAGGGCATGCACGTTCAGTATAACGTAATTTCCCGCGAGACGCTTCTCGACGCACAGAAGCATCCCGAAAATTATAAGAACCTCGTTGTAAGAGTTGCAGGCTATAGCGCACTCTTCACGACTCTCTCCCGTTCACTCCAGGACGATATCATCAACCGTACCGAGCAGTCGGGACTTTAAGAGGCGGTTTTGAGGGGAACTTTTTAAAAAAAGTTCCCCTCACCCCTCAAAAACTGCACCAAAATTTTTATTGGGTAATCGTGCATACATTGAGTAATCATAAATTTTACGTTTTTATATAAGTTGTTTTAAGACAGGTTATATAAAAGCGCAAAAGCAAATTTCAGAAAGGAGAAAGAATATGGAAAAAAACATATACGAGCAGACAGGCCGTATTTTTGATATTCAGCGTTATTCTATACATGACGGCCCGGGCATTCGTACCATAATATTCCTCAAGGGATGCTTTCTCCGTTGCAAATGGTGCTGCAACCCCGAATCACAGTCCTACGAGATTCAACAGATGACCACGGGCGGCAAAACCAAAACTGTCGGACGCGACGTTACCGTTCGCGAGGTGGTTGACGAGGTCATGAAGGACGCCGTATATTTCAGACGTAGCGGCGGCGGCATCACTCTTTCAGGCGGCGAGTGCATGGCTCAGCCCGAATTTTGTGAGGCTTTGCTCCGCGCATTCAAGGAGTACGGCATGAGCACCGCTATTGAAACTACGGCATTTGCTAAGCCTGATGTCGTACAGAGAATCCTTCCCCATGTTGATCATTTCCTTATGGATATAAAGCACGTAAACTCAAAAAAGCATGAAATGTTTACGGGAGCTCCCTGCGAACAGATACTTGAAAACGCAAAATACATAGCTGAAAACGCAAAGCATCTTATTATCAGAGTGCCTACCGTTCCTACGTTCAACGCAACTGTAGAGGAAATTCAGGCAATAGCTCGCTTTGCAGACAGTCTTCCCAATGTGACCGAGCTTCACCTGCTCCCATACCACAGACTTGGTCAGGACAAATACGAAGGCATCGGACGCGAGTATTCGCTCACAGATATTGAGCCTCCCTGCGCAAAGACGATGAACAAGCTTCTCACCGCGGCGCAGTCGGTATGCACCAAGATTCACGTACAGATCGGTGGATAAACCACCCTAAAGGAGAAAAATAATGGCAGATATTTTTGATATGCAGGATAAAATGCGAATAGTCCAAGAACTTGTTCCCGGACGGCAGATAACTCTTGCTCATATAATAGCAAATCCCGATCCCATTCTATATCAGAAGCTGGGACTTGATCCCTCGCTGGATTACAGTCATTCGGCAATAGGCATACTCACCGTAAGCCCCGCTGAAACAGCGGTAATTACAGCGGACATCGCGCTCAAATCTTCAGGCGCGGAGCTTGGCTTCGTAGACCGTTTCTCAGGTACGCTTATAATCACGGGCAGAGTTGCCGAGGTCGAGGCGTCTTTCAACGCGATAAGCGATTATTTCAAGGGCACGCTCGGCTTTACTGTTTGCGACGTAACTAAGACGTAATGAAAAAGCTTATACTTATGGGGCGCGTGGCGGCAGGAAAGACTACGCTGACGCAGGCTCTTAAGGGAGAGCAGCTTCACTACTGCAAAACACAGTACATAAATTATACCGACACCATCATTGATACTCCCGGCGAGTACACCGAGGTACATCATCTGGGCGCGGCATTGGCTTTGTATGCCTATGAGGCAGACATTGTCGGAATCGTTATAAGCGCAAACGAACCCTTTTGCGTATTTCCTCCCAATATTACCGGCATGGTCAACCGTGAGGTTATCGGCATCATTACAGGCGTTGATAAGCCGGATGCTAACATTCCCCTTGCAGAGCTTTGGATGAAAAACATAGGCTGCGAAAAGCTTTTCCATGTGAGCTCATATACCGGAGAGGGACTTGGCGAAATTATAGATTATCTCAATCAAGACTAAAATAAAATTTAAGGAGACGTATATGTCTGCGACAAAAGTTATCTGCTTTGCCAACAACAAGGGCGGAAGCGGCAAATCCACACTTGTGCCAACGTGGGATATTCCATGAGCACGCTTGGCAAGAAAGTTCTGCTTATCGACGGTGATATGCAGATGAATCTCACTCTTTCATTTTTCGACGATGAAAAGTCGCTGGAACTTGCAAAGAACGGTAACAACATCTACACCGCCACTCTTGAGCAAAAAGATCTTACGGATTACGTCATTAACACAGAGTACGAGGGACTTGATATTATCCCTTCCTCCACTCTCATGAGCAGCATCGAGCTTCAACTTTTCACAAAGTTCCAGCGTGAGTACATCCTCCGCCGCGGACTTGAAAAAATAAAAGCATCGGGATATTACGATTACATTCTCATTGACTCGCCTCCAACTCTCGGATGCTGGGTAATGAATATCATGTGCGCGTCCGACTATCTTGTAATTCCCGTTGAGGCATCGCCTTGGGGACTTTTCGGACTTGCAAATATGTTTGAGTTCTACGAGCAGGTAAAGCTCATCTCCCCTTCCCTTGAGCTTATGGGAATAGCAATTACAAAGGCAAGCGAGAGAAAGAACTATTTCAAGCAAACAGTAGAAACGCTCTCGTCTCTTGACAACGTAAGGCTTCTTGAATCGATAATCCGCATTGATAGCACAGTTGAGTGGTCTCAGGATAACAGTAAACCGGTAATGGCTTATAAAAAGACAAGCCGTGCAGCCGGAGAATATATGAAATTGGCACAGGAGGTTATGAGTTATGCCGATAGGTAAGGACAGCATCACAAAAAGAGTAGCAAAGGTGGAGCCCGCAAAAGCTGAGCCCGCAATTGAAGTTGAAAAGGAAGAAAACATTGCTCCGGAGCTTGTAGCCACCACGGCTGCAGCCCCCAAAAAAGCTCCCGCAAAGAAGGCAAGCACCGCAGCAAAGAAACCCGCCGCTACAACAGCTAAAAAGCCCTCAAGCACGACAGCAAAAAAAACTCCCGCAAAGAAGGATGTCGTTGCAGAAAAGCTTACTCCCCCCGCAGAAGATCCCAAAGTAGCGACCAACGTGCTCTCCAATATAGCTCCCGAAACTGTTGAGGCAGTGATCGGACACAAGGAAGATGAAAAATACGAGAAGGTTGCTATTGGCGACAACATGCCGGCATTTCTTCTTTAATAAACGCAAAAAACGGTGTTATGTGAACTGTGTTTAGTTCTGATCGCGCCGTTTTTTTCATTTTATTCAAACTGAGTTAATATATATAAGTATAATATATCAAAAAGTTCTTGCAATTTTTTTGTTGTAATGATATAATTAACTCGAAGATTTAATGAAAGGATTGTTTTTACATGAACAACATTAAGATCCTGGCAGACAGCACCTGCGACCTCTCCCCCGAACTTATAAGCAAATATAATATCGGCATTATCCCTCTGTGCATTGTTCTTGACGACAAAAGCTATTACGACGGATTGGAAATCACCCCGGACGAAATATATACATGGTCGGATGAACACAAGACGACTCCTAAAACCGCCGCCGCTTCATTCGATAAAACGCTTGATTCACTCAAGCCTTTTATGAGAAATGGAGACGACATAATTTTCTTCGGAATATCATCTCAAATGAGCACGACTTGCAATGTGGTAAGACTTACCGGAGAGGAAGAAGATTATGGCAGACTTTTTGTAATAGATTCGCAAAATCTCTCCACCGGCATAGGACTTCAAATTATCAAGGCTGCGGAAATGGCGGCTGCCGGAAAAAGTGCTGACGAGATCGTTGAGGAGATAGAAAACGCGCGCAGCCGTGTAAGAGCCTCGTTTGTTGTAGATAATCTTACGTTCCTTGCCAGAGGAGGAAGATGCTCTACAATTACGGCAGTTATGGCAAACACGCTCAGACTTCACCCCTTGATTACCGTAACCGACGGCGCTATGGGCGCAGGCAAAAAATACAGAGGAAAGATGGATGTAGCTATTCTGGACTATGTCAATGACCTCATGCCCCAGCTTCAAAACGCAGAACCCGAAAGAGTATTCATAACGCATTCGGGATGCGAAGCAGAGATAATTGACGCCGTACATCAAAAGCTCGAAGAAATGAATTATTTCAAAGAAATTCTTATCACCCGCGCAGGCGGAGTTATTTCCAGCCATTGCGGTCCTAACACCCTTGGAGTTCTTTTCTACGAAAAATAAACAATACACCGACACGTTTAAATATCCGTGTCGGTGTTGTTTTTTATTTGATCTCGTTAATGTCGTACGGGGTCGTCTGATATACAAAGTAATTGAGCCAGTTATAATAGAGCAGATTCGCAGAGGAACGCCACGTAACCAGCGGCTCCTTTGTATCGTCATCATTTGGAAAATAGTTCTTGGGAACATCGATGGGAAGGCCGAGATTTTTGTCGCGCAAATACTCCTCACGAAGCGTGTTCGCATCATACTCGGGGTGTCCTGTGACGAATACCTGTCTACCCTGCGCCGTCGTACAAATATATACGCCTCCCTCCTCGGACGAGGAAAGTATGCGGATAGCGGGAACCTTTTCTATGTCCTCTCTGTAACAGGTGGTGTGTCTTGAATGAGGCACCCAGAACTCATCGTCAAAGCCTCTAAGAAGGATCGAGCGAGGGTAGTCCTTTTTATGCTTGAAAATTCCGAAAAGCTTTTTGTCAAGTCCGTGCTTCTTTATACCGAAATGGTAGTAAAGTCCCGCTTGCGCCCCCCAGCAAATATGCAAGGTAGAGGTAACGTGCGTCTTGCTCCACTCCATTATTTCACAAAGCTCCTGCCAATACTCGACCTCCTCAAACTCCATGTGCTCCACGGGTGCGCCCGTGATTATGAGACCGTCGTATTTTCTGTCCTTGACCTCGTCAAATGTCTTGTAGAACGCAAGCATGTGATCCTCGGACGTGTGCGTGGACTTGTGGCTCGCGGTCTGGAGGAGATCAAGCTCCACCTGAAGCGGTGAATTTCCCACAAGGCGCGCGATCTGTGTCTCTGTGACTATCTTCTTGGGCATAAGGTTGAGCATCAGGATATGAAGCGGTCTTATGTCCTGCGTGATAGCGCGCGTTTCTGTCATTACGAATATATTCTCTTCCTGAAGAACGTTTGTCGCAGGAAGAAGATTTGGTATTTTAATAGGCATTCAAAAATGTCTCCTGTCTTACGAGATAGCGTCAAGCGCTTGCTTTATATCGGCGATAAGGTCCTCCGCATTCTCTATACCGCAAGAGAATCTTACAAGATCCGGAGATACTCCGGCTGCTTTGAGCTCATCGTCATTCATCTGTCTGTGTGTTGCCGATGCAGGATGGAGGCAACAGCTTCTCGCATCTGCCACATGAGTTTCAATAGCCGCAATCTTGAGATGCTTCATGAACTCCTCTGCCTTTGCCCTGCCGCCCTTGACACCAAAGCTTACGACACCGCATGTGCCGTTTGGCATATACTTCTTTGCGAGATCATAGTATTTGTCGCCCTCAAGACCGGGGTATGTAACCCATGCGATCCTGTCGTCTGACTGAAGGAACTTCGCTACCGCAAGACCGTTCTCGCAGTGACGCGCCATTCTTACGTGAAGGCTCTCAAGTCCGAGATTGAGGATAAACGCGTTTTGAGGCGCCTGAATAGCACCGAAATCACGCATAAGCTGTGTTGTAGCTTTTGTGATAAACGCGCCTGCAAGACCGAATCTCTCGGTATATGTAACACCGTGGTAGCTCTCATCGGGTGTGCAAAGTCCGGGGAATTTGTCTGCGTACTTTGTCCAGTCAAACTTACCCGAATCAACTATACAACCACCCACAGCCGCGCCGTGACCGTCCATATACTTTGTTGTAGAATGTGTTACGATATCAGCTCCCCACTCAAAAGGACGGCAATTTACGGGAGTTGCGAAGGTGTTATCTATAATAAGCGGAACACCGTGCGCGTGAGCCACGTCTGCAAACTTTTCAATATCAAGCACAGTGAGCGCGGGGTTAGCTATAGTTTCACCGAAAACTGCCTTTGTGTTAGGTCTGAATGCCGCCTCAAGTTCTTCCTTTGTGCAGTCGGGCGATACGAAAGTAAAATCTATTCCCATTCTCTTGAGCGTCACAGCAAAAAGATTATACGTTCCGCCATAGATAGAAGAAGAAGACACCACATGATCACCGCAGGAGGCGATGTTAAACACCGCAAAGAAGTTTGCTGCCTGACCTGAGGAGGTAAGCATAGCCGCAGTTCCCCCCTCCATCTCGCAGATCTTTGCTGCAACGTAATCATTTGTGGGGTTCTGAAGTCTTGTGTAGAAATATCCCGACGCCTCAAGGTCAAAAAGCTTTCCCATATCTGCGCTGGTGCTGTATTTAAAAGTCGTAGACTGAATTACCGGGATCTGTCTGGGCTCGCCGTTACCGGGGGTATAGCCGCCCTGAACGCATTTTGTTTCAATTTTGTAGTTAGACATGATATATCTCCTTAAATTATAATGATCTGTTATTTATCAAACGCAGTAGCGTCAACAGTTGCCGCATCTGAAATATTTTTTTCTGTAAGCTTATCGCATCCAAAGAATGCCTGTCTGCCTACCTTGGTTGCGCCCTTTATCGTAAGGCTCTGCATATTGTCACAACCAAAGAACGCATCATCCGAAACGGTTTTCAGCCCCACGGGTGTCGTTACGGATTCAAGTGAGCGACAGTTGACAAACGCGCGAATTCCTATAGATTCAAGTGTATCGGGGAACTCTACCCGCACAATGTTTTTGCAGTTTGCGAATGCTTTGTTCTCAATTTTGGCACACGGACTTGTCAGCTTAACATACGCAAGCGCCGTAGGCACGAAATCCTCGTTCCAATCCACATGCTCAGCCCCGAATATATACCCAAAATGCGTATTTTCAGCGCCATCACCTATAATCGGAATGCTGATTTCACACAAAGACTTGCAAAGATAAAACACACCGATGCCCATAGATTTTACACTCTGTGGCAACTCTATCTTTGAAAGTGAGATACAAGTGGAGAACGCATAATCATTTACACTCTCAAGCGTATCGGGCAGACCGATATAGGAAAGCTCGTCGCACTCATAAAATGCAAATTTTCCAATTTCCTTTACGCCCTCAAGCACTATGGCGTCTATACTCTTAGCTCTCCAGAATGCTTTTTCACAAACCTTATCCTCCATATCTCCCACTATAACCGTTTCAAGTGATACGGGAATATTCACCGCGTTAGATTCAAACGTCTTCGCACCGAATACATATCCTATATGCGTGTTTTCTGCGCCGTCACCGATAAAAGGAAGCCTTAAAAGCTGAAGGCTCGCCATATTTGAAAACGCGCCGATGTTGATTTTCTTTACGCTGTCGGGAATATAAACGCTTCGCACGTCGCTATCCGAAAAAGCGCCCTCGGAAATTTCTATGACGGCTTTGTCCTCAATGCGCGAAGGAATGACAACCATCACGTCACTGCCCGTATATTTTTCTATTTTAACACCGGCATCGCTCACGCTGTATTCAAATGCGTCGGCATCTGTTGGCTGCGTATCTGAAAATACGCCCGTCACCTTGCCCTCAAGCTCCGTATAATCGGATATTTTCTCGGCATGTCCGTCAAGCGTTGACGGAACGAAAGTATCCTCAGGCACAGGCTCTTTTTTCCCGCTTCCTACGCTGGGCTTTTGCGCGCATGAGCATAAAAGCGTTATGATCAGAAACACTGCCGCGCCCGACCGTATTATTGCTCTTTTCACTGTTCTGTTTCCTCGTTTTTCATATTATATTCTTCAAACTCACTTAAGATCTCATCATCCTGCATACGAATACGGTGATACATCAAGGGAACTATGAAAATAATAAACTGCCAAACAAACCATTCCGCCGTTCTGGCAAACAGCGTGAGAGTTTTTTCGCCCGTGGCGCTATCTATCATTGGCGGGTGCTTTTGAGTATATATCACCACAAACGGCAGTATCACCGCAAAAGTGAATATAAAAACCACAAGCATCTCTATTAACTGTTCCTTGTGCTTGATATATGAAAGATCATCCTTTTGAGTTGAATATAAAAGCGCGCTGATTGCCACAAGCAAGATCACAGGTAAAATCATCATCGCGTGACGAATAAACCACACTGTATTTTTCATGTCATTTTGCCTGTATTTGTCTATATCCTCAAGCTTTTCTCCTATCTTCTCCATACCGCCCGCAAAGCAAATAAACATAGTTATCATCAACAGGCAAAGTATGATGCAACAGGCTATCAACCTCAAGACATCTGTTTTGGTTTTATTGCTATCCATAAAAATCTCCGTTTATATCTGCTTATGAACGCTTTTATATTCGTCGTAGTATCTGTAATACGGACATCTTCCCGTGTCACCGGAAAGGAAATTCACCATTTCATCCTCATCAAGCGACAATGTGCAAATATATTCTTCCCACTCCTCATCATAATCATAAAACTCACAGCTGTCGCATCTGCCCGTTTTGACTTCATTGGTGGTGGGTGTTTTTTTCTGCATGTTCATCTCAGTTAAGCATATCCGACGAGAATGCATGGGGGAGCAACTCGCCAAGCGTATATTCCTTTATATCATTACCGTCCGCAAGTATGATCTTGAAATCAGACGCGCAAAACTCACTCATAACCTGTCTGCAAAATCCGCAAGGTACACACGTATGTGTGGGCGCTTGTCCCTTGGGCGCGCCTACAATAGCTATCGCCTCAAAGCTTCTGTGCCCATGCGCAACCGCATTTGTTATAGCAACTCTCTCTGCGCAAATAGCTCCGCCGTATGATACATTCTCGACGTTAGCGCCCGTATATATTTCACCGTCCGAGCAAAGAAGCGCCGCGCCCACGTAAAAGTTTGAGTAAGGCGCATATGCTCCGTTCCTTGCCTCTTTAGCTTTATTTAATAATTCTACCGCTTTTTTTCTGTCCATATCTACCTCAAATAAGGCTATCGCCTTCCAAATTATAATCGACCTCCAAAAGCTTTGCAACAGTTGCCGCAATATCCGAGAAGGTCTCTCTCGTGCCGTAGTTTTCGGGAGTAATATTTACGCCGCACATAAGAAACGGCGTGTGTTCGCGCGAGTGGTCTGTGGACTGTATATATCCGGGGTCGCAACCGTGATCCGCGGTGATAAGCAGCACGTCATCTTTCTGCATTTTAGCCATAAAGCTTGGCAGCCACGCGTCAAACTCGGCTATTGCCTTTGCGTATCCGTCAATATCGTTTCTGTGACCGTACATCATATCAAAATCAACGAGATTAACAAAGCACAATCCGTCAAAATCTCTATCAGCTATCTCAAGAGTTTTCTGCATGCCCTCGGTATTTGAATGGGTATAATGGCTCTCTGTCGTACCCCTGCCGGCAAAAATATCGTATATCTTTCCAACCGATATGACGTCTTTACCCGCCGCGTTCAGCAGATCAAGAAGTGTTTCTCCCGTAGGTTCAAGTGAAAAATCATGTCTCTTTGCGCTTCTCTTAAAGGGATATTCTCCTGCGAAGGGGCGCGCGATAACTCTGCCCACTCCGTGTCTGCCGCAAAGGATTTTTCTCGCTATACGGCAATATTCGTAAAGTGTCTCTACGTCAACCACGTCTTCATGTGCCGCGATCTGAAAAACACTGTCTGCGGAAGTGTAAACTATAAGGTCGCCACTCTCCATATGCTGTTTTCCGTAGTCACGAATGACGTCAGTGCCCGAATAAGGCTTGTTGCAAAGAACTCCTCTGCCGGTCTGTTTTGAAAATTCATCTATGATCTCCGCGGGAAACCCTTCGGGGTACGTGGGAAGCGGATTTGCGGAAATAAGTCCTGCTATCTCCCAGTGACCGACAGTGGTGTCCTTTCCAAGAGACTTTTCTTTCATTCTTGCGTATGCGCCGATAGGAGAATCTACCTCGCCTATACAATCAATGCCGTCTATATTGCCAAGTCCGAGTGCTTTCATATTATCGGCTGAGAAATACTGCGAGCGCGAAATACTGCCAAGAGTGTTTGTTCCCTTGTCTCCGAATTTCTCCGCATCGGGCAACTCACCAATACCAAAGCTATCAAGAACTATCAAAAATACTCTTTTCATGCGTTTTCCTTTCTGTGATCGGTATAGCCTCCAAATCCTTTAGGGAGGCTTGGATTTAGTTTTTCGGCGCGCCTTCCATAAAATATGCTGCCTCGGAATCCGCGCAGTTGAGGAAGAATGCCAATGGGAACATTTCGAGTGCTCTGCCCACGTTTCCGGGATCGTCGTTAGTGGAAAATCCCATATGGTAGCGAATGGCAAAAGCCTCATCGCGTGTGAGCTTCATATACCCCGACGCAATATATACGGATTTTTCACCGTGTCCGTAAGGAAGAGTATCCTCTATCGTAAAGTAAGGCACGGATTCCCATTTACCTTCGGGATTTTTGGCATTACGGTAGCTGACCTTGTAAAAATTCGTCTTACAAAGGTCGTGAAGTAGCGCCACGATAGCCACACTTTCATCCGAGAACTGTATCCCGTACATTTCCTTTATTCTGGGGCGGGAAAGAATATCGCACAAACAATCATATACGTTAAGGCTATGCTCCAAAAGTCCGCCTTCGTACGATCCGTGATAGCGCGTGCTTGCGGGCGCCGTAAAAAAGTCACAGGACTCCGAGCAAAGGTATGCGAGCAGTTTATCCGAACCCTCACGTGTTATTTTTGACTTGTAAATTTCAATAAATCTTTCCTTGTTTGTCATTATTTTATCCCTCCGATTATATCTTTGAGCCTATGTATCCATTGTAATTATAATTATACAATTATATTATAATAAAATATAGGGGGTTTGTCAAGTACGGAGAAGAAAAACGAGGCAAAAGCCGTAGCTCTTTGCCTCGTTGAATGATTGGTTTACATCTCACAGGTTTCGTTTGCAAGATTAAAAATTCTTTTATTTTTTCTTTGTGCATACCGACAAGTTTTGTATGCACCTCCCTGCTCATTTTTCACGTATGCTATGACCAAATCAGCTTTTTCGACCATCCATTTATTTCGGTAGGATATGGCAAATTTTGGCGGAGCGTTCTCAATTTCAGGATAAATTATTTCGTCGTACAAAAGCTTGTTATACTTCAAGTGATTTTCTTGATATGAAAGCGACAGATACGGAGTTACGAATATGAGCTTTACATTTGGGTGAGCTTGTTTATAGTGTCTACCGCAGGACAGCGCAAAGCTATCAAAGTTTCCATATCCACCGAGATATAACTCGGCATAAGTATCGCCTATTTCGTTTTCAAATATTGAGAACATTTTTTGTTCTAATTCGGAAGCCGGTATAAAATTGGAGTGGCCGCAGAAAGTTATTATCATACTTTTATTTCCTTTGTGTAGGTTTGCCTACATATTATATCACATAATAAAATAAAAATCAAGCAATATGTAGGTGCACCTTCTTATATTTTTGCAAATAAATTGGTAAAATATTGTTGTAAAAGAAAATTGGAGGAGGTGTACCTTTTGACTGTAAATGACGCTGTTGCAAAGAGAATTGCAAATTTACTGAAGGAAAAAAACATGTCACAGTATCGTTTAGAGCAAAACTCGGGAATACTGCACGGCAGTATGCAGTGCATCATGAACGGGCGCAATAAGACGGTCACCTTAAGCACGATAATTTTACTGGCAAAAGGATTTGACATTTCGGTTGCGGAATTTTTAAACGATGACCTTTTCATCCCCGATAATTTTGATATGGAATAACTCCACCTGTGCAAGGTGGAGTTATTTTTTACATACATGCGTCGTGTGCGTCAGCCCTACGGGTAATCAAATAGACCGCTTATTATTAAAAATGGTGCATCCTCATCCGTCACCGTTGGTCACACATCATTTGCTAAGCAAATCCCATCCGTCGCGACCAAAGGTCGCGACTCCTTCCCCAAGGCAGGGGAAGGCTAACTCTGCACTCTACACTCTACACTCTACACTCTACACTCTGCACTCTGCACTCCTTCAATACCCTTTCTTTTTCCCCACCATTTTAAGCACACATTTCCGCAAAAGCTCTGCGGGAAAAACCGTCAGCGACAGCAAAAAGGTGATGCCAAGCTCCTTGAGTGTCAACGGCAGCGTTCTGAGAACAGGCCCGCCGAGATAGATGAACAATATCTGAATAAACATCACCGCGCTCATGATAAGTATAAACGCTCTGTTTTTCGACAACCCCGCGAACAGCTTCACCCTATCCGTTCGGGCATTAAAGCAGTTGAACACCGATGAGAAAATAAACAGGGCAAAAAACGCAGTTAAAAGATAAAGGTTGTTTTTCTCGTATCGGAACAGCGACGTTATATACGGACATTTAAGGAAAAACAGATAAAGCGCTATTGTAAACCCGCCGAGAAAAACTATCTCATTTACCATATAGGAATTGAGTATCTGCTCGTCTCTGCGTTTTGGGGCCTCCTGCATACAGGATTCCAAAGCGGGCTCACCGGCAAACGCAAGGCCTCCAAGCGTGTCCATAATTATATTTATCCACAGCATCTGCACAACCGTCACAGGCGAGTTTATACCCAAAAAAGGACATATCATGGATACGCCGACCGCGCAGAAATTCATCATGAGCTGGAGCGTTATGAATTTTCGTATGCTCTTGAATATGTTTCTGCCGTATTTTACAGCTTTGACTATTGATGACAGGTCATTATCCAATATGATAATATCCCCCGCGTCCTTTGCGACCTGCACGCCGCTACCCATAGAAAATCCCACGTCGGCAGCTTTTAGCGCCGGGGCATCGTTCACTCCGTCCCCCGTCATACCGACTACCAGCCCCGCCTTTTGCGAAAGCCTGACTAAACGGCTCTTGTCTTGCGGAAGCGCTCGTGCAAGCACACAAAGTCTCGGTAATATTTCTGTTATCTGCGCGTCCGACATAGAGGACAGCTCCGCGCTTGTAAGCGCTATATTGCGTTCCTCACAATATATTCCACACTCGCGCGCGATATTTACCGCTGTGTCTTTATTGTCGCCCGTTATCATAACTATGCCGATTCCCGCCTGCTGTAATTTGTTTACGGATTCAGATGCCGTATCTCTGAGTCCGTCCTCCAGTACTACAAGACAAATAAGCGAAAGCTCAGGCATTCTTTTCCCCGAAATATCCCGCAAGGAAATATCCGCGCTTGATACCGCTATCGCAAGTACTCTTTTACCCTGTGCGGTTTCCCTGTCACATATCTTTTTTATTGCCGACGGTGAAATTGGTTTAAACTTCCCATTACACAAATATCGTTTCAGGTACGGTAATAGCACTTCCGGTGCGCCTTTTATATATGTTTTGGTAGTGTTTTTGTCAATAACTTTGGCTGCCGAAAATTTCAAATCACTATCAAAAGGAATTTTATCCGTAACGTATCCGTCAGACTTTTCTCTGACACCTTTTAGTGAATCCAAAATAGCCCTGTCGGTTGAGTTGCCCCCTATCGCGCCCCAATTACCCGCGCTGTCTCTGCCAAAATGCGATTCGCTGTTATGTATTGCGCTTGACGCATACTCACAAAACAAAAATTCATCACTTTCAAGCTCGGATATATTGCGAAACATCCTGCCGTCTCCGCCGTATATCCTGCCCACGCATAGCCTGCCCTCTGTCAAAGTACCCGTCTTGTCGGTAAAAAGAATATTCATACTCCCTGCCGATTCAATACCAACGGGTTTGCGAACAAGCACGTTGTTTTTTACCATTCTTTTTATGTTGGATGACAAAACTACCGCTATCATCATGGGTAATCCTTCGGGTACTGCCACAACTATAACAGTAAGTCCAAGAGTCAGCGCGCTCATGAGCTTTTCAAACAAAAAAGGAAGATTTTTGAGCTTGTACAAAACTATCTCGCGGTCAAATGCAGAGTCTATAACAAAGCATTTGAAAAGAAACACCGCCGCTATCAGCACAGCCGCAACGTATCCGAATATACTTATCTGCTTTGCAAGCCTCGAAAGCCTCTCTTTTAACGGGCTTTGCGAATTCTCACTCTGCACCTCGGATGAGATCCCACCGAGAAACGTATTGTCTCCGACCTTACAGACACGCATGTACGCACTGCCGGATATGACCGTACATCCGCGAAAGCAAAAATACGGCGATGCCGGCGTTGTATCATTGTCAGAGCTTTGGCGGGGACATTTTTCTACTTCTCTGCTCTCACCCGTCATGGCAGACTGATCTGTAAATATACTGCCGTACAGCACCTCTCCGTCGGCCGGTATCTGTTCTCCCGCACAAAGATAAACTATATCGCCCACGACTATCTCCTCTGCGCTTATTTCACGCAATTCTCCCTCGCGTATCACCTTAGCCTTGCCCAACGCATATTCGGCTTCAAGCCGGGCAAATGCATTTTCAGAGGTGTATTCCGACATGGTTGATATCAGAGTTGCAAGAAACACCGATATTCCTATACCCACACATTCTATCCAATCAGAGCTTCTGAAAACAAACAGTAAATTTATTATCAACGCCCCCAAAAGTATCTTAATGACCGGATCGGACAAGTTCGACAAAAAGGTTTTAAAAAAGCTCTTTTTCTTTCTTTTTGTCATTTTATTCGGGCCGTGATCCTTTCGCGCGTTTAAAACCTCGCTCTCACTCAGTCCTTCCCCTAAAATTTTTTGAACATTCTGATTTATAAAATACCCCTCCCGTCCTTTTAACTATGTACAAGTATATGACCGGAAAGGCTTTTCTATGACCAAAAAAAGACTGCCACGCTCAGCGTGACAGTCAAAGCTTATAATCTTTCCTCTATAGATACGTAATCCTTGGATTTGGAAATACACTTGTACGCAGGACGGATGATCTTGCTGGACGTGCAATATTCTTCCATGCGGTGAGCGCACCAACCCGCAACTCTCGCAATAGCAAACAAAGGGGTGTACATTTCCGTCGGGATACCGAGCATACGGTACACAAGTCCGGAATAAAGGTCCACGTTTGCGCACATGTCCTTATCCGCGCCCTTGAAATTGTTGAAGATGTCGGGTGTAAGTCTTTCTATTCTCTCCAAAAGTTCAAAATCATCCCCAAATCCCTTATCGTATGCGAGCTTTCTTGCCGCATCCTTAAGAAGAACTGCTCTGGGATCGGACTTTGTGTAGATCGCATGTCCCATACCGTAAACAAGTCCGGAATGGTCATATTCTTCCTTCTTGAGAAGCTTGAGAATGAAATCGGAAACCTCTGCGTCATCACGTGGATTGGAAAGCTTTGCTTTCATGCAGTCAAACATCTCCTGTACCTTTATGTTTGCGCCACCGTGACGCGGACCTTTAAGCGCACCGATAGATGCAGCTATGGCGGAATACGTATCAGTTCCGGAGCTTGAAAGTGTGCGGCATGTAAACGTTGAACAGTTACCGCCGCCGTGCTCCGCGTGAATAACAAGCGCGATATCCAGAAGCTTTGCTTCCTCATCGGTATATTTGGAATCAGGACGAAGTACTCTTAAAAAGTTCTCAGCGGTAGACAGACCTTCAAGAGGATTATGAATATTAAGGCTCTCATCCATGAACGCATTTTGATATACCGCATAGGACTGCGCCGCAATAACGGGAAGTCGCGCAACGATCTCCATGCTCTGATGCAGCATGTTTTCAAGATCCGTTCCGTCGGGATTATCGTCATAGGGGTAAAGCGAAAGCACTGAGGTTGCCATCTTGTTCATGATAGAGCGAGAAGGCGCCTTCATGATAATATCTTCAGTGAAGCGAGGGGGCAACCGTCTGTAAGATGCCAGAAGCTCATTAAAATGAGACAGCTCCTCTTTTGTGGGAAGATATCCAAAGAAAAGCAAATACGCGCATTCCTCAAATCCGAATCTATCCTCTCGGACAAAATTTTTCACAAGCTCGCTTATCTCATAGCCGCGGTATTCGAGAGTTCCTTCATCGGGAGACTTTTCGCCCTCGTTGATGATATAACCGTGTACGTTTCCGACTTTGGTTATACCTGCGCGCACGCCTGAACCGTCCAACTCACGCAGACCGCGTTTTACGTGATATTTGTCAAAAGCCTCACGTGGAATAACGTATGCGTTTTTTGCATCCGTCAGCATATCCTGAAATATGCTTTCTATCTCTTCTTCATGATCATTTGAATATTTTTTGGAATTAAGTTGCATTTCACACCTCCAAAAACAAAACTAATAGACTCATTATAGCACGGCTTGCCATATTTTGCAATTAACAAATTGTGAACTTTCACTTTTTGCACTGTTTTATATATAATATATTCTCTTTTTGCAAGAAACGACATGCCGTAATGCAAAATATGCCCAAAAAAACAGGGCGGTGACTATTCACCGCCCAAAGTTTTATTCATCGTCACCAATTCCCCAGTATTTTCTGTCCAGACTTCTGAACTGTATCGCCTCTGCTATATGCTCTGCGCGAATAACTTCACTCTCTGCAAGGTCTGCGATCGTGCGTGCAACTCGCATGATGCGGTCGTAGCCTCTGGCAGACAATCCCATAGTATCGTATGCACATTTAAGAAGCTCCATGGCATCGCTGTCTGCCTGGCAATACTTGCGTATTCCGGATGCATCAAGTCTTGCGTTGCAGATAATGCCGTCCTCTTTCATTCTCTCTCTTGCGAAATCTCTCGCCTTTGTCACTCTCTCACGAATCACATCGCTTTTTTCCGAGGTGACTTTTCTGTCAGCTATTTCATCATAGGAGAGCGACGGAAGCTCTATCTGTATATCTATTCTGTCAAGCATAGGACCGCTGATACGCGAAATATATCTCTTAACATCCGTAGGCTTGCAGGTGCATTTGCGCGTGGGATGACCGAAATATCCGCATCTGCACGGATTCATCGCGCCAACAAGCATGAAGGAACAAGGAAAAGTCACTCTGCCGCTGGCTCTCGTAATGGTAACCCTACCGTCCTCAAGCGGTTGGCGCAAGGCATCTGTAACCTGTTTTGGAAATTCGGGAAACTCATCCAAAAACAGAACTCCGTTGTTTGCAAGAGAAACCTCTCCCGGCATGGGATTTACACCGCCGCCCACAAGGCTTACCGCGCTCATGGTATGATGAGGCGAACGGAACGGTCGCGTGGATACCAACGACATACCGTCAGGTAGACTTCCTGCTACGGAATGTACCTTTGTCGTCTCTATCGCTTCACCGAATGTCAACGGAGGAAGAATGGTAGCGAGTCTTTTGGCAAGCATGGACTTTCCTGTACCGGGAGGACCGATCAAAAGAATATTATGCCCGCCCGTTGCAGCTATCTCCATCGCCCTTTTCGCTTGAGCCTGTCCTTTTACATCCGAAAAATCTATACCGTATTCCTTTGCGGAATTCAAAAATTCGTTTCTGTCATACTGAACCGCGCTCATTGTCTCGGTTCCGTTAAGGTGAGACACAAGCTGTCTCATATCCTTCACCGCAAAAACAGATATTCCTTCTACAGCCGCCGCCTCTACCGCGTTTTCGGCGGGCGCGTAAAACTCCGTAAAACCCGCGTCTCTTGCGGCTACACACATGGACAAAACCCCTCGCACGCCGCGGAGCTCGCCCGAAAGAGACAGCTCTCCCACGAAGCATCTGCCCGACATATCCGCATCTGAACGCACAATGCCCGCGCATTTCATAATTCCAAGCAAAATGGCAACGTCGTACGCAGAGCCTTCTTTTTTTCTGTCGGCAGGTGCAAGGTTGAGCATAAATGCCATCTCGGGAAATCTGTATCCGCTGTTTATGCAAGCCGTTCTTACTCTTTCCTTTGCCTCTTTGACCGCCATATCGGGAAGTCCGACAAGCTCAAAATTCGGAAGTCTTGGCTGTCCGTCAGCTTCCACTGTAACTATGTAGCCGTCAATGCCAAATATTCCGGCGCTGTAAATACAAGATAGCATATCCTCTCTCCTTTGCCATATAACTGTCATAATTATATCATGTTATCCAAAAAATTACAATATCGAAAGCAGATACTTTTTAAAAATTATTTTTTCTAATATGCATCTTGACAAAATCATAAAATTATTGTATAATTTTCTATGGATAATGCGGTTGTATACCCATTTGGTTTTTACCGCTGTATTTTTAACACTTCTTGCGGAGGATTATTTAGCATGAAAAAGCTTTTAGCTATCATTTTAGTTGTTCTTATGTCCATCTCTGTCGTTTCGTGTAACAGAAAAAAAGACGAAGAGGAAAAGAGCAGCGTCAAAGATTATGCGGATTCAAGAAAATATCAGATAAAAGATGCCAACGGAACAGTACTCGGTGAGCTTACCTATGATTTCAAGGGCACCGACGAAGCAATAATAACAAAGTACACTCCCTCTATCGCCGATCTTCACTCTGTCGTTATTCCCGAGGTTATTCCCGACGCCGAGCGTACTGTCGTGGGTATAGGCAGCGAGGCTTTCTACGCTTGCTCGTACGTAACTGCTGTATATATGCCCAATACGATAACCCACATAGGCGACGGAGCATTCTATCAGTGCTCTGCCATGTATAAAGTAATTCTTCCCGAGGAGCTTACATCCATCGGCAAGAACGCATTCGCTGAGTGCTCGAGCCTTACGATAATTCAATTTTGCGAGGACGCTGTTGTTTCGACCATCGGCGATCGTGCCTTCAGCAGATGCTCTATTGAGCAGTTGGCTATTCCCGAGGGCGTAAAGACCATCGGTCAGGGCGCATTCTTTGAGTGCGAATACCTCACCTCTGTTTCTCTCCCCGACTCTGTAGAAGCTATCGGAGAAGCAGCGTTTGCCGGTTGTGAGGCTATTGAACAAATCACACTTGGAGCAAATATTAAGGAAATGGGCGAGTACGCTCTCGGTACCATTCCCACCGATACAACCGAAATCCTCGTATTCCCCGAAGGATCCGTTACCGCCGGCACAATAGACAGTGTTTACGAAGCGATTGATGAACTTCCCGAGGATAGCGACAGCCTTCCCGAGGATAACGTAGACAACGCAGAATAATAAATAAAAAGCTCAGCGCAGATGCCGCAATCGGTATCTGCGCTTTTTGTTTTGTGTTTTTTAATTATTCTTCTTCGTTTTCTGCAAATCTCATTTCAACAACCGACACGATGGTCATTTCCGCCGTTAGTATGGAATCACAATTCAAAGTACATCCTGCAGCTCTGGCATGACCGCCACCGCCATAAAGCGAGCATATTTCGGATACATCAAAATCCGTACACGATCGCATTGACACTCTGAATCTGTTTTCATCACCGAATTGCTTTACCACAGCCGCGACTTCAACTCCCTTGACTGATCTCGCTACGTCAATGAGTGTTTCAAGATTTTCATCCGTTGCTCCGTATTGCTCTTTTAAGCTGTACGGAAACGTTATTACAGCTATTCTGCCGCCGGCATAAAAATTCATTCTTTCAAATCCGGCATGCTCTACCTGCATCTGCTTAAGAGTTTTTATTCCAAACAGCTTGTGATTTATATCCGACGTATCTACTCCGTCCTGCAAAAGATCAGCTGCAATTCGGTAAGATTTCGGAGTAGCGTTATTATATCTGAAGCATCCCGTATCCGAGCTTATCGCAGTATAGAGCAATTCTTTTATTCTGAATGAAATTTCTGTATCACACCTCTTCGCCGCCTGCAAAACAAGATCGTACAATACCTCGCCGCACGCAGATGCTTCGGAATTGACAAAATAATCGGCATAATACGTTCCCTTGCCGTGATGATCTATCATCATATCGATTTTGTCTTTATAGACATCGTAAAGTGCTCCAAGCTGTGACGGCGACGCTGTATCTACCGAAACCACCGTATCAGGCTCAAAATCAACCGGAATACTTTCCAAAAGTACACTGTGCTGTACGTCTCGGCAAGCAAAATACAGTCTCTCCGGCACCTCATCGGCGCAAACACAATATGCGCGCCTGCCACTCGCTTCAATAAATGCCCGAAGAGCAAATGCCGAACCTATACAGTCTCCGTCCGGATGAACGTGAAAAAGTATCAGATATTTCTGCCCACGGCACAAAATATCCACAGCCTGATCCTGCGTCAACGCGCTGAAATTAGGAGCATCACTCATCCGATAAATCCTCATCTTCTTCTTCGTATTTGACCTTCTTGACCTTAACGTCAACAGGAATAGAATCAAGGTCCTCGGTCACGGTGATACCCTCAAGTATCTTGGATATCTTTGCGCCGTATTCAATAGAGCTATCTTCAACAAAGGTAAGCTCAGGCGTGATGCGGAGATTCATACTTCTTGCGATCTGTCCGCGAATAAAGCCCGAAGCTGCCTTAAGGCCGAGTCTGATCTCTTTTTTGTCCCCACCCATAGCAGAATAATATATTTTAGCAAATTTAAGGTCGGGTGTAACGTCAGCTCCCGTAATGCTTATAAATGCTCCCGATACTCTGGGGTCTTTTACGTTTCTTATTGCGAGCGCGATCTCTTTCTGCATCTCGTCGTTTATTCTTCCTCTTCTGTATTTAGGCATAACTGTCCCTTCCAATGTTCTGTATTTGTAATTGATTTATCGATTATCAAAGGATTTTTTACTCCACGCAATCCTATGTCCTCGTAAAACGGAGATATCTCCGTACATATTTGATCGCCATTTTGGCTTATGTTGATATATACGCCCTTGCGAAGCGCAAATGCCACGAGATTATCTATTACTTTTTGCGCCTCAGCGCTAAATGCTTCGCACATTGCGGATATACCTATGAAGTATCCGCCCTGTCTCAGAGTAAATTTAAGCTTTCTGTCAGTTGATATGATTTTTGACACAAAACACATACTCAATACAGCAACAGCATACACAGCATTACTGAATATCATGCCTCGTTGCGAAAAATCCAACGGAGCATAAAGAGCATCCCCGTATGTCTCACATTCCATATCAGAGCAGATTGCAGAAGCAACGTCAGCCATTCTGTCCGGCTCCAGCATATCACCGAAAAACGAAAGCTTTCGATTCAATAGCATAACCGAGAAGTATGCACCTGCGCGTGCCGTCTCATCAAAATCCGAAATATCACGGCAAATCGCCAAAGCCTTGTCGGACATGATACATTCGCCAAGCATTCCGCATCCCAACATCGAACATAACATTTCTCTGTCGCAATCAAACTCCGCAAAACAGCATATTCCCATAGAATAAAACATATTCCTGTAAACTGCAACAACATGACTATCGGATAGTATGATCAACGGCGCCTCCCCGCCACTACTCAGATTTTTCAAAACAAACAATCGCTCCGAACCGTCGATGCCGATCAAATCAAATAAGTTCTCTCCCACACAGGGATTGCCCGCGTTAGTACGGAAAAGCAAGACCTCTCCGAAACGCTCGGCATCCATAGCGGCAAAATATAAATTCTCGTGAAACTCTTTCATAATCACGTATAATTATAATGTATTTTTGTTTGTTTGTCAAGTTTGAAGCATTAAAAGCTTATCAACTCTAATAGCTTTTGATGCGATTTACTTAAATTAAAACAAATTACGGCGCCAAAAAATAAAATTTCTATGGACAAAACCGAAAATTTGTTATATTATATAGATAGACATAATACAAGGAGACACACAATGAGCCTCTTGCTTTGCAAAAATTCTGTAACAAACAATAAAATAAAGCCCCTTCACGGCGTATGCAACGCGCCTCTTTTGTGGTCGGACACTTCCATGTTCCACTACATGACCGAGGCGGGCATTCCCTACTCGCGCCTGCACGACACAGGCGGCGAGTTCGGCGGCGGCATTTTCGTGGATATTGACAACATTTTCCCGAGCTTTGACGCAGACGAGACAAGCCCTGCGTCGTATGACTTTGCTTTTACGGACCATCTGATAAAGAGCCTTGTCGACGCGGGCGTGCGCCCCATATACAGACTTGGCTGCAGCATCGAAAATCAGCAAAAGACGGTAAAACCGCGCCGCATATTCCCTCCCCGCGACTATGAAAAATGGGCGAGAATTTGCGAGCATATAATTTCTCACTACAACTGCGGCTGGGCGGATGGCTTTGAGTTCAATATCGAGTATTGGGAGATATGGAACGAGCCCGACAATCAGCCTAATCACGAAGACAGCCCCATGTGGCTCGGCACGAAGGAAGAATTTTTCAGGCTCTACGAGGTCGCGGCAAACCACCTCAAATCTTGTTTCCCCGATATAAAGGTCGGAGGCTACGGCTCGTGCGGATTTTACAGCGTGCTGAACACATCAGCCGCGCAGGCAAACTCATCGTCACGCACAGATTATTTTATAGAATTTTTCGAGGATTTTCTCAAATATATTGGGTGCCCCGAGCACAAGTCACCGCTTGACTTCTTCTCATGGCATTCGTATGCGGGCGCAGAAGAAAACGCAGTCTTTGCGGCCCATGCCCGCGCGCGTCTTGACGCCTACGGCTTCAATCACACAGAGAGCATTCTCGACGAATGGAATCCCGACATATCCGTCCGCGGAACACTTGCCGACGCATCAAACATTGGCAAAATGCTTGTTGTGATGCAGCACTCCCCCGTAGACATTATGGCATATTACGACGGTCAGTGGATAACCCCCTACGGCGGTCTCTTCAATCCAATGACATTTACACCCTTCAAGGCGTTTTATGCATTCAAAGCATATAATATTCTCTATCTCCTCGGTACGCAAATTTCGCTTGACGGCGCGGACAGTCTTGGTCGTCTGTCTCCCTCGCTTTATGCGCTCGGCGCAGCAGACGGCGAAAAAACCGCCGTACTGCTTGTAAACACAAGCGAGGCGCAGAAGGTCACCTGTCAGCTTGACGGCGCGTGGAGCTTGTCTATCGTGGACGACACACACAGCCTTGATAACCCCACGCAAATTCTGCGCGGTGATAGCTTTACACTCGGCGCAAACACCGTAGCGGTGCTTGAATCAATTTGATACAAAAAATTACGGAGAGTTGGTTTTATGCCAACTCTCCATTTTTTAATTCAATGAGTTAAGATAAACGTCCAAAAGGTCAAGCGCGGTCTTTTGCTGTTCCGGCGAACAGAGACTTAATTTTTCAACTATCTGCTCTGCCATCGGGTGTTCATCAGGCTGATCGGTCAGTATACTGTCGGGAGTAACGTGCAAAACGGTGCATATACGAAGGAGGGTTTCTATTCTCATATTAACAGTACCGCGCTCGATGTCGGCATAAGTGCGATCGGCAAGTCCTGCCGCCTCAGCAACCTCCGCTTGTGTCATTCCAAGTCTCTTACGGTTGGCATACAGCTTGTTTCCTATGTCCCTGAAATCAAAAATAAGCATTTTTCTTCCTCCAAATTCCCTTTATATAGGAATTATACCTCAAAAAAGCCTTGACAAATAGGAGTTATTGGTGTATAATTTTTATGTGGTATAGTTCCTAATGATATGGACTAATGCACATAATACATAAATATTCAAGGAGAAAAAACAAAATGAAAGAAAATGGCAGAAAAGTGGTATCACTTGTATTTTTGAGCGTTGTATCGTTATTGCTTTTAGCTTTGACAATTTCAGCATTCACACCTATTATCAGTATCTCAACTGATCATGTCGGCATGAGCGAAAGCTTTTCCAACGGAAGCTTCACAGGTGATCATGAAGTCGCAGAAGTAGAAATAGGCTTTTTTGATATGGTTAACATTGTCAAGAATTGGAAATACATTATGTATATAAATAATATTCAAAACACCGAAAGATCCATCCAAAAAGCAATAGAAGAAAGCCAGGGTGGAGAAAGCAACGAGGAGACAATAGCACATCTGCAAGAAGAGTTGCAACAGGATTATCTTGCCTTGGGCGAAAATGATCTTGAGATTTTGGAAGAAAAGCTTCAAGATAGAGAATTCATAGAAACATTTGCTACATTCGATATAATCAGCAACACACTGTTTAACTTTTCAAGCGGCGAACATGAAGAAACAGCAATTATTGATACAAACTCCCACGGTTTAGTTTATATTGTGATATTGAAACTGTTTTCTATAGCGGCTATAATAATATTGGCTATGATAATGCCCATAGCATTGGCAATATCCACCATTGTATTGATTGTCCGACTCATCAAAAACGCTAAAAATTTAGCCAACGCAAGCCTGTCTAAGATGGTTCCCAGAATACCTATGGGATTTTTCTTAATGGTAGGAGTTTTTGCATATTTCTTCTTTAATGCAATGTATCGTTCTCTCGCTTTCGAACTTGGGTTTATTCTCCCTTGCATTTTTGTAGCGATTATTGTAACTATTTTCATGGCTAATGATATTATATTCGCAGAAAAGAAAAAAGTCGCTTTCCTTAGATCCGGCATTTTGGTCACCAGTGTAATAGGCGTACTTTTGATTGCTTTCTCGTTTAACAATTCCACACATCTTTTTGCGCATTTTGACAATGTTGAAACGGTAGCCCAAAACTGCGCAGCAGAAGCATATGAAGAAGAATATGAAAGATTAATGGAAACCGAATCACCCGAAAATGTGAATGAGCTCGAAATGATAGAAAGACAAGCCAATTCATATGCGAAGAATGTTGCAAGACAGGCGGCAAAAAAGGAACTTAACATAGTTGCAATTACTACTTTGATATCCACTTTTTTTGTAGTCATAATGATTTGTTTTGTAATATCAATATGTATAGATAATGGCTCTACTGTAAAAACGAATCAAACCGGTGGTACAAAAATAGCAGGCGGTGTTGCCTCAGCCTCCCCTGTTTTGGCGGGCATTGTACTTGTAACACTTATCATTCCCTTGTTCCTTGGAAGTGCTGGAACCGTTGAAGAAAGAAACAACGCATTCAACAGTAATGGTTGCGGTTCTATGATTTTGTGGGACGAATACACAATGGAAGATTCGGATTATTATGTAGAAGAAGATGACATAGAAGAATTTGAAAAAGAGTATTCGGAATATTTGAAAGAAATAGATGAAGCAATTGACGATACCGAAGACAAGGACGAAAAGAAAATGTTAGAACTTGCCAAGGCCAACGCAGAAAGCGAATATGTTTCGACTTTCAATTACTTAGAACGTGTTAAATGCGGTCAAAAATCAGCTGCCATTCTTGCTCTCGTCGGCGCACTAATTTGTATGATAGCACAAACATTTGGCAAGATTGTACAGAAAAAGGGCGAAGATACCTTCTTAGACAAAAAAACAATCGGTAACAGCGTTTCTAATAATGCATAAAAGTATTTATATACCTCTATCAAACAGCAAATAAATCATTAAAACGAGCAGACAGCGCCACGCTGTCTGCTCTGCTTTTTGAATTTCAAATAGTTTTCTGCGGCAAGCACGTGTTTTCCGCAGCCCTTTTTATTTCCCTAATTTTCTCTTTATTCTTGCTGCAACTATATCAAGCGCGACAAGATTTCTGCCGCCGTTGATAATAATATCCGCATACTTCTTCGTAGGCTCAACGTAAATTCCGTGCATGACCTTGACCGTGCTTACGTACTGATTGATGACGCCGTCAATGTCACGTCCTCTCTCGGTCACGTCGCGGCGGAGACGGCGCAAAATTCGCTCGTCTGCATCAGCGTCCGCAAATATCTTGATATCGAAAAGTTCACGTAGCCTCTCATCGTGGAAGGTCA
>SVTX01000053.1 GCA_015063545.1 Oscillospiraceae bacterium | reverse complement strand
TGCAAACGTTTACAGACGCGATAACGATATCCCTTATTCATGGGGTACTGCAGTAAACGTTCAGGCAATGGCATTTGGTAACATGGGCGACAACTGCGGTACAGGCGTTGCATTTACCCGTGACCCTGCTACCGGTGAAAAGAAGCTTATGGGTGAGTTCCTTACCAACGCTCAGGGCGAGGACGTTGTTGCAGGTGTTCGTACTCCTATGCCTATCGCTGAGATGGCTAACAAGTTCCCCGAAGCATACAAGCAGTTCGTGGAGGTTTGCCAGATTCTTGAAAACCACTACCACGACATGCAGGATATGGAGTTCACTATTGAGAACGAGAAGCTCTATATGCTCCAGACAAGAAATGGTAAGAGAACCGCTCCCGCAGCTCTCCAGATCGCAGTTGACCTCGTTGCTGAGGGCCACAAGACCAAGGAAGAGGCTGTTCTTATGATCGACCCCCGTAACCTTGACACTCTTCTTCACCCCCAGTTCGACGCTAAAGCTCTTAAGGCTGCTACTCCTATGGGCCGCGGTCTTGGTGCATCTCCCGGTGCAGCTTGCGGTCAGATTGTATTTTCTGCTGAGGATGCTGAGGCTTGGAAGAAGGCAGGCAAGAAGGTTGTTCTTGTTCGTCTTGAGACCTCTCCCGAGGACATTACGGGTATGAAGGCAGCTCAGGGTATCCTTACCGTTCGCGGCGGTATGACCTCTCACGCAGCGGTTGTTGCCCGCGGTATGGGCAAGTGCTGCGTTTCCGGCTGCGGCGAAATCGCAATGGACGAGGAGAACAAGAAGTTTACTCTTGCAGGCAAGACCTACGTTGAGGGTGATTACATCTCCATCGACGGTTCTACCGGTAACATCTACGACGGTCTTATTCCTACCGTTGATGCAGAAATCTCCGGCAACTTCGGCACCATCATGGGCTGGGCAGATGAGTTCAGAACCCTCAAGGTCAGAACTAACGCAGATACTCCCGCTGATGCAAAGAAGGCTCGTGAGCTTGGCGCAGAGGGTATCGGTCTTTGCCGTACCGAGCACATGTTCTTCGAGGCAGACAGAATTGCGGCATTCCGTGAGATGATCTGCTCCGATACTGCTGAGGAAAGAGAAGTTGCTCTTGCAAAGATCCTTCCTTACCAGCAGGCAGACTTCGAGAAGCTCTATGAGGCTCTTGAAGGCAACCCCGTTTGTATCAGATTCCTTGACCCCCCGCTTCACGAGTTCGTTCCCACCACCGATGAGGATATCGCAACTCTCGCTAAGGCACAGGGCAAGAGCGTTGAGGACATCAAGACTATAATCGCATCTCTTCACGAGTTCAACCCCATGATGGGTCACCGTGGATGCCGTCTTGCAGTAACCTATCCCGAAATCGCAGCAATGCAGACCAAAGCTGTTATCCGCGCGGCTATCAACGTTCAGAAGGCTCACGCTGACTGGAACGTAGTTCCCGAAATCATGATTCCCCTCGTTGGCGACGTTAAGGAGCTTAAGTACGTTAAGAAGGTAGTCGTTGAAACTGCCGATGCAGAGATTGCAGCTGCAGGCGCAACTCTTAAGTACGAGGTTGGTACTATGATCGAGATTCCCAGAGCTTGTCTCACCGCTGACGATATCGCAGCGAATGCAGACTTCTTCTGCTTCGGTACTAACGACCTTACCCAGATGACCTACGGCTTCTCCCGTGACGATGCAGGTAAGTTCCTTGGCGCATACTACGATGCAAAGATCTTTGAAAACGATCCCTTTGCTAAGCTTGACACCACCGGTGTCGGTAAGCTTATGAACATGGCAGTAACCCTCGGCAGACCCGTAAATCCCAAGCTTCACGTTGGTATCTGCGGTGAGCACGGCGGCGACCCCACATCTGTAGAATTCTGCCACAGCATCGGTCTTGACTATGTATCCTGCTCTCCCTTCAGAGTGCCGATCGCAAGACTTGCAGCAGCTCAGGCAGCTCTTAAGAAATAATTTATAGGAACTGAACTTATTTTAAAGCCCTCGGCAAATCGCCGAGGGCTTTTTGCAACACCTCGACGCAAATAATCGTATTACAGTTACAAACATCGGTTATCCGTCCTTCATTAGTAATCGTTATACGGTTATAATAATAGTGCTACGATTACAAAAGAGGTGGTAAAATGGAAAAGATAATCGGCAAAAAGGTTCAAGAATTCCGCAAGAAAAAAGGAATGACACAAGAAGAGCTTTCAGAGATTATTAATATAAGCCCACATTATCTTTCGGCTCTTGAAAGAGGACTTTATAATATCAAACTGGAAACACTGGTCAAAATACTTAACTGCCTCGATTGCTCTGCTGATGAGATATTTTGCGACGTTGTAAACAAATCATATGCCACTAATTCGAACAGGCTTTCAGAAAGACTAGATAATCTGCCAATTGAGGAACAAAACAAAATTCTTGCAGTCGTTGAAATAATGATAAACAACGCTTCAAGATAAACTATAATCTAAATCCGTGGTTAAAACGCGGATTTTTTTCTTTTATCGGCGCATTATTACATAATTCGACACAAACATAGGCGTATAATAATTGTATGGCAGTTACTTAATAACATCAATACTAGTATACGAGGTTAAATATGAAAGTTTTTACACGAAAAATTGATAAGCTTGGAAGAATTGTTTTGCCGATAGATTTCAGAAAATCAATGGGACTTGAAATTAACAGCGAAATTTGTATGGAGATAGACGACGATGAAATACGATTAAAATGCGCCGAGTCCTCGTGCAGAATTTGCGGCGCTGTTATAAAAGAAAAATGCACCCTGCAAATTTGCGCAGAGTGCATTAGGAAAATAAAAAATATTTAAATTTACTTTTCTCCGTCGAGCTTAGCTATGAAATTACGCAGCGCGGCATCAGCAATCTGAAGATATCCGCTCTCTTCGGGGTGAACTCCGTTAGACTGACGAATCTCGGTTAACGGCGAACGGTTATTCACTGCTACCTCTTTTGCAGGCATACAGTAATCTGTATCAAACTGCCCGGCTACGTTCAGGTATTCAACGTTAGATGAATACTTTTCGTCCCTTGAGATTTCTTCATACCATCTGTTTATATTCCACACAGCCTGCAATTTGTCATAATATTTCCATGCTACACCGTAATTCTGTCCCATTCCGTCGCGTGAGGGAACCTGAAGTCCCATAAGAGTGATTTTGCACGCAGGAAATGCCGACAGAAGATTATCAAGAAATTCCTCGGCAAGAGATTTAAATTTACTCTCATCAAGCAGCGTTGCATTCCAACCAAGCAGTACGTAGCAATAATCTATCCGCTCAGCACCGCGGCTCTTTGCAAATCTTGAAAAATCCACGCGAGCGGTGTCGGAATCCCAAAAGGGATTTCCTGCCAGCTCCTCTGATGACGAGTAAATTATATCATCACTGTTTTCTCCGCCGGACTCGTGAACAAGCCTGCCCGAAGGGGAAAGAGTGCGCGGCTTGCCCTCTTGGAGAATAATCTTGATTTCAGAGGTACTTACCGATTCAAGCTTCCACACGTTACCTTCATCATCCTTATACAAGGAATGCTGGTCGGCATTTGTTTTGGCGAAAATTCCGTAAACATTATAAAATTTTCCGGTTTTATACTCGGTATTGTATGAATAAAACTGCCAACCGCCGTATCCGACGTACTCAGCGCCGTCAAGCACCTTATCACCGATAAATCGTACGTTTCTCAGTCCGTATCCCTCGGGCGCTCCGTCGGTTGCCGTAAGACGCCTATACAATTCCGCGCACCAGATTCCATTTCTCGTCAAGGAATCCCCGACGCAAAGGACAACCCTTTCACTCTCCGGTGAAGCGGGCATTGATACGACGTTTAAAATAACGCTTGAAGAATCGACCTCATCACCGTTATCGTCTCTTACCGTAACCGAAAGCTTATGCTCTCCGACGTCCTTCTCGGTAGGAGTCCACTCAAATTTGCGTCTGTAGGAATGACCGTAATTTCCTTCATCAAACGACAATTCAAAATCGTATCTCAACGGATCAATTGCGTTAAATATACCCTTGTAGAAAAGCTCGAAATTATCTCCAACTACAAGGTCGTATTTTTTCGGAAGCTGTAATTTTTTTGTGTTTTTCATTTTTCTTGTCCAACTTTTGTCTTTAACAACTCTCTGACTGCGTGGAATACACGTTCTCTTACGGGTGGGATATGCGCCGAGGAATTATACATTTCTCTTATTTCGGCATCGGTCTTGTCGGGATTGTTTTCTATCATCTTCTTCATCGTGAGAAGAGGGCGCGATGCCGCGTCAAGCGCGTTTTCAACCGCTTCCCTGCCTACGTATGCATAGCCATAGGGGTGGTAATCGTGGGCGGCATAAATGCTTTCAATATCCATTCCGCGAAGCTTTTCCACCGCTTCAAGATGCTCTGTGGGAAGCGCGATATTCGCGCCCCAATCCTCGCTTCCGAAGATGCCGAAGAGCTGAAGACTGTCGCCCGTTATAAGCGTTTTCGTTCTTTCGTCATAAAGTGCGGAACTGTCGAGGGTGTGCCCGGGAATCGCAACTACGGTGAAGCAATTTTCGATTTTTTGCATATCCTCGGGCGAGATAAATTTCGTTTCGGGAAAGGCTTCGGCAAGAGCGGGCGAGCGGGAAATAACCGTCACGCCGGGGTAAAAGTCAAGAAGCCTTGAAAGTCCGCCCGCGTGGTCGCGATGATTGTGGGAGATAAATACGTATTTAAGGTTTTCGCGCGTTATACCAAGCTCTGTGAGCATGGGCACCACGTAATTATCTATATCCTCATCATAGCTTGCCGCATCAAAAACCAGGTATCCCGTGTCAAATTTTACGGTATATACCGTGGTATAGATATCTTTATAGCTGATAGTAAATCTGTATATATTTTCGTTAATTTTCTGTATTTTCATCTTGCTTTACCAAGAAAGTCCCATAGACATATGGTGGTCAAGTGTAAATTCGGTAACACCGAGGTCGATAAGCTTTTGCATCTGAGGACCGCTGACACCGCCCTTCATTGCGGCAATGGAGGTAAGGAAGCCCTCGTTTTTGGCGGTTACTAATTTCTTCTCGGTTGCGGCAAAGCCGAAGAACTCTATTACTACGTTGTTTTTCTTCGGGTCAAGCTCCATTTCACGCGCAAGCTCAGCGGGGTCCCAATCCTTTGCCGCGCCCTGAATAAGAATTCTGCCGGCTATATCCGTGCCGAATACCTCGTTACAGATCCTCTGTGTTTCCACAATTCCGCTCTTTACCCAGAAATGCTCAAGAAGTCTGTATTTTTCAAGAAGACGGCGCACGTAAATCCACTGCTCCTTGGTCAGAGCGGGGTGAACCGAGAATATCGGCTGCATGCCCGTCATTGAGCAGATGCGGAAGTATTCCTCCATAGTCGGTATTCTGATACCTGCGAAAATATCGCTTCTGTTTCTCCAGGATGCGCTGAACTGCATAAGCTCTGCATAGGTGAACTCCGAAATCGGCTTATCGAGCGGCGAGCCGGTTTCAACCTTGCTTCCGTCGTCAAAGGAAAGCTCCCTTTGAATCGACTCGTCGTCGTGCATACAGACTCCGATTCCATCCTTGGTAAATTTTGGAATAGTAATACAACTCGTAAAGCCAGCTTCGGCGGTGAGCTGCATACCGAAAGCGTTGGTGCAACCGCCGTGTCCGTGATAGCGGATTCCTATATCGCGCTCGCGCCAGCCGTAGTTTTGCCTGATTTTAATATCTCTTATGTAAAGGCGAACGCCCTCGGGAATGATAAAGGAAAATCTGACCGTCGCATAGCGGTTGAACACCGGCATAACGCGCCATTCTCTGCGGTAAAACTCACGCGCGTGGCCTATTTCATAGACGGGCGCGTAGTAAAGCGTTTGTCCTGCATCATCGATAATACGAATCTGCACTGCGGGAATTTCACCGTTTTCGCTTTCATAGTATGCTGTTGAAGAAACGATAAACATTTCCTCTATTTCTTTACACGCCCCAAGGGTTGCGTCAAAGCTTTTGATGAAGCTGCCGTCTGAATTTGCAAAGCGGGAAAGCGCCTTTGCGCTAAGCTCCTTAATGGGAACGTCGTTATATTCAACCTCGGGAAACCACGTCATATATTTTGCATATGGGTCCACGAAGCGCTCTGTTGAAAGTTCTTTCATATTATATCATTCTCCTTTGAAATTTTTTATAATTATATCACACACACCGTTTGTTTTCAAGTAAAAACGAAATTTTGTTAAAAAAAGGGTAAAATTCGGTTATTGTATTCTGACGGAACAAGTGATATAATCATTATATAATGAATAAGGAGACGGTTTTCATGAGAGTTTATCACAAATTCAAATGGGCGATGCTCGTTCACTTTATGACGAATTGGATGTTTGAGGAAGGAAACACTATCGGCGGAAACAATCCCGACAAGGTTTGGGTTTCTCCCGCCTCGCCGAAGATGCGATTTGACTTTAAGGTTTACAGAGAATACCTTCTTGATATGAAAAGATGCGATGTAAACACGCTTATTATCGACGTCGGCGATGCGCTGAAATACAAGTCGCATCCCGAGATAGCCGTTGAAGATGCTTTTACATACGAGGAGATGGAGCGAGAGCTTGATTACATGGCATCAATTGGCTTTGAGGTAATTCCTAAGCTCAATTTTTCAACGACGCATGACGTCTGGATGAAAGAATACTCACGCATGGTTTCGACACCGAAGTATTACGAGGTCGTGCTCGACCTTATCGACGAGGTTTGCGAGCTTTTCAAGCCGAAATATTTTCATATAGGCATGGATGAGGAAACCTATGAAAATCAAGCGAAATACGATTACGCAGTAGTAAGACAAAATCACCTTTGGTGGCATGACCTGTATTTTTACGTTGATGCCATTGAAAAGCACGGCGTGCGGGCTATGATGTGGTCTGACTACGCGCGCAACCACCCCGAAGAATTTATCGAAAAATGTCCGAAGTCGGTCGTTCAGAACGTGTGGTACTATTTCTCGGAATACGGCGAGAACATCGAAGAAAAGTTCAAAATAAGAATCATGCCCATCAACCTTTTTGAAAAGGCGGGATTCGACCAGATGCCGACGGGAAGCATCGAGTATAAGAACGACTGTCTTCCGAAGCTTGTCGAATACTGTACCGAGCATATTTCGAGTGAGCATCTTATCGGATTTATGCAAACGACCTGGGAACCTATGATGTCAAAATGGCAGGACTATCTTGACAGGGGTAATGAAGCTGTCAAAGCCGCGCGCGAGGTTTATTTTGTAAAAACAGGAAAATAAAAGATAAGAAAGCAAAGTTGCGTGTCGCAAATGGCACGAAGCTTTGCTTTCTTTTGTTATTTGATAGCGATAATATGTATGGTAGGATATTATCCTCCCCCAAAAATGAAACAATTGCAATACATCGCTCGGACAGTCGTCCTCGTTTTTCCCCCGTTTGCGAAGCAAACATATCGCTTCCGAAGGGAATAGCGCCGCGCGCCTCTCAAATTAAACGCAGGGACAGGAGCCCTCGACATCCCGAAAAAAGACAACGGCAATAGTTTTTGTTTTTATCTGGTCCGTCTGTTTTCTTTACATTTATCTAGAAATGCATTGATTTTGAGTTTTACAACAATTTTGCTTCGAACGCTTTCATAAAAACAATCTACCTCGGGAAACGGAAGAAACGAACCGCCAACACGCTCACGAAACAGACGATTCATTCGTATCTTATGCCGTTTACTTGGCGGTGGCAATTCTATATCATTGATTTTTTCTTCGTTTATCGAATCTAATTCAGGAAAACAAAGCAAAAAGTAATCACATTCGTCGCAACAACAATCAAAGCCCTGCTCTCCGTTACCAAGGCAAACGGTAGGTTTTCCCGGCGTAAGTTCAACACCGGTAATGTCCATGATCTTTTCTTGAATGTTCTTGTTCATATATCCCCCATCAGCATATAAAAAGGTGCGCAACCGAAGCTACGCACCGAAAAACGCAACTCCAAGTTGTCGCCAAACGAACTTA
>SVTX01000052.1 GCA_015063545.1 Oscillospiraceae bacterium | reverse complement strand
GGCTCTTTGGAAATGCAAATAAATCTTGTGTAGTTGTTGCCCATATCCTGAATTGATGGACAGATATTGTCGAGCCCGTAAAGCTCTGCGCAGTCACGCGATGACAGAGCGGCGATATCGTTTCTCTCCGACTGCGCCACAAGACGTGCGGCGACCGCGGTATTCTCACACACGGTAATTTTTACGCCTTCGAGTGTATTCAAAAATGCAGAGCATTGATTTATTGCTTGCTCGTGCGACACTATTTCCTTGATATCTTCAAGCTTTGCTCCTCGCTTTACAAGCAGATTGTGGTCTATTTTAAGCCTGAGAGATTTTACAATGTTGAATTTATGACGGATCATAAGCTCGTACACTTTTTTGACTGAGCCTGCCGTGCTGTTTTCAATAGGGAGAACACCGTAACGGCACTCTCCGCGTTCAATAGCCGCAAAAACGCTGTCAAAGGAAGGGTAGTAGCTTATAGAAGGAAGCTCGAAAAATTTTCCTGCTGCTATCTGTGAATATGCGCCCTCCACTCCCTGACACGCAACCTTTGCTTTCTTCGGGAATACCTTTTGAGTGCTTTCAAGTGATGCTTGAATAGAACTGTACATGTCTGATTCGGGGGAGAGCTTTGTATGCTGATAGGACTTCGACACGTCCATCATGGTATGATAGAGTATGAGAGCATATTTTTCATACTCATTACCTGCCATATCTGCTATTTTTGAAAGCAACTCACGCTCACGCGCCGCGTCAAACACGGGGAGATTGTGAGCCTTTTTATATTCGGCAACGTCGGCGGCAAGGTTCATGCGGTGCTTGAAGAGCGCCACGATTTCTTTATCTGTTGAATTTATTTCTTCTCTTATTTTTGTAAGATCAAGTTCCATGTTATATTCCTCGTTCAGTCCATAAGCATATCAACTATAGCCACAGCGCAAGCGGCCTCCACTACGGGCACGGCTCTGGGTACGATACAGGGATCGTGTCTACCGCCTATCTCAAGTTCTACGTTTTCCATACGGGATAAAGAAATGCTTTGCTGTTTTTTTGCTATAGACGGAGTTGGCTTGAACGCCACCTTGAACACAAGAGGCATACCGTTTGTCATGCCGCCGAGTATTCCTCCGCAGTTATTTGTAATAGTTCTGACGTTTTTGCCGTCTGTACAAAAGCCGTCGTTATTTTGAGAACCCAAAAGGGCTGATGAGCCAAATCCAAGCCCGAATTCTATACCTTTGGCGGCGGGAATCCCAAAAATTATGGAGGACATCCTGCTCTCAACTCCGTCAAACATGTGCTCGCCAAGTCCTACGGGAAGGCCTATTGCGGCGCATTCTATGACGCCGCCGACGGAATCGCAGTCAAGACGTGCTTCTTCTATTTTTTGTTTCATTTTTTCGCCCGCTAAAACGTCAATGGTCGGGAATTCGTTTGCCGAGAGATTTGCAAGATCTGCCGAGCATACGTTTACCGCGTCAAACGATACGTCGGTTATATCGGCTATAGAATGAATATGCGCGGATATGAATATTCCTTTTTCCTGTAGTATTTGCAGGCATATTCCGCCGGCTATACACATGGGGGCGGTGAGTCTGCCCGAAAAATGGCCTCCGCCGCGCAGATCAACATCTGTACCGTACTTCATTCTCGCGGTGTAGTCCGCGTGCGAGGGGCGAGGGATATCATAGAGGGATGAATAGTCACCCGAACGGTGATTGGTGTTGTAAATAATGGCATGTATATCCTCGCCATTTGTCACGCTGTCGGACAGTCCGGATAAAAAAACGGGGATATCCGGTTCACGTCGTTTTGTTGAGTATGCGTTCTGACCGGGCGCTCTGCGCTTCATAAACGCCATGAGCTTGTCCGTATCTATCGGGATACCCGAAGGGATTCCCGATAGTACCATACCGATGTACTCATCGTGTGAGCCGCCGTATATTTGAAGTTTTATGTTTTTACCGTACGTTGTAGCCATGGTGGCCTCCTGTTTTATACAATAAAATCGGAAAGAAATGCGGGATAGGACTTTTTGATCGCTTCGATGCCCTCAACCGTTACAGGGGAAGTGCATACCAAAGACGCAACTGCGGCACTCATGGCAATTCTATGGTCGTTGCAGGAGCTTACAGTGCCTCCGCAAAGAGAGCTTTTTCCGTGAATGATAAGTCCGTCCGAGGTCTGCTTTATATCCGCACCAAGAGTAGTGAGCATATCGCAAACACTCTGCAATCTGTCACTTTCTTTGAGACGGAGGCGAGAGGCATTGTATATTTTAGTTTTGCCCATGGCAACCGATGCGACCACCGAAATTACGGGAACGAGGTCGGGTATCTGCGAGGCGTCTATCTCTATGCCGAAAAGGTCGGCTTTCTTTACAGTTATGGTGTTGTTTGCGTGTGAGATAGATGCGCCCATTCTTTTAAGAATGTTAAGTATCTCACGGTCACCCTGTGCTGAGTTCAAATCAAGTCCCATCACAGCTACACCGTCCTTAGAAAGCGCGCCCGCGCAAAGAAAGAACGCCGCATTTGACCAGTCTCCGCCGACGAAAACGTGATGGGGAGTGGTAAAACGGTTAAGTCCCACACAGCTGTTCGCCCTTTGGATGTAAAACACGTTACCGTCGTTGCGAATTTGCGCCCCAAAGATCTCAAGCGCCTGCTCGGTCATGGTTATGTACGGGGTGGACTCAAGCTTGCCCGTCATGGTGAGTGTGCTGTCACCGTCCGCGAAGGGCAGGGCAAAGAGAAGTCCGCTTATAAACTGTGAGGATATATTTCCCGCTATCTCGTAATTCCCGGATTTGAGCCTTCCGCTGATGTGCAACGGGTTTGAGCCTTGTGGGGAAAGCGTTACTCCATTTTCTGCGAGCAACTCGTAAAGAGGGGATAGGGGACGTTCGGGGAGACGTCCGTGCATATAAATGTCACACTCAATACCGAGGGCGGCAACCACGGGCAATAAAAAGCGCAGAGTAGAGCCCGACTCTCCGCAGTCAAACGCCGCGTATGAGGGTATCTCGCCGATGGGGGTGACGTTAAAGTACTTTTCTCCGTCTTCGTTCTCCGCGCGGATAATTGATGCGCCAAGCGAGTTGAGACAGCTGACGGTCGCGTCTATATCCTGATTTGTATCATTACAAACAATGCAGGTTTCACCGTCAGAGAGGGCGGCGCAGATAAGAAGTCTGTGCGCCTCGGACTTTGAGGAGATAGCATTTATTTTTTGTTTTGTTTTATTTGAAGAAAAGGTATAATTCATATTGTGCTCCGTGTTCAATTTCCCGCTGCGAAGATGTTCTCAATATTATCTATCGGAGTTGGTACGAGTTGGCAGTCTCCGATAGCGAAGGGAATTACAAGATTTATTTTGTCGCCCGCCCTTTTTTTGTCGCTCATCGCGATGTGAGCAAGCTCTTTGGCGCTGTACGGACAATCTGTCGGTAGACCGTAACTTGACAGTAAGGCTATTATTTCGTCTCTGTCCTCAGACTTACAGTATCCGAGGGCAAAAGAGGCGCGTGTGATTATTGCTGTACCCATAGCAACGGCAGAGCCGTGAGAAATTTCGAAATTGGAACATTTTTCAATTGCATGTCCCACAGTATGTCCGAGATTGAGAAGCTGACGCACTCCGTTGTCTCTCTCATCGCGTTCAACTATATCGCGTTTATTTTTTATACAGTTTGCTATGATGTCCTCAATTTGTGGCATGATGGGAGATTTTAATTTTTCAAAAAGCGGCTTGTCATTTATGATTCCGTACTTGATAACCTCCGCGCAACCATCGAGAAATATCTCGTCAGGAAGGGTTGAGAGCGTACTGTAATCGCAGATAACAAGCGAGGGTTGATAAAATACCCCTGCAAGATTTTTTCCGGCACAAAGATTTATAGCTGTCTTGCCGCCAACAGACGAGTCAACCATGGAAAGTAAGGTCGTCGGTATCTGAACAAATCTTATTCCTCTCAGATAAGTAGCCGCGACAAAGCCCGCAAGATCGCCCACGACACCGCCACCCAAAGCAAATATGCAGTCGGAACGCGAAAGCTGTTCATCCGCTAAAAAGTTGAGTATTTTAATATAATTTTCCGCGCTTTTTGATTCCTCACCGTGGGGGATCACTATCATTTTTACAGAATACCCTGCATTTGTCAGCGAGGCGATAAGACGCTCGGAATAAAGTGCCGCTACTGTATCGTCGCTTATTACAACGGCACGGCAGGGAGAAATGACATTTGAGCTTAGTGCTCCTGCGGAATCTATAAGATTATTTCCTATTATAATATCGTACGTACGGGACGCACTAACAGTTACTTTTTTCATAATTTACCCGTCTATATTTTCTTTTGCAAGTCTGCCGTCACGAAGCAGAGATTGCATTTTTTCTTTGTCGCCACGCTCAAGCGCACTCTTATATTCAGTAAGTGAATTGATAATACTGTCCAGCTCAAAAAGCAGGGGCTCCTTATTTTCAAAGAAAAGCTCTGTCCACATGACCTCGTTGAGCCAAGCAACACGCGTCATATCCTTGTAGCTGCCTGCCGAAAAGCCCTTGTGTACGGTTGCTGTTGGACTTTTTACGTATGCATTGGACACTACGTGCGCAAGCTGAGACGTAAAAGCTATTATTCTGTCGTGATCTGCGGCATTGGTTACGGAAAATTTGCCAAATCCGGCGGGCAGAAGCATTTTTTTCACTTTGTCCAAAAGCTCTATGTCGTCAAACACAGGGGGAACTATGACCATGGGTGCGCCACGGAACATATTTGCCTTGGAATATTTGTAGCCTGAGTTGTGAGTGCCGGCCATAGGATGTCCACCCACGAATGTGAACCCGTGATTTTTTGCAAGATCAAAGCCTACCGCGCATATCTGTTTTTTTGTTCCGCACAGATCCATAACCACGGTGTGAGAGGCAAACAGATGCGAGTTTTCTTCCATATATTTAATAGATGCCTCAGGATACAGGCTCACAAATATAATGTCGCATTTGGGGATAGACACAGCATCAAGCTCGCTATCAACAACGCCTGACATAATAGCAAAATCCAAAATAGACCTGCTTCTGTTGCACGCATAAATTTTTATTTCATTTCCGGTCTCCTCGGAATATGCCCTATATGCTTTAGCCATAGAGCCGCCGATAAGACCGAGACCGACTATACCTATTTTCATGATTTGCTCCGTATAGATAAATTACTTTGTTATAAAGGGTGCGACAGATTCCATTACGTCTGCAAACTGCTCGGGTGTGAGAGACTGAGGTCCGTCGCAAAGTGCCGCGCGGGGATTGTTATGTACCTCGATCATAAGTCCGTCAGCTCCGCAAGCTGCCGCAGCCATTGCCATGGGCTTGACAAGTCTTGAGGCTCCTGTCGCGTGACTGGGATCAACTATAACGGGAAGGTGGGTAAGCTCGTGAAGAACGGGAATAGCAGAAAGGTCAAGTACGTTTCGTGTGTACTGTGCGTCGAACGAGCGTATTCCTCTTTCGCACAGAATGATATTTTCATTTCCACCCGCCATTATGTATTCGGCAGACATGAGCCATTCCTTTATTGTAGCGGACATTCCTCGCTTGAGAAGAATGGGCTTGTTTGTTCTTCCAAGCTCCTTGAGAAGCTCAAAGTTTTGCATATTTCGAGCGCCTACCTGAATAACGTCCACGTTTTCAAACAGGGGAAGGTGAGCAGCGTTCATTATTTCTGTAACAATAGGAAGACCGGTTATTTTTTTTGCTTCGAGCAGATATTCGATGCCCTCAGCCTTGAGACCTTGGAAATCGTATGGGGAGGTTCTGGGCTTGAAGGCTCCGCCGCGGAGCATGGTAGCACCGGCTGCTTTTACTGCCTTGGCTATTTCAATAACCTGTTCCTCGCTTTCAACCGAGCAAGGACCAGCCATAACGGCAAAAATATTTCCGCCTACACTTGTATTTTCAACACTTACGACAGTATTGTCCGGGTGGAATTTTCTGTTTGCGCTCTTAAACGGCTCGGAAATTCTCTTTACAGTCTCAACTATATCAAGGCTTTGCAGGAGATCCTCGTCAATTTTGGTAGTATCACCGATAAGTCCGACGATGGTTTGATACTCGCCCGCTGAAAGATGTACGGATAATCCCTGAGATTCTATCCAACCTATAAGGCTATCGATTTGTTTTTGAGTTGTTCCTGTTTTTAATACTGCAATCATGGCTTTATTCCTTTCATTATTATATAAGCCGTATTTGCCGCCGCTAAGGTAGAAAAGTATGAGAATATAAAACGGTACCCCGCAGCGACTTTACTGGGAGTACCGTTTGTAAATACTATAACCTCGGTATGCAATTCACGCAGCAAAAATCACCTTTACTATTGTTAATCCATAAAATAGTAAAAGTAATAATATGCAAATGTGAATGTAGAGTTGTGCATATCAAGTCTCACTTTCCTTCTTTATGTCAATAGTTTAGCACAATAAAGCGAGGTTGTCAATACTTTTTTTAAAAAAACATGAATATACGTATGTGTATTTCCGCATTTCAAAGGTGGTATAGGGGACGGTCAAATAAAATTTATTAAAATTGTGATTTTTTTGAAATTAACTATTGACAAATGAATTTTGATGTAGTATAATAATCAAGCGTCAAAAAGAAACGCACCGTCAAAAGACGGGCCATTAGCTCAGTTGGTTAGAGCTACCGGCTCATAACCGGTCGGTCCGGGGTTCGAGTCCCTGATGGCCCACCAACACAAAAGGGATAGGCACATGCCTATCCCTTTTGTGTTGCCAAACCATCAGGATCACGAAGAAATTCGACACATAATTCGCACAGCGAATTATGTAAGGGTTCGAGTCCCATCAAAACAGGGGACTTGATGCCTGTTGGTTTGAGCTTAGTAACACCAATTTTCATTCCCACGGTAGTAATAGCAGTTATCGTCTGCTTGGGCTACCTTTTTTGCCATTTGGTATATGACGTAAAGATAGAAAAGTCTATGAGAGCATATGATTTTCCATACCGATATCTTTTCACCGTCTATATTGATATCTTGGTGTGATGCAAGATCGTATTTAGCTATTTCAGTCAGTGATTTCTGCGCCTGTTCTACAGTTATATTGCACTTGGTAGCAACGGATGCTGAGGTTACTGCGTGTTTACAGTTTACAAGATGAGCAAGTACTGCGGCGGTATCAGTGCTGGAGAGAAGGGAAAGAAGCTCGCGACTTTTATTGTCGCCGAGTAATTTTATTGCCTCATCCGGAGACTGTGTATATGCTATTCCGAGATTTTTGTCGGCGTATATCGCACCTTTTGGAGTGAACACCATACTGCAAGTGTTTTCATTATTATTAAGGGTGCTTTTGTATTTCTCAAAATTTTCGATATCGTTGAATGTCATACATGCTTTTTTCAGTATATCGGTGTGTGTCTGTTCGGGAACGCTGTCGATATCTGTGTGATCTGCGGAAGATTTGCCTATTCCAAAAAGGCTGTCAATACTCGTTCCAAGCACATCGGCAATAACCGGCAAAAGAGATATGTCGGGCATAGATACGCCGTTTTCCCATTTTGAAATTGACTGTGCGGAAACACCCAAGCGTTCGCTGAGAGCTTCCTGCGTTAATTGATGCTTCTTGCGAAGTGAAACTAAGTTTTCATTTAATGTTGCCATAAATTCTCCTCGTTTTGTTAAAAAGTATTTTCAAAACCGGTTTTGTGACTATATTATAGCATAATGTGCGTTTGATGTCCATATCGCGTTTGGATAGTAACTTGCTTATTGGTTGAGTTGATTATACTCTTGAATGAGACTGCTAAATAAGGTTTTTTCCTCATAAACTCATAGGAAAATCACGAAATAAAAATATTTTCAAAAAAATTAAAAAAACCTATTGACAAACCAATTTGACTGTGATATAATATCGCCTGTTGTGCGCATGAATCGGTGAGACGGTTGCACGGCAGCAGGGGACACCTGCAAGTAGCACTCAAAAAAATGTCAAAAAAATTGAAAAAAATTTCAAAAAACTATTGACAATCAGTTTTGCGTGTGATATAATCAAAAAGCTCTCGCGATTTGGGAGCGAAAAAATTGAACCTTGACAATTGAACAACAAGAGATAAGTACAAAGCAAAATTAGTGCGAAATACAGATCTGTCAATTTAGAATAGAGTACACGAACTCTACAAGTAAGTAAAGCTAGAAAAAAAGCTCGAGTAAAGATTTTAACTGACTGAGGTCAGATAGAATACAATTGTTCGAGAGTTTGATCCTGGCTCAGGATGAACGCTGGCGGCGTGCATAACACATTCAAGTCGAACGGTGACGGGA
>SVTX01000051.1 GCA_015063545.1 Oscillospiraceae bacterium | reverse complement strand
AACATATTCCAAACGTAGCTTCCCCATATCCAAGGTCTTTCTTCCAAAAGCTTCAACATGTGTTCATGGTACAACGCTTGATATTCCTCGCTATAGTCTCCCATTTTGGGTGAGGTGTTATGGTAGGTTATTATTCCCTCGCAACCGTACTCGGAAATGCCAAGAGCGCGGTCAGGATACTTTTTGTGGAAGCTGTCAAACCATTTTTCATTATCGGAAAGCTCCCCTCCGTACCATCCGAAATAGTGATTATATGCAAGAATATCGGTTATCTGATTTTGCTCGTCTTCCATGGGAAGCATGGATACCTGAGCCATTGTGCTTACCCTTGTCTTATCCATGGAATGGACGAGATCATTAAGCGAATGAAGATTTCTCACGAGTGTGTCCGATGCGCCGCCTATGGTGATCTCGTTGGATATTCCCCAAAAGCATATAGACGGATGATTGAAATTCTGTATTATCAGCTCCTTCATCTGTGATATACAGTTTTCGTGAGCCTGCGGGTTTGCGAGCATCTTACTTATAAAAGGTATCTCCGCCCACACAATAAAGCCGTATCTGTCGCAAAGCTCATAAAACTCCTCTGCATGCTGATAGTGGGCAAGACGCACAGTATTAGCTCCGACCTCGGATATAAGGGCTGCGTCACGTATATGGTCTTCAAGACTTAGCGCAAGACCTTTGTTATGTCGGTCACCGTGACGTGAAACTCCTCGCAGAGGAGTATGTTCTCCGTTGAGGAAAAAACCCTTTTGAGAATCCACAAAAAAACTGCGGAAGCCGTGAAGTATGCACACGTTATCCAACACCTCGTTGCGCCGGATGATCTGCGCGGAAATCCCGTAAAGATAGGGATCCTTTACGCCATTCCAAAGTCTCACCTTGTCAAGCGGAAGGGATATTTCGGGATTCTGCGCGGATGAAAATACCTCAGCCACTACTTTTCCCTCTCCGTCAGTCAAGCTGTATCTTACAGTATCTCCGCACTTAGCTCCTACCACGTAGCTCTTGATGAAAAGCACCGCGCCGCCGCTTTCGTTTATATCCGAATAAGCCTCAAGTCCACAAGAACCAAAATAGTCCAGATCAAAATGCGTGCTTTCCACCTCAATGAGCTTGACGTCTCGGTGTATTCCGCCGAAAAACGTAAAATCTGCCATCTGAGGATAAATATAATCGTTTGGAGCATTACTTACACAGACTTCTATACTGTTTTTCCCGTCCGTGATATACGGGGTAATGTTTGCCCTGAATTTGCTGTATCCCCCCGCATGCCTTGTAGCCTCGCGCCCGTTTATATATACGGTACATTCACTCGCCACAGCGCCAAATTCAATATAGTAGAGACGGTTGGGCATTATTTTAGAGAATTCTATCTCCTTGAAATATCGGCACTCTCCTCTGAAATAATCTGCTCCGCCATCCTGCCCGTCATACGCGTTATACGTATGCGGAAGATCTACTTTCTGCGCCTGTGCTGTACAGCTAAGATTACCCTTATCTGAGTTCTTGGTAAAAAACCAACCCTTATTGATTATGACCTCTTTACGCATCTGCCTCTGTTTTCCCTCCGGTATTTTGATTTTTTGATTTGAGAAGCTCAATATTTTCATTTACCCGTTTTTTATTAAGAGGATAAATAAACGCAAGCACTAAAGCAACGAAAAGGTACAGTATCGCGGGAATAAGAGTTGCGACGGTATAAATGCCGTTTGCCACCTTTGCAGTCTGCACCTGAACGCTTGAATCAAATCCTACCCATCCAAGCGCCCAACCGCCAAGACCTCCCGCTATTGCCTGACCGACCTTCCGCGCAAACGAATACACCGCATACACGGTTCCGTCCTCACGCCTACCGCTTTTTACTTCTCTGTCATCTATGATATCTGTAATTATTGCCCACATGATGAGATTAAATATTCCAAATCCCAAAAATCCGAAAAGATTTATAATAATATACGTCCAAACGGAGCGTGTTTTAAGAAAAAACAGCACAAAGCATGCCAAAGCACCGCAAAAGCTTCCAAAAACACCAAGCTCCTTTTTTCCAAATCGACGCACAAGCGGCACGGCAAGAGGAGCTAACGCAAGCGAGGGTATCATGCTCACTACACTCATTATTGCGATGCCGTTTCGGTCTTTGAAATAGTCTATAAATAAATATTGGTTAATAGATTGTGAGAGCAATTGCGCCGCAAGAATTCCTATAGACGCAAAAATAATTCCAAGCAAAGCGCGGCTTGTTATCAATGTCTTTACAGTCTCGCCAAGACTTGTTTTTATATGTCTTTGCGGTTCTGCCGTCTTAACACGTTCGGTAGTAAGAAAATAACAAGCCAGATAACATACAATAGTCAGAATAGCAAAAATTCCCGCTAAGAGTGTAAATCTTGAGCCTATGACTATCTGATTTCCAAACGCGTCGGTCTTATATACCACAAGCGGAACACCGACACCGATAATAATATTCACAAATGCCGATGCAACGCTTCGGAAGGTAGAAAGCGCAGCCCTCTCGTCAGCTTCGGGGCTTATTACCGATGCCATAGAGCCGTAAGGGATATTAATAGCGGTATAGAAAATACTGCTCCAGAGCAGATACGTTATAAACATATATACAACTCTCAGTGTCATGGGGGCATCTGCCAGCGAGCTTTGATACATCAGAAAGCTTGCTATTGCTACAGGACCGCACATTCTTCTGAGCCACGGCTTGAATTTGCCGTCGCGCGCAGGATGCATTCTGTCAACTATTCGCCCCATGGTGATGTCTGTCACCGCGTCCACAAATCGCGCAAGCAGAAACATCGTACCGACAAGCGCTGAGGAAATTCCCAGCACCTTTGTATAAAATACGAGCAAGAAAATACTCGCAAAGCTGAAGGTAAAATCGTTACCGAAATTACCGAGCATATATCCTATCTTATCGCGCCAGCCGAATGGGCGCATTTTTTGTGATGAGGTCATCATACTCCTCCAAAATTTATTTGTGAGTATTTTGAACATAGCTTCAAAACCCACCTATCAATTTTATTTTTACCATAAGTAAGACAAATATTCCAAAGGGCTTTTGGAAGGTAAAGCTAAAATTTTTCAGTGGGTATTTACAAATGGGTATTTTTGTGATAAAATGAAATTGCCAAACAAAATCAAATATCCAAAACCGTATTAAAAGCACGCGTGTTTTTATTTTTTTGATAAAAACGCACATGCTCTACTTTTGCGTGCATTTATACGGTAAAAGGATTTTGTTTGGCGACAATCGGAGCATGCGTTTTTTAGTGCATCGGCTTCGGTTGATGCACTTTTTATTTTTATTCATTTTTAGGAGGAAGCTGAAATGAAAAACACCATTGTCAAAATTCTTACGCTGATTCTCGTACTTTCGCTGAGCTTTTCCGTGCTTGCGGCGTGTGACAGCGGCGAGAAAACCACGGAGAAAACCACAAAGGCTCCAACGGAAAATCCTACCGAGAAACCTATGGTGAATCCCACGGAGAAATCTACGGTGAATCCCACGGAGAAATCTACGGTGAATCCCACGGAGAAATCTACGGAAAACCCGACGGAAAAGCCCTCAGAGCAGCCTTCTGAGAAACCATCGGAAAATCCGACGGCAACTCCTACAGAAAAGCCAACCGAAAAACCGACAGGAACCCCAATATTGGGAACCGACGGGCTGGAATATACCCTTTGGTATGACCTTTTTTATATGTGTTCAGGCATTGGTTCAGCAACTCAGAATGAAATTGTTATTGGTAATACACATAATGGACTGCCTGTGGGAGGCATAGAAGAAAGTGCTTTCTATGGTTGCGACAGTATCACAAGCGTGGTCATACCTCGCGGTGTGACAAACATATTTAGTAATGCGTTTTCTAATTGCAATAACCTTACTAACGTTGTACTCCCTGACGATCTGAGAAATATAAGTAGTTATACATTTGCTTTTTGCTCAAATCTTAGAAGTATTATAATCCCTGACAGTGTGACAAGTATAGGTGAGGGTGCGTTCAATGGCTGCGGTAAACTTCTAGAAGTAATCAATAAATCTTCGCTCAATATAACAGCAGGCTCGTTTGATTACGGATATGTAGCATGTTATGCAAAAGAGGTACATAGCGGAGAGAGCAAGATAGTAAATAAAGATGGCTATCTGTTCAACACGTATGACGGAATAAATTATCTACTTGGATACGTAGGAACCAATACGGAACTAATATTGCCAGAAGATTACAATGGCGAAAGCTATGAAATATACGAGCATGCGTTTTCTGATTGCGATAGCCTTACGAGCATAGTAATTCCCAACGGTATAACGAACATAAGCAGCTGGGCATTTTGTAATTGCGATAGCCTTACGAGCATAGTAATCCCCAACAGTGTGACGAGAATAGACCAGTGGGCAATTTCCGCTTGCAGAAGCCTTACAAGTATAGCAGTTCCTGATAGTGTAACAAGCATAGGTTATGGTGCGTTCTGTGATTGCGATAGCCTTACGAGCGTTATTTTCGGAGAAAACAGTCAGTTGACGAGCATAGGCGAGGATGCGTTCGTTGGTTGCAGTAACCTTACAAGTATAGTAATCCCCAACAGTGTAACGCATATAGACAATTATGCGTTCTATGGTTGCGAAAACCTTACAATATACTGCGAAGCAGAATCACAGCCTTGGGGATGGTCTTCTGATTGGAACGTTGATAAACGCCCCGTAGTTTGGGGATACAAAGGCGAAGAATAAGTGCAGAGTGCAGAATGCAGAGTGCAGAGTTAAGACCGTCGGTAATTGATTGCAAACGGGAGGAGCAAGCCCCTCCCCTACGACCGAATAATCAAAATCCCATAACAAAACCCGACATTCCCAAATGGGAATGTCGGGTTTCTCTTTTTATTTTTAATTAATCTAATTTAATTATCTTTTCCTCGAGAGGCATGTTCTTTCTGAAGTTGGGAATCTGCATGGTCTTTCCGTTATTAGCTACGGAAATACCCGAAAGCAGACCTACTGCTGTCCATTCGCACGCCTTGTAAACGTCAATTTCGGGAGCTTCGCCTGTGCGGATGGCGTTTATAAAGTCCTCAACTATGAAGAAGTCTCCGCCGCCGTGACCTGCGTTGTTCTGCTCGTCAGTTGCCTTCTTATATCTTTCGGGGAGATATTCAAGATAATTGGAGATATCTTCCCAATGCATACATCCAATAGGATTGCCTTCGCCAAGAAGGGCTATCTTATCGCCGTCACCCTTGCCGGAGCCCGTTTCAAACACGCCCTTCGTTCCCTGAAGGTGATAGTGCGACATATTGTGAGGGCGGGGAGAAGTACAGTCAACGCGGATGTTGATAAGTTTTCCCTTCTCCGTGCGGCACATAGTAGTAGTTCCACTGTCCTGCTTTACGCCGAATTCGTTGTACGTTCCGGGGGAGAAACAAGAAATTTCCGTTACTCTGTCACCGGGGAAAAATCCCATAACGGGGCCGAGACTGTGCGTAGGATAGAAGCTACCGCGTCTGCCCATCTGCCAATAAGAACGCCAAGAGGTCTTGCCGTCGGGGTATTTAAGCAAATCGGTGCAGTTGTGAAGATAACTTCCCTCTGCATAATAAGGCTCGCCGAAAAGCCCCTGCTTTACCATTTCCTTGACAAGCTGTACGTTAGGCATATATGCGTAGTTTTCTGCAAGCATATATGTCTTATTATACTTCTCTACCGACTCGCAAAGCCAGAAAAGCTCGTCCATAGTAACACCTGCCGTTACCTCACTCATTACATGCTTGCCCGCCTCAAGCGCCGCTATTGCCTGCGGAACGTGACACTGCATAGGGGTTGCGATAATTACCGCGTCAATGTCTGACTCAAGCATGTCGTCAAACACTCTGTACGTTTTTGTCGCGCCCGTCTCTTTAGCGATCACCTTGAGAGCATCTTCGTTAAGATCGCATGCCGCCGTTATCTCAACGCCCTCAATGGCTTTAAGTCCCATCACGGTCGAAAGTCCTCTGCCGCCCGCGATACCTATTTTGATTGTTTTCATGGGTTCCTCCCGATAAAAGAGCTGTACTTTTATCATTTGTTGCTGAATTTAAACCGCAAATCCATCTGCGATTTATACATTTATACCACATTTTGATATAAATGTCAAGCACATTTAAAAAAATTTCCAAATTATTAAGCGCTCACCGTCATAATACTCAACGGTGAGCGCAACAGTCACTGCAAAAATTCAAATATCACACATGTTTTTGATTGGCAGCGCGTTATTTAAACGCTTTGGGATTCAGGTCCTTGATCTTTTTCTGCATTTCCTTGGACATAGTCATATTGCAATAACGGAAAGCGCCTTTTTCAAGAACTACTCCCATCGGCGGATTTGTTTCAAATTCAACAACCGTTACACTGCACATCAGCGCCGCCTCCTCGATGGTGATACGGTTTGGTAGGATCGCCTTTTTAATCGAGCTGCAGTTTGAGAAAGCGAATCTGCGTATTCTTTCCACACCTGACGGGATAACCAAGTCCGGTCCCAGATTTTTACATCCCTTAAAAGCCCAAGTTCCAATCTCGCGAAGGTCTTGATTAAAGCGTATGCTTCTTAGATTCGTGCAATCCTTGAACATATTGTCCGGAATTTTATCAACTCCCGAGGGAACGGTAATGTCGGGGTGAGACACCAGAAAATCATTTCTCTGCTCAGCAGTCAAAGGAAGGAGCTTAAGCCATATTTCCCTCTCGGGCTGCGGACGGCTTGCAGATGCCGACTGCGGCTGCGGGATATTGCCGCCCTGCATAAATCTTGCAAGCATATCGGGAGATATATCCATTTCTCCGTCATCAGCTTGAGAAACTGGCTCAAGCGTACCGATCAATTCTCCGTTTTCCCATATACCGGAAACCTTATCTCCGTTCGCATAGATAATTTCGCCTTTGCCGTGACGCTTGTCATCCTTCCAAAAGCCATCGAATTTTTCTCCATTGGGATATACGACCATGCCCCAACCGTGTCGCTTGTCGTTTTCCCAGAAGCCTGTATATACGTCGCCGTTCAGGTAATTGATCTCGCCTTTGCCGTGGCGCTTGCCGTTTTCCCAAAATCCAACGTATTCAGTGCCGTTGGGGTACGTATACACACCGGCTCCGTGCTGTATATCGTGCAAATACTCTCCGACATATTTGGAACCATCCCAATACTCACTGATGCCTTTTCCTTCTCTTTTGCCTTTTATGAAATCGCCGTAATACCGTGCACCGTCCGAGGCTCTGTGCTCCGTGCCATATTTACCCGGAGTATACGTTGAACGACTACCGGAGTAACTACTCGAGCCACGGTTCGAGCTACTGCTCGAGCTACTGCTTTGGTTGCGCCAGCGTTGCTCATCTGCTCTTTTTCGTGCACAACTTGAACATGGTGCACCCGAATACGGAAGAATTGCTCCGCATTGTCTACAATTATAAATAGCCATATTGCATTCTCCTTTTATTATTTATTAAGCGTAATTTCGTCATTTCTCAATGCGGATTATAATCCTCATCCGACCAAAGCCTGTCATCCTCATAGCGGTCCGCAAACTTCCTCGCTCTGCTGTTTTCCGGCACATCGAACCAGAGATCCGGTGAGCATTCATAAAATGCCCATTTGCTGATCGTCGTATTGCTGCCGAGAACGGTGACGTCGGTAAGACCCGTGCAGCCCTGAAACGCCCAGTCTTCAACAGCGTCAACACGAGCGGGAATGGTGATTTCGGTCAATCCGTCACAAAATTGAAACGCAGACCAGCTGATTTTAATGACGCTATCCGGGATGGTAATGCTTTTCATTTCTCGGCAGCCATAAAACGCTGACCTGCCGATTTCGTACACGCCGTCGGGAATAACGACGTCGCCGCCGCTACCAACGTATTTTTTCAAAACACCGTCTTCAATTACAAAATCTTTCACGTTACTCATAATTCACCTAGTTATTTATTCAGCGTAATATCGTAGATCGCGTAGGTGTGCGACTATTTGAACGCTTTTTTATTCAATGCTTTGATTTTCTTTATCATTTCTTTGGACGTCATTGCGTGTTTATTACAATGTGCAAACACACCTGTTCCAAGGACAACGCCCTGCGGAGGTTCAGTCTCAAATTCAACTTCAGCTAAAGCATTCGTAAAACCAAAGGCATAATCTGCCAAGGTAATATTGTTCGGTAAAACGAGTTTCTCAATCGACCGACACATATCAAATGCGTGCTTTCCGATGTTCTCAACACTTTTCGGGATCACCAATACGGAATCGATACTTGCGGCGGTAAATGCCCGTTCGCCGATCTCGCGAAGCTCCTCGTTGAAATTGATTTTTTTGA
>SVTX01000010.1 GCA_015063545.1 Oscillospiraceae bacterium | reverse complement strand
TATTGACAGCGATAAAGTGATTCTATCGGGTTCAAAGCTCTCGTTGATGACGGGCGCTGACCAACCTTGCTTTTTCCAAACACTGAAAATATTCGGAATACCGCTACCTGCGCGCTTGCCAACGTCAATGAGATTGAACATCTTGATAAGCGCGCTGTTACGAGGGTCGGAAACGCCGCCACTCTTTGCGGCTTCGACGTCGATACGGAAACCGCCGGGATTGGAAAGCGTGATAACGTCTTTTTTCTTGATTATGACAAGACCTTGTCTGCCGTAATAGTCGGCATTTATCAAGCAGTTGGCAAGAGCTTCTCTGAGTGCCTTGTGGACGGGGGTATCGTCAATGCGGTCACCGCCTTCGAGCTTGAACGGGACTTTAATATCCTGCGTGATCTTGTTGTAAACGCGGAAATAGAAATCGTAAATATTTCCACTCCAATCGCCCGACGAGGATACGATACGGTCTGTCCAACGGGTGTTGGGATCAAACTGCTCTTGATAGTCAAGGAAATATGCGGGAAATTCCTTTACGATCTCGTATTCGTAACCGAACATCAAAAGTCCTGCGGCGGTGGGGTGCATCTTTCCGTCACTCGATCTTCCAACCGCACCGAGCTTGTAAAGGAACTCTACGTCTTCAAGCTCCTCCCATACGTGTCCGGGACGGTATGTCTTCATACGGATACGGTAACGCTTCACGCTGTCATAATCGAATGCGTCAAGCTCCATATTTTCAAGCACGAGCATATCTTGCGTCTTGATTTCTGCGTCACGCATCATTGCTTGGACTTCTTCCTTGGTACACTTGTAGTCGCCCTCACCGTTACGGCGATAGCTTCCCGAAAGAGGATTGCCGTCGATATACACGGGCTTATCGCTGCGCTGCGCGCGAGGTACACGGATAGCCACGATGTGTTTGCCATCTATATTCTCAATGGTTACGTCCTTATCGGAGAGAATATTGGCGCTCACTTTGTTCGCGTTATTGACAATATCCCAAAAGTCTTTTATCAGCTTTTTGGGATCGGGTAAATCAACGGGGTGCAAGGACTTGTCCGCGTGCTCCTCCACGCCAAGCAAGATGATACCACCGAGAGTATTGGCAAACGCAGAATAGGTTTCCCAAATGCTACGTGGCAAACCACCGATTGCCTTTTTTGCTTCAATGCGATTATTTTCTTTATATTTTTCTATGTTGGTAAAATCAATCATCGTTAAGACCTCCACATTATGCGTTCTCATCTGGAACGATCTCGACAATATCCCCGATCTCACAGTTAAGAGCCACGCATATTTTCACGAGAACGTCGGTTGTCACAACAGTGCCTTCCTTGCCCATTTTCGTAATGGTAGCAAGGCTAAGTCCTGCACGCTCCGCGAGTTCTTTTTTCTTCATATTGCGGTCAATCAAAAGTTTGAATAAGGGTTTATAACTTGCAGCCATAAGTCACCTCAAAAAAATACATTATTACAACTTATATTATATCACATAATCCGCCGAAAATCAACACGCAAATTAAAATATTCGTGCGATAATAGGAATTTTAGATAATATTATAGAGTTATCACATCAAAATGGCAAGGAGCAAAACGCCCCTTGCCACATTGTTATTTAGCCTCTCGCTTCATAATGAGGAAGTCTGCACCAAGCTTCAATTACCGATTCTTCTGCAAAAGCTTTAATACTGTTCATTTTCTGTACCCATTCGAGTTGGTTTTGCGCTTTCCTCCAAAATTAGATTTTGATTTTACTACAATTCATCCTCGCATCCAAACCAATCAACAAAAATGCCAAGTGACACCTACCTGCTTTATGGTAGGTGTCACTTGACGCCCCGTTTTTTTCTTTAAAGATTATTCTTTGCCTTGTAGTAATTCATAAGACAACCGCAGAGGAGTATCTGTTTTTCTTCCTCGGTCAGTCCCTTAACGTAAAGCGTGATGGGCTCTGTCGTTCCGTCCTTGCGGATTACTGTTGCACTGAATTCTTCCTTGCCGTCGATCAAGGCTTGTTTTATGCCGCCGACGTAAACGCAGTCGCCCTGCTCGTATTCAAACTTTGTGTTGGGATCAAGTGTGAAGGGAAGAATACCCCAGTTGATACAGTTGGAACGGTATCTCTTGGTCGCGAACTCGTAGCAGATGTTACCAAAGCCGCCAAGCACCTTCTGACAGGACGCAGCTTGCTCACGCGCCGAGCCGTCACCCGGCTTGTTTGCAAATACGCAAGAGCCGAACTGTGTGTTTTTTGCGAGTTCATTCGCATCACCGACCTTGGAGAGAAGAGCCATGAGCTTGTCTGAGGGATTGCCCTCGCGGCGGAGCTTTTCATCAGCCGCAACCGCCTTGGAGTTTCCGACGTACTCGGGAACACGGCGGGAAAGCGCATATTCCGAAAGACGGAGAGGATTGGAACGGAGTGACGAGGTCTCGCCGGAAGGAATAAGCTCATCTGTTGTAGTTACGGGATCGTGAATGACTGCCGCAAGCTCAAGCATGAGGTTTTCTGCGAGCTCATACTGATCGGGCCAGCTTGTGATGTTAGGACCGAGAATAAGCTCTGTTTCGGGCTGAGGCTTACCGTAGCCGTAGTAAAGTCTCTTGTCATATACGGATTTATCGAAGGTATATTCAAGAGGAGTGTAATCGTAATCTATATCGGTTGCCGCGGTTATTCTGCCGCCGTTTGCCGCCGTTGCGGCGATTGAGCGCGCGTCCATGAGGGCAACACCGGAGATCTGTCCCTCGCCGGGCTTGGAGCCTTCACGGTTGGGGAAGTTACGTGTAGTGTGACGGAGAGACAATCCGTTGTTTGCGGGAACGTCACCTGCGCCAAAGCAAGGGCCGCAGAACGAGGGCTTAATTGTTGCGCCCGCCGCCAAAAGATCTGCAGTTACGCCCAAACGTGTGAGCGCCAAGGATACGGGAATGCTTGTGGGATATACAGAGAGGTTGAAGTAGTCATTACCCGTGCTCTTGTCCTTCAAAATCGCGCCTGCTTCAACTATGCTGTCGAACATACCGCCCGAACAGCCCGCGATAACACCCTGATCCGCAAGAACGGAACCGTCGGGCTGTATCTTTGATACGAGGTCAAACTTGCACTTGGGGAATTTCTTTCTTGCTTCCTCCTCAACGGATTTGAGTATTTGTTCTGCGTTCTCGACAAATTCGTGAATTGTGTACACGTTTGAGGGGTGGAAGGGGAGAGCTATCATAGACTCAACCTTGGAGAGATCTATCTCGATAAGCGAGTCGTAGTAAGCGACGTCGCCGGGGGTAAGTTTCTTGTACTGATCGGGGCGACCGTGTACCTCGTAGTGCTTTTTTACTACCTCGTCTGTCTCCCAGATGGACGAAAGACACGTGGTCTCCGTTGTCATAACGTCAATGCCGTTACGGAAGTCGATGGGGAGGTTCTTGACGCCGGGGCCGACAAATTCAAGCACCTTGTTCTTGACAAAGCCATCCTTGAACGTCGCGCCAACAAGCGCGAGAGCCACGTCGTGAGGGCCTATTCCGTGCTTGGGCTCACCTGTGAGGTAAACAAGAACGACCTCGGGAGATTTTATATCGTAGGTGTCGCACAAGATCTGTTTTACAAGCTCAGGTCCGCCTTCGCCCACACCCATCGTGCCAAGCGCGCCGTAACGTGTGTGGCTATCCGAGCCGAGTATCATTTTGCCGCAGCCCGCAAGCTCCTCGCGAGCGTAGGAGTGAATGACAGACTGGTTTGCGGGAACGTAGATTCCACCGTACTTTTTGGCCGCCGAAAGACCGAATACGTGGTCGTCCTCGTTTATTGTACCGCCAACTGCGCAAAGGCTGTTGTGGCAGTTTGTAAGCGCGTAGGGAATAGGGAATTCCTTGAGACCGCCGATACGCGCGGTCTGAATAATTCCGACATATGTGATATCGTGGGATACGAGGGCGTCAAATTTTATCTTGAGCGCTTGGTCGTCTCCCGACGTGTTATGTGAATTGAGAATGGAAGCGGTTATCGTGTTTTTTCTCGCCTCTGCCGCCGATATGGGCGCAGAATCGCATATTTTGCCGTTGCAGAGAAACACACCGCCTGCGTGGAGTTTAACCATTTTTCAGTCCTCCTTGAATGGTAATTTGAAAAATCACTTTTATTATAACATTCCCGTGCGATTTAGTCAAGTAAATTGCTGAATATTTAAACGCAGATTTTAATAAATTTTTTTGAAAACTGCTTGCAAAAAATGTAATGCTGTGTTATAATTAATTTGTATTATTATGTATGCATGAAATTCATGCGGAAAGTTTGGGTTTAACTGTTATGGAAAAAATTAAGAATGCAGTAAAAAATAATTTGTCACTTATACTTGCTATCATAAGCGCGCTTTTGATCGTAGTCGGTGTTATATTTATAGTTCTCGGTATTACCTCGGCAAAGACCACATTTACGGCGGTAATGTTTATCATAACGGCTTTGGTAATGATACTTCTCGGTTGTGTTATGGTGTATTTCATTCTTCTTTTGAAGGGCGAGGGCAACGCTCCCGTTGAGCCTAATTTGTTCTTGTACGATTCTAATAGCGGCGAGAACATGAGCGAGGATGTTCTTGATTTCGAGCTTGTAAACAAGAGAATGGCGTTCTTCATGAGCCGTATAACTCCCAGCGTCAAGGATATGTGGACGACTAATCTGTTTGCAAACGATGAAGCGTTTGATGACGTTGACGAGCTTAAAACCCTTTTGGCATACAAGATGCTTTACGATCTTGCGGATAAGGATATTCCCGGACTTTGGAATCTTTATCTCAATGCTGATGCCGAGATCATTGAATCCATTGCAGATTACATAGAGGCTAACGGAGATGAGTTTGGCAAATACATCATCAAGCTTCACTCTACCGCTTCGGGAAGCTTCGAAAAGAGCAGAAAGTTCCTTATGGATAACAAGGCATATCTTGAGAGCAAGATGTTCAACTGCGCAAAGAACAACATAGAAAAATTCTGATTTAAAACGGCGGAACGCTACCGTTCCGCCGAAAGTTTTATAAAAGGGAGAGGAGGAGTTGCATGTTTAAGATCAAGATCGCGGATATCATAGTTGAAGTAGATAATATCCATTCATACATACAGGAGTATTGCAAGGATTGGCTCTGCGACGGCACTCCGAATTTCAGAGTGAAGGTAACGTCACAAGAGATAAACAACTATATTGGAAATTGCGGATATGAGACGACTGCCGCGTCAGTGGAGAGAATTCTGCTTTGCCGCAAGCTTGCCGCAAAGCTTACTCCTTATCATGCTTTTCTGCTTCACGGAGGAGTTATAGAATACGGTGGCAAGGGAATAATATTCTGCGCCAAGCGCGGAGTAGGAAAGACCACACACATCAATTTGTGGAAGGACGCATTCGGAGACAGTGTCAACGTTGTAAACGGAGACAAGCCGATACTCAAGCGCACTGCCAAAGGATACGTTGCTTATTCAACTCCGTGGAGAGGCAAGGAGGGATACGGCGGCACGGGTTCGGTCAAGCTTGATAAGCTCTGCTTTATAAAGAGGGCAGATAAGCCGTCGGTCGAAAAAATCACCGCAAAGCAAGCATGGACACGCATGTGCAGACAGACAGTGTATCCCGAAAATTCAGCGGATTATGATAAATTCGCCGCTGATATAGCCGAGTTTTTAAATTCTGTGGATATTTACGTTATCTCCGTAAATCAGGATATAGAATCGGCAACAGAGGTCAGAAACAGAATACTAACGGTTTGATACATCGGCAATTTTGTTGTATTGATCGGCTATCTCATTCCATGTGATGCGGTCTACGGCGCCTGTCGTTGGCAAACCGTTTTTTTCTTGAAATTTCATGACCGCCAAGTGTGTTGGCTCGTCATATATTCCGGACGTCTGGATATTTTCAAATTTATATTCCGATGATAGCTCACCCAGAACATACTGAAGGATCTGTATGTGAATGGGCGAGCTTTCTCTGTCCCAGAAATAGTCTGACGGATAGCGTGGGAATATTTTTATCGGCATTGTGGGGGAGTGAATTTTTCTTGATGCGTCTGCTGCCTCTCGCAACAGCTCCCACGTTTTTATGTCTGCAACTCCGGTGTCGGGCAGACCGTATTTGCGCTGAAAGCTTTTTAGCGCGTCGCGTGTTTGTGCGCCCCACATTCCGTCTATTCCGACGCTGTATATGTCATCATCGTGGTAAGAAAGCTGACGCAGATTTTCCTGTATATAGGATACGGAATTCTGAAAGCCGCCGGGTTCGGCAGATATTTCTTGAGAAGTGTTTGATTGATTGTGGTACATAATTATCACCCCTTATCATTTATTCGCCTATATTATATCCGGGGAATTGACCGCGCGATATATTTGATCCGTTGTACAGATCACTGTACAGATCGGCTATTCTGTCCCACGTGACAGGGCCTACTGTGCCCGTTGACGGAAGCCCGAATTGCTCTTGGAAGGCTGTAACGGATTCTTGTGTTATCTGTCCGTAATACCCCGTGGGATTTACAGAGGGTATTTCGGGATAGAATTCGGATATGTAGTTAAGATATTCCTGAATTACCCTTACCGCCTCGGATTCGGAGCCTATGGTCAAAAATACACCGGGGAAAGGAATAACGTTACCGTCTCTGTATTCTATGGGAATGGTACGAACGATGCCGATATAAGCATTATAGATCGCGCGCCACGTCTCCTCACCAACCACACCGTCGGGAGTGAGACCGAAAGCATTCTGCGCGGCGATGACTGCGGATGTGGTAGAAGGGCCGAAAACTCCGTCTGCGGCAACGGACGGTATGGTGTCGTAAAAGTCTGACAGATAGTCCAGATAATATTGGAGCGAGGTTACGCCTATACCTCGGCTGCCTTCGGAAAGCACGCTGGGGAATTGCTGTGTGATCTCTTCAAGAGTTATTCCTTCGGAATTAAGGGCGTTGAGGCGTTTAACACTATTGTATATGTTTTGTATTTTATACCACGTAGCTCTGCCTATAATGCCGTCGGGGGTAAGACCGAATATTTCCTGAAATTTTCTTACCGCGGCATCGGTAGAATCCGCAAAAACACCGAATGGGGGAGATATCTTGGGGATAGCGGGGAAGTTGCTTGAAATGCGATTGAGCCGAATTTGTATGCTTCGCACGTCGTCTCCTGTGCTTCCGAGCTGAAGCGGATAGCTTGGTACACTTGCGCTTATTCCTTGAACGGGCGCATCTTGAACTATGTCTATATCATCTCCGTAATAATATGTAATTATCTCATAAGGAGAGTATCCCCGGTTGGCAAGGTCGAGCGAGCCCCACTGTGAAAGTCCGTTACACATTACTTCTATTCCGTCGCAATATTGGGCAAATAGGGGTTCTACGTTGCCTTGACGTCTGAGATAGCTGTCGAATATATCGTTTACGATGCTTTGAACGTTGTCGAAAATATCTCTGCCGTTTACAAAGCTCTGGTCGATGGCTATGGAATTTGTTATATCAAAATCATAGCCTCTGGAACGGTAATATTCGGTATATATTCTGTTGAGCGCAAAGGATATCTGCGCGTATATATTTGCCCTCAGTGCGCTTTCGGGCCACGTGGGGTAAACTTCACTTGACGCGACGTTGGCAATATAATCTGCAAATGGCAGTGTGACGTTGGGGGAATTTGAGTCGGGAGGTCCGAGGTGAACGGTTATAAATTCTGGTATGAAGGGAAGATTTGTCGGCATAGCGTATTCCTTTCAGTTGTCAGTGGATTGGGACTCAAGATTGGGGTTTTCGTTTTCGTAAAATATGCCGGGATTATAGGGATCTGCGCGGTCGGTCTCTCCGTTCTCCGGCAGGGGCACCAAGTCGGCATTTTGTACGGCGGTAATACCGTCGAAGATAGGAACGTTTATGTATAACTGAGAGCTATATCCGTCTTTGTCGACACGGACATTATATGAGGAATATGACTTTCCGTTACCGGGGGAGAGAGAGGCGCTTTTGGGCGGCGCAGGCAGGGGAAGTCTTTTTGTGAGCCCCGACATATCTGTTTTTTGCGCGTGCAGAATGTCCGAGCCGTCCTGAGCTTTATAGCTTGTTACAGTCACAAGGGCATCTTCAAGAGGAATAGCCCCCGAGGCAGTGCTGACACGCACTATGATATACCCTTGGCCTGTTTCGGTGGGGATTTGCGGCGGTTGAAACGGAATAGAATTTTGCGTAGGCGGGAGAGACGGCGTTGGGAGGGGAGTGGGAGCTTGGAACGAGTTTTTTTGCGTATTCTGAGTTTGATAATTCTGATCTGCCATTACTCGGCGAGCTTTTCTGCCGGGATTGGATATGTACATGAAAACAAACCTCCTTTTTGTTCTAATACATGATATGCAGACTTTTTTTGAGTGTGATGCCGAAATATAATATTAGGTGTTGAAATTTTATTAAAAACGCGCTATAATATACATATAATAAGCATCAAAAGGACAGACATGATGAAAAAATACATTTTAGCTCTTGATGAAGGTACGACCAGTGCCAGAGCGATACTTTTTGACAAAAACTGCAATATAGTTTCCATGGCGCAGCATGAGATACCGCAAAAGTATCCTCACCCCGGTTGGGTGGAGCAGGATCCCATGGATATTTACGGCAATCAGTATGCCGCGCTCACCGAGTGCGTTATAAAAAGCGGTGTTTCTGTTTCCGAGATAGCGGCAATAGGAATTACAAACCAAAGGGAGACGGCTATAGTCTGGAACAAAGAAACGGGCAAGCCGATATGCAACGCAATAGTTTGGCAATGTCGCCGAAGCGCTGATATATGCAAGCAGCTTGAAGCGCAGGGAGTCGGCGAGTACGTAAAGAAAACCACGGGGCTTCGCCTTGATCCTTATTTCAGCGGAACAAAAGTAAAGTGGATACTTGATAACGTATCCGGCGCAAAAGAACTTGCCGATCAGGGCAAGCTAATGTTTGGAACCGTGGATACGTGGCTTGTATGGAAGCTGACGGGCTCAGAGGTGTTTGTGACGGACAGGACAAATGCTTCAAGAACGCTTATGTGCAACATACACACGGGTGAGTGGGATCAAAAGATGCTCGACATTCTTGGTGTGCCTGCGTCAATGCTTCCCACAATCAAAAGCAGTAGCGAGATATACGGATATATGGAGCTTATGGGTGAGAGGATACCCATTTCGGGAATTGCGGGGGATCAGCAGGCAGCCCTGTTCGGTCAGTGTTGCTTTGAGACGGGTAGCGCGAAAAATACGTACGGAACGGGTTGCTTTTTGCTCGCGAACACCGGACATGCCGCTATATCCAGCTCAAACGGACTTTTAACGACAATAGCCGCTACGGCTGCGGGTGAGCCTATCGAATACGCGCTTGAAGGAAGCGTTTTCGTGGGCGGCGCTGTAGTTCAGTGGTTGCGTGACGAGCTCAAAGTGATAGAGAATTCGGCGCAAAGCGAGGAGCTTGCAAGCAAGGTCTCAGACAGCGGTGGAGTTTACGTCGTTCCTGCGTTTGCGGGATTGGGCGCGCCGCATTGGGATATGAATGCTCGCGGTACTGTAGTCGGACTTACGCGCGGCTCAAACACTAACCATATTATTTATGCGTGTCTTGAATCTATTGCATATCAGACACAGGACGTTATAGACGCTATAAATGAGGATATGAGCGCTATCTGCGGTGACGGATGTCTTATAAGCAGACTTCAAGTGGACGGCGGAGCTTCCGCAAACAATTTACTTATGCAGATGCAGGCGGATATATCGCAAATAGACATTTGCGTTCCAAAAAACGCAGAGGCGACTGCGGCGGGCGCGGCTTATCTTGCAGGACTTGCGGTAGGCTTTTATAAGGATAGGGCGGAGCTTTGCGCTATGGCGGAGAGTGGTAGAGAATTCTCCCCCAAGATAAATGTACAGGAACAAAAGAAAAAACTCAGCGCATGGCGCAGAGCAGTGCGGGCTTGCAGAGAGTTTGCACGGGAGGATTAAGTTGTGACGGTAGATGTAAGAGAATATAAGGTCAGATCAAGCGACGGAGTTCATGACCTTGCGGGAGTGATATATATGCCGCAGGGGGATGTCAGGGGATATTTTCACGTAGTACACGGAATGACCGAATATATGGGAAGATACGACAGATTCATGCGCGAGATGGCGGAGCATGGCTATATATGCTTTGGCTATGACCATCTTGGCCACGGTCATACCGCAAGCAATGATTCAGAGCTTGGTTATATAGCAAAAAAGGATGGCTGGGATGCTTTGTGCCGTGACGTAAAGGTGTTTTCGGATGCGGTAATGACGGAATTCCCCCATGAGAGCGCGCCGTATATTCTTATGGGACATAGCATGGGCTCGTTTATCGTGCGTCTTGCAACGGGCAAATACGTATTTCCCGACAAGCTTATAGTTATGGGCACGGCAGGACCAAATCCCGCCGCGAATGCAGGACTTGCGCTGATAGGCATTACAAAAATATTCAAGGGCGACAAACACGTCTCAAAGCTTATTAACGGTATAGCGTTCGGCTCATACAATAAACGCTTTGAGGATGAGCTGCAGCTCGCTCCTGCGGCGTGGCTTACAACGGATGCGTCGGTCAGACAGAAATACGCAAAGGATAAGTTCTGCACCTTTGGCTTTACCGTGAGTGGCATGGGAGACCTTATCAGACTTATCAAAAAGTGCAACTTAAAGAAATGCTACTCTCTTATGCCCAAGACTATGCCGATACTCTTGGTGGCAGGCGAGGATGATCCGGTGGGCAATTACGGAAAGGGCGTGTTGAGCGTTCACAAAAAAATGCTCTCGCACGGGCTTGACGCAAAGTGTATTCTATACAAGGGCGCAAGACATGAGATACTCAATGATTTTTCTTATGAGGATACCAAGAGGGATATAGTTGAATTTTGTAGATAAAACAATAAAGGAATTGCCGTGAGCGCGCGGCAGTTCCTTTTTGTGTATATACAAATATTTGAACAAATATTTGAAAATATCTTTACAAATGCCTATTTTTATGATAGAATAAAAGTGCCACATAATTTTATATCTTTTTTCACGTAAGTGTGTATTTTTTATTTGTAAAAATACATGCTCTTATCTGCATACTTGTGTGAAAAAAGTAAGCATATAAAATTGTGTGGCAACAATCGGAGCGTGTATTTTTGTGCACCGGCTTCGGTTGGTGCACTTTTTATTTACTCATTTTTAGGAGGAAACTAAAATGAAAAACACAATTTTCAAAATTCTTGCACTGATCCTCGTGCTTTCAATGAGCTTTTCGGTGCTTGCAGCGTGTGATAGCGGTGAGAAAACGACTGAGGAAACAACAACGGCTCCGACGGAAAAGCCGAATGATGATCCCACGGAAAAACCCACCGTAGGTGATGGCACTCCGACAGAGCCTACCGAAAAGCCTACAGAAGATCCTACGGAGAAACCTTCTGAACAGCCTTCGGAAAATCCTTCCGAGAAACCCTCAGAGAAGCCCTCTGAACAGCCTTCGGAGAAACCCTCAGAGAAACCGTCCGAACAGCCTTCGGAGAAGCCCTCTGAAACTCCTTCGGAAAAACCCACCGATCCCCACGTTTGCGAGGGCAGCGAGTGGGTTGTGGTTAAGGACGCGACCTGTACCGAAAAAGGTGAGAAAAAGCTTGTTTGTGAATGTGGAAATACGATTGAGACAGTTCAAATAGATGCGCTTGGTCACACCCCCGGTGTAGAGGCTACGTGTACAGAGGCGCAGACCTGTCTTACGTGCGGCAAGATATTAAGTAAAGCCCTTGGACACAGTGCCGGAACGCCTGCGACGTGTACAGAATCCCAGATTTGCCTTATGTGCGGAGAGATATTAAGTGAAGCCCTTGGACACAGTGCCGGAATACCCGCGACGTGTACAGAATCCCAAATTTGCCTTGCGTGTGGCGAGATATTAAGTGAAGCCCTTGGACACAACTATCACAATTATGTGTGTACGATATGCGGTTACGATACTACAAGCAAAGGGCTTAAATTCGAGTCAAACGGTGACGGCACGTGTTACGTCAGTGGAAAAGGTACTTGTGCTGATACGGATATAGTAATTCCGATGACCTCACCAGAAGGCTGGGTTGTGACGAGCATAGGCAATTCTGCGTTCCGTGATTGCAGTAGCCTTACGAGCATAGAAATTCCCGACAGTGTCACGAGCATAGGCGGTTACGCGTTCTGTAATTGCAGTAGCCTTACGAGCATAGGAATCCCCGACAGTGTCACGAGCATAGGCAATTCTGCGTTCCGTGATTGCAGTAGCCTTACGAGCATAGAAATTCCCGACAGTGTAACGAGTATAGGCGTTTACGCGTTCTATGATTGTCCGATAGAGACAGCAACAATTCCAGCGGTAGCAATTTCAAGCATATCTAAAGGTAAATTAAAAACAGTCATTATAACAAGCGGTGAGAGCATAGGCAATTCTGCGTTCCGTGATTGCAGTAGCCTTACGAGCATAGGAATCCCCGACAGTGTCACGAGCATATACCTCCGTCATCGTATCTCTTTGGCAGAGCCATACGATAACCAACACCGCATATCGAAAAATCTTCCGCAAGCTGCTTGTCTTTCGCCGCCTTGCTCTGCTCAAACAACATCTCATTCAGCTTTGCAACGCGCTTATCGTCCTCGGCACTATGCTCGTTGTCCTCGACTGCTCTCTGTACGAGAGTTATCGGTGAACTGAATACATATCCTACCTTGAACGTCTTTATCTCTGCCGCGTGGTTTTCATTTATACGATAATCAATGTCCTTACGGCCCGCCTTTTCTCTCTGTTGAATAGGCGTTATTCCACGTTCGTAGTCCATGAGATACTGTATCTCTTGAGCATTCACAGTGTGAATCTTCAGCATATCCGTCACAACTTCTACTATGTTGCTTCTGTCTATGCGATCTACGTCTATAAAAATTTTTCTTCTCCCGGCGAATACACCGGGTGTGTTTGCCTGTCTTATTACCACGGCGCATCACCTCTCATGCAATAAAAATAGCCTAACACTCCTTCGCTTCATGCGATTGGAATGTTAGGCTCTTATGGCTCTATCTGTATTCGTTTTTCAGTCCTGCAACGCCGACACCAACATATCATTGTCGCTCGACTGTTTTTAGTTACCTTAAACAAGAACTTTCCGCAGTCGGGACATAATATTTTAATTTCTTCCACGGCTACCTCCGTCCTAATTTGTTAGACCTATTTTCTTCATTATAGCACATATGTTCGATTCTGTCAATCGTGTAGGAGTACCCAAAATAGCCGTTTTTACCCCATTTTTGCCGTTTGACTACCACAACGGATTCATTACCTCGACCTGTCTGTGTATTGAGGTTTCAACGTAATCTGCTAACATACTCATGCCGTCAGGCACGTCATCGTTCTTGTTTTTGCCGTCTATCGTGAACTGCGTAAGGAATTTCATCATTTTGTTATAATCTGTCATGCCTTTACAAACCGACCTATCACGGAACAAGAAATGCTCCTTGACATAGCTGCTGTACTGTATGATCTTCGTGAGCTTGTTTGCGGTCGTGAATTTCTTTGTAATATGGCAATTATGTCCTCGCTCTTTTACCATATCGTTCACTTTATCGGCTATTCGTCCTCCCGCGCTGTTACTCTCGAAACGGCACATCTGCACCTTGCGCCTTACCAATATATCCGCGCACCGAACGTCTGTTATTTCGGGTAAACTGTTATCACACACGCAATCATCTATGTAAACGTCCTTGCCGTAAACATACGCAACAGGGAGGAACGCATAGTCCTTACCTGTGTCCTTTGTATCGCATATACCCACAACTGCGTCAGGCTCGCTATCAGGCAACTCATAATATCTACGCAGACTTTCTTCGGGGTAGAGCAGACCTTCACGGAAGTATGGCTCGCCTTGATACTGCGCCGACCATGATGCTATATCATCTCCTGCCTCAAACTGCGCTCTCAATTTTCGGTAATGCTCTGTGCTAAATCCAACGTCGAAATCATAATCGAAATTACTCTCATCGTTCTCGTCAAGCGCGGGAACATTCACTACCTTGTATCGCAAATTCGCATATTCAGGCTGTGTTTCAATCATATTTATTCTCGTTCCTATTGGATCGAGAGGACTCCACCTTGTCGCTATGAATATCTTGGCGCACCCTTGCTTCGCACGAGAGAGCAAGTTGTTGTTCACCCTCAACAGACACTTTGCAAGCGTTTCGGGATTTAGTGCTTCTTCAATACCACTCAAAAGGTCATCGCCTATCAGTATGCCCGAAGCATCCATCGAGCCGTTCAACTGTCCGTATAGCGATTTACAGTTAATAGACTTATATTTTTTGTGTCTCTTGATGTCCAAACTGCCCGACTGCTTGTTTTGATACACCAAATCGTTGCCGGGAAACATATTACACAAACGATACGTGGGATCTGTGAGAAATTCGAGACATCCATCGTAGAATGTTTCGGCTACACCTTGAGCATACGAGCAATACAAATTCGCCTTCTCGGGCCTTGTTTTCGCATACCACACAAGAAACAACTGTACGAGCGTACTCTTACCTGTTCGGGGCGGCTGTGAAATAAATAATTCCTCAAGTTCTCCGTCTGCTATCTCTTGCAACGCATCCACTATCGGTTTTAACTGCTTCATTCTCGGTTGGTAAAATCGCTCTCTCGCAGGTCTGTCTAACTCGTTATATATCAAAAATGCCTCAAATACTCGTTCCGATGCGTATTTCAATGCCTTTTCGTAAATCTCGTAAAACTCCATAGCCTTCTTCGGCTCGGCTCGGAACTCCGTTATCCGCTTTTGGCACAGTTTCGCTATCTCATAAGACATCTTATGGTCTGCCGTGTTGACCGCCATGCTGTAAAGCATATCTACTATCTTGGGATCTCTTGTGTCTCGCTCCCACAACCGCTTGATTATCTCTTGGTTATCCATATTTTCCTCCAAAATATAAAAATAGAGCCACCTACGTTTCCGTAAGTGGCTCTTTGGCTCTCATTATTTATTTTATTTCTAATCCATACTCCAACAATATTTGCTGTGCTTTTTGCAAAATCAAAAGTTTTGAATACAATCCCAAGCCTTCACGCTCGCATATTCTGTCAAGTGCCGCATCAGGATCATATTGGACGTTGTTTACTGCATCTGACGTATTAGCCATAACATCAACTAACCACTCATAAGCTAAGTGCAGAGTAGTACACTTTAATGTAAACTCCAAATGCTCGTTTTTCTCTTGCTCGTATTCCGCTTCTAACTCAGCATACTTTGCTTCTAACTCATTGTACGCTTTTTCTTGGCTTTCGATTTCTTTGTCAAATTCTTCCCTAAGTTCTTTTTTTTGCTCAACCAAGCCAACCCTCTTTTTTTCTGTCCCTACTGCTGCCATTGTCGCTATCATCGACCATATGCTTAACAGCACGATTGTTCCAATTATTAACCCCTTTGTTTTCATCTCTCCTTTTCTTCCTCCGTTTAAGCCCGGCGGCTATTGTTCCATACCTTATACCGAAGCATCGCCTTATCGCGCTCCGTCAACTCAACGCTCTCTAATTCTTTCGGCATCGCCGCATCAATCGCTTCTTCATACTGCCTTGCAGTCTCGCGCATAATCTCCGTCCGTTCCTCGCGCGTAGCAGAGTGGCATCGGTCACACCTGCATTGAATCCAACCTTTATCGTTTCGCATCTTGCCGGGACTTCCGCATAGCTCACACGTTTCTTGTGACTTCCTACTTAAAATCTCACCGTGCATCGCAAGTAAATCCCATCGAGTTTCTGTTTCGGTGTAGCAGTCAACGTCTGCCCGTCCATATTTCTCCTTGACGCGAACTTCGGTTAGCTCAGGATCTACCTCGTAGAACTCCTTTAACTCACAGTCCAAGAGCTTCCACCAACCCGGACAAGTAGCATAAGTCGGCACAATGTCAACTCCGTACTCGTTTAAATCCTCGTAACTGTCCTTGCCGTCCCTAAATCCTCTGCGGATGTAATCGTGACCGCCATCTACCGATAGATTACCGCAACTACAAGTCACAAAGTTGTTTCTCCATCTGCTCTCAACGACCTCTCCACAGACCTTACATTTTGCCGCGTTTCTCTTGATGCGTTGCATTTGCAATCAACTCCTACACTTCAATATCAACTCGTTATACATATTGCTACCTTTTTTACATTTTTTTGTCCCTGTGCTGCCATCAGCGTACACCACTTTAAAATAACAATCGTAGTGATCTAAAACCTTTTTATATCTATAATAACTACGCCCTGAATGCCAACTATATCCAATCGAAAATCCCGTGTTTTCAATTTTCTCTTTATATACAGCTACTTCGTTTAGCAGTTCGGCGCTTACCACCTTATCAATAACACTTAACTCTTTCTTATCTAACCATATTATCAATACTGCAAACGCTATTATACCGATAACCGCCAACACTATTACATATGCCGGTATCTCAAATACCACACACAAAAACAATACTAAAAACATCACTATCAATGTAGCGACCATATATAACTCCTTTCTCCGTTTAAGTTCGGCGACTGATTACCCCACTTCTTTCATTCTTCTATAATACGTTGACCGAACAATACCTAACCGCTTGCAAGCCTCGGTGACGGTCTCACCCTCTCGGAGAGCAAGGTCAAGTTCCTTTGCCTCTCTGCCGAAACCTCGCCCCGTTCTACTGCTAACCTTTCGACCATCCACGATAGGCATAGCTGCGATACCTTCTTCTCTGCGCTGTTTCGTTTTAGTCCACTCTTGCTCAGCTATCGAAGCTAATACCTCAATAAGTACGTTGTGTATCATTTCAAATACCCACTCTTGACCCTTCGGAACTTTCATGAGTGTTGTTGGTACATCGAATATACGAACGATTATTCCTCGTTCCTTGAACCACTCCAACTCTTCCTTTATCAAGTGTTTCGCTCTGCCGATTCGGTCAAGCTCCTTGAAGTACACTTCATCGCCCTTAACCAAAAGAGACTTCATTCTGTCATATTCAGGTCTGTCTTTCCGTCTGCCTGTAATCTTATCGCAAAAGACATTCTCCTCGGGGATGCCGTACTGTTTTGCTACTTCGAGCTGACGAGCCAAGTTTTGATCCTTGCTCGATACTCGTGCGGAAAAGTATTTTGCCATATTAGTCCACCTTCCATTCTTCCGACTTGCCGATCTTCTTGCGAATGACAACCTCATAGCCCATAACATTCAGCATCTTGACGAGATTATCTACTCGCATACCGTTCTTTCGATACAACATATTGCCGACATACTGCGGCGCATCATAGCCAAGTGCCTCTGCCAACTTCTTTTGAGTGACACCATCACTCTCCATTATCTTCTGAACGATCTCGTTTGCTTTCATTTTTGTATTCCCCTTTCGTTGCTTTGTTAGCTTGAACTCATTATACAACGAAAAGATTGCAAAGTCAATAGGGTTTGAAAAGAAATGTATGAATATTTTGTAAATAAAGAGGGCTTTTTTATTTTTGCGCGGAATTTTGGTGACTTAGAGCAGAACATTCGTTCTATATATACCCCACCCCCACCACCCGGCGCAGCTCGCGCCGGGTGCTTGTGTGTTGCGTAAAGTAGAGTTAAAACAACACTATATTTTTACAACGAAAAGATTGTAAATAAATTGTAAACAAGCGTGCAACGCTATTGACTTACAACGAAAAGATTGTATAATAATAGTAGACAACGAAAAGGTTGCAAATAAGCCGGGCGAGGCTATAAATCGCAGAAAGGTTATATATGGAAAGATACAACTACCCCGAAGCAGTCCGCGCGGACGTCCTCGAATATATCCGCGACAACTACACCCCCGAAGAGATCCGCGAAGCCCTCGCAGATCGCGACGAGTTCGCCGAAAAACTCCACGATGAATTGTGGACGGTTGACAGCGTGACCGGGAACGGAAGCGGAAGCTACACCTTTAACACATGGCGCGCAGAAGAATACATCTGCCACAATCTCGATTTACTCGGCGAAGCTCTCCAAGAATTTGGATGCAATGCGAGTTACCTGATTGAGAAGGGCAGTGAAGCCGCAGACGTAACCATTAGATGTTATTTGCTCGGCTCTGCCATTAGCGAAGCCCTCGACGAACTCGAAAACGAAGCAGAGGAGGGCTAAACAATGAAAACATTTATATATAAAGAAGTCGCACACCACAACAGAACGCGCAACAATAGAGAAGTCACCGTTTACCGAATCAAACAAAATAAACCCCATTATATAGGCTTTTTCTCTTACTCGACAGGCTCAACAAGAGGAGCGCAACACGAAGTTTTTAACTATCTCATGAATAACGGATATATTCCGAAAAAGTATTATAAAAGCTCTGTATGCGCATGGAGAGGCGCGGGCTACTTCTTCGGAGAAGTTACAGAACATTATAATATTTTTGAAATTTAGCCGAAAGCGCCCACACCTGGGCGCTCAGCCGTGGGATCGCCTCCCGGCTCTGATGATGGCAGGCGAGAAAGGTTATAAAATGGAATATAAGGCCGCTATAAATGGGAAAACAATCACCGCGCACACGTTCCCACAACTCAAACGCAAAGCAAGCATTGAAGCAAATAAAAGCTATAACGTTGAAGATACTTTTTATTTGCTCGGTTTGCCCGGTGTTGATCCTCTCGTTTTCAGACGTCGAAACAAAAAAGCGCCGAACAACACAATAACACGCGGACAATGGAATTAAGGAGGAAGCGAAACAATGAAACATTTTTATTTTGCCGTGACCGTAGAACAGGACATAAACGAAAGCATTTTGACCGAGAGAACAAACCCCGAATATAAACCCGGATATTATTCTTATATTGTGAAATGTTCAGAAAGCGACAATATAAAAGCAAAATTTGAAAGCATCGGCGGGCTAAAAAGCGCGAATCTTTGCCCCACAAAAAAACGCGCTGAATTTCTCGTTAATCATTGGAACGCCTGTTATAAAGCAAACGGAACATATTTATTTGACAATCCCGAATTTTAAAGGAGGTGTAAACCATGCCATTATTGATTTTATTATTCCCCGTGTTTGTCGTTCTCCGTTCAGCTACAAGAGGGAAGCGCAGACGCAGACGTTAAAACAAAATCCCCGGACAAGCTCCGGGGATTATTTTTTGCCTATATAACCGCCACGTCAGGCGTTTTATTTTTGCCTTCCCGCGCTCGGTCAAATTCAGCTATATAAGGCTCTCGGTCAAATTTTGCCTATCGGGAGAGGTCAAATTCAGCTCGTGGCTATATATGCTTTCCGTCAGATTCAGTCTCCGTCAGATTCAGGCAAAGCTCTCGTTTCAAGAAATTCTGTGATCTCGGATGCAGATTTCGCTCCGTTGTCAGGCATTACAGGCTCGACACGGATATTTTTTTGGTCGGACACCCAAAACTCCGATGTGTTTATGAGAGTATTGATCGCACCGACAGGGTTTTTGCCTTCGGTCAACATTTGCTCGTTAAAACTGTGTATCAAATCCTTGGCTCTTTTTATTACGTTAAAAAAGCGGTCAGATTTAGAATAATTGTGCAAAGTCACTCTATCAATCCCCAAATACACGGCAAGCCCTCCCACAGTAGGCTTATTTATCCACCTCGTACCTATCTGAATACCGTTCTCGTCAAAAAACGGAGCAAGCAAAGTACCGAAATACTCCTCAATTTTAGCTTGCAGTTCTTCCTCGGAAGAATAAGCGGGCGGTCTACCCATCAAGAAATTATGTATGACGTCGGGAGAGGGAGCGACAATAGATGCCTTAATAACATCATCATTGGTAACGGTCAAAGTTCCTCGTCTGCGCTCTCTATCCGCCTCGGTCAAATTCTGCATTTTCATACCTTTTTTCCCTGCCATTTAAATACCTCCTATCAAATTTTGCTATGGGACAGTAACAAAAAAACTGTCCGTCGAACTGTCCCATGAACTGTCCCAAGCCTAAAACCCTTATATTTATTATATTTTTTATTATTTTTTATTTATAAAAATATATAAAAGGGACAGTAGACAGTAAATATCGCAACTGAAAATTATTTTTGAACAGCAAACAATATAGAGCTGACCTCGGTATTGAACTGTCTCTGTCCCATAGTTTACGAAATCCTTTGTACCATAAGGCTTTGCGGTGGGACAGTTAATTTTTTCGTTACCGTCCCATTCACACAGTATCCACCTCTCCGAGCAACTCATCTAAAAATTTCTGCGGAAATCCATCCTTGTGGAATATCTCGGACATGCGCCTGTTCAGATATTCGATTTGTTCTCCGTCTCGCACCATACGGATCTGCCGAGTAAAGAGACGCTTGTGATTCCACAGAACGCGGTTAAGCCGCCTCTCGCCATAGCCCTCGGTATCGTGCAGGAGAACGCAGAGCATCTTAATATAAAGCTCGGTCATAAGGCGAACGTCCTGATTAAACTGTTCTCTCGCAGCATCAAGACCGACCTGTTTGGCATACTCCTTGAGCTTATCGCGTTGAGATTGGGGGAGTTCTTGATATGATTTTGGTATTCTTGCTTTCATAATAATTACAACCTCGCTTTAAATTGCTTGCGTTTGCCGTCGAGATAAATGACGGGCGTTTCCTTGCTTGACGGCTTGAACTCCTGCGCCTCGCCATAACCGCCATAATTAAGGTTGGCGGCAGTATTCACAAACAGCTTGTCAACAAGCGCGACAGAACTGTTTGTCAGGTCAACTCTGTGGAAGCCTTGTTTCATAATCATAGGGAGGTGCGTGTGACTATGTATGTATATATCGACATCGACTATGGCAGCCATGTCTGCGAGACGTATAGCCTTCGCGCCCTCCTTGCGACCACCACCGCTACCATGCAAGGCATAGATGGTATAAAGTATTCTCCTGCCGCGTGTTGCGCTCGGTGAGCCTTTGCCGAAGCGCAAGAACATTAGAGCAGACGTAGGCGAATATCGGTCTTGCAGACCGAGTTGATTTGCGATCATAGCGGAGAGGTTGATGCCTTCCTTCTTATATGTGCGATTTTCGTGATTGCCGTGTGTGATACAGAGTACCTTATCCTTAATAGGCCCGAACAATTCAACGGCTCTGTGAAGCTGCTCCATAGGGTTGAATACCTGTGCGTATGTATCTCCGATAGAAGTTTTGGTAGCATTATCAAGAATATCGCCGTTCATAATGCAGTAGGCATTGGGAGTATTCTTAACGTGTTCAATGCGTTCCATCAGACGTTTCATGTCACAGTGAGCATCGCCGATATGTTCATCTGCGAAAATATGAAGCTCGATGCTCGTAAGTTCTGTGGGTAAGTTGATTTTAATTACTTTCATTTACACCTCCAACAAATTAGCTCTCACAAGAGCAGCCGGGACGGGCGGTGTCACCGCATTACCGCATCTTGCGACTTGTTTACTCTTTGGATAAGGCTTGCCGTTTGCCGTATCAATAATATAATCAGAAGGAAAGCCCTGCGCCTTGAATAGTTCTCTTGGCGTGAGCATTCGCATCTTAATGTCCGTGATTATGTATTCCTCTCCGTGAACAGTCACAACGGCAAAGCGGTCTTTTGTTGTAATAGTATCAAGCGGTGCATCGACAGGCTTGACTTTTTCGCCCGAAAAATATTTCACAAGAAACGCTTGAACTTCTGCATGATGCTCCTTACAAGAAATAGTTGTAATTGGCTCATCTACTGCCTGACCGTCCATATTGTTACGCATCGTCAAAATATGAGCTGTGACAAGGGAGTTGTGATCCTTTGCCGTAACAGTATCAAGAGGCTCGTCCACCGCGCTACCCGATCCTTGATAATTGCCGCCGTAATTCTTCATAATGTTTGCGACCGAGAGGGCATATCGCGGTGAAGTGTCAACAGTCATAAGAGGCTCTGTAAGCTCCTGACCTCTGACCTCATCCTCGGACGTTTCGGAGTGATACTGTATCAGAGAGGGCATAGCAAGATAATGCTTACCGCTTGACACGATTGTACCAAGGGGATCTTCGACGCTGTTTACACGAGGCTCTTGACCTTTGCGCTCTCCATACCCAATAGGAACGATTGTAGGCGTAACTACAAAATTCCTGTTGCCTGTGGTAACGGTCGGCAGCGGAGAATCTGCGCTTGCGCCGTTGTTATTGGTGTTGTTACACATAATCGTAGGTGTAACAACGTAATGACTGTTTACTGCCGTCACCGTGGAAAGCGGAGCGTCAATGCTCTCCGGCTCGTTATCAAACTTATAATGAACAATAAACGGCTCGGGATTGTCAATGACAAACTTCTGTATGCCTTTGGCTATTCTGCGGAGAGTGTTTTCTGCAAGAGGCTTGTCTCTCTCAAAAATGCTCTTTGCCGGGATAGACCAATCTATGCACTCTGCCGCGGTGCGGTAAGGAAGGAGTGTGCCATCCTTGACTTTGGGATTGCGCTTATCTCCGTGTGTCGGTGCGGGCCATACAATAGGCTTGCCATCACAACGAGCGATCATATAGAAGCGTGTTCGAGTAGTCGGTGCGCCGTAATCGCAGGATTTAAGCTCTCTGTACTGAATGTCATATCCAAGACCGCGTTCGCAAGCGAGGGCTATGTCAGAGTTCTCGGAAACACCGAGAGCTTCGCACATCTCATGAAATGCGGGGCTTGAGCGCGACAATCCGAATGAAAGAGCAGCGAGAAATCCGTCGAATGTCTCTCCCATTCTCTCTTTAATAGGTTTGTTATCTTCTCCGAGTGGCCCCCAAGTCATAATCTCGGGTACATTTTCCATCATAATCACACGAGGGCGTACAAGGTAAGCCCACTTGATAGCAACCCACGCAAGACCTCTGATTTTCTTATCGACAGGTTTGCCACCCTTCGCTCTTGAAAAATGCTTGCAGTCAGGCGAAAACCAAGCGAGTGCTACCGACTTATCACCGCAAGCCTCTACGGGATCTACTTCCCATACGTCCTCACAATAGTGTTTCGTGGTAGGGTGATTTTCTCTGTGCATAGCGATAGCATCAGGATCGTGATTTATAGCAATATCGACGCTTCTGCCGATTGCCATTTCAATGCCTGTGGAAGCTCCACCGCCCCCGGCAAAATTATCTACAACAAGTTCTTGTTCTAACATATCAACCTCTTTCAGTTTCGTTGGGTAAACCTTGAATTTTTGCGAGTTCTTCCGGTGTAAGTCTGCGTATTGGCTGCTCTCGGCTTGCCTCCGTAAATTTTTTCAATGATTGTGCGGCGTTTGTTATACTATCGCCCAACTTTATGCTCACTTTTCCTATTTTGAGGATTGCCCTCATTAGGGAGGTTTCTGCATAATAGAAGTTATAGGCTTTCTTGTAAGACATACCGCGAGCGTTATAGCGGAGTGCTATCATTCTCGCCTCTCGTGGTTGCTTACCGTGTGACATCAGTAATTTAATAAAGCGTTTCTTTGTCATTTCCCGCCCTCCGTGTATTTCTTTTTGAGTTCGGCATAATCTATTTCGCTTATAATTTGCACACTATTCCCCCAATCGTCAACCGTATTTACCGATAGATTTTCAATCTCCTCAAAAATCTCCCTCGCAACCTCGCTCGTTGGTACAACATCGGCGGTGGAGAGGTTTTTTATTTCTCTCAAAAGCAAGCAATCGGAAGGCTCGCAAGGTTCGTCCGAAAATTCCTCATTACATCCTCTGCAAACCGCATTAAGGACGGTTTGTTCTTCATAATATCGTGCCATATCATTCTTTCCTTTCCTCAACATAGCACCAACTCTGTGGCGGTCTTGTAATGCTTGTATTGCAATCTATCAAATCTCCGTCCATTCCGTGAACGGCATAATCACAAATACCGCAAAGCCGTTCCCTCATTTTGCAAGGTGTACTAAACTCCCTCAACTCTTTCGGCTTGTCATACCTTTGTGGCACACATACCGTAGCAATGAAGGAAAACGAAAAAAATCCATAAAAATTGCTTGACAAACCCGATTAAATAGGGTATAATATAATTGAAATAAGACATCAGGAGTTTTATAATGACGAGAATATTTGTTGAATTGCCACATTTCCGTGCCAAATGGAAGGATTTGGGATTGGATGATAATGATCTTCGCAGACTTCAAGATGAAATACTTGCTGATCCCAAGATAGGAGCTGTGATGCAGGGAACAGGTGGAGTTCGAAAAATGCGGTTTGCATTTGAGCATCAAGGTAAAAGCGGAGGAGTCAGAGTAATATATATTGATTTTGAAATATATGAGAAAATTTTTCTGATTACTGCATATCCTAAAAATGAAAAGGATAACTTGACGAAAGAAGAAAGAAACGAGCTTAAGCAACTAATCGCCATACTCGAACAACAACTCAAAGAGAATAATTCATAAAAAATAAATGTTAGAAGGGAGAATAAACATGGGTGTTTTTGATGATATCAAAACGGGCATAGAGCAAGCTATTGCTTATGAAAAAGGAACATTAAAAGCCAAAACTACAACCTTGAGTATAGCACCGGTGGATACTTTTTCCCCGAGTGATATCAAGCAAATTCGGACAAATACAGGACTTACCCAAGTATTGTTTGCAAAATATATGGGTGTTTCTGTGAAGACTATTGAAGCGTGGGAAGCAGGAAGAAATCATCCCGAGGGTGCAGCTTGCAGACTTCTTGCATTGACGCGAAATGATCCTACCTTCCCTGAAAAGTCGGGAATTTTGGTAAGATGAAATACAGCACAAAAGGTGACGTGGCTTTACGTCACCTTTTCATTTTGGAGGACAAATGGAAATAAAAATAAACAAAGAAATTAAAGAGTATAACGAAACTATGTTTTTTGGCTTGTCGGTACGGCAGGCCATTTTCTCTGTTTTGGCATGCGGTGTTGCGGTTGGAATTTACTTTGCCTTCAGGTCGCATTTACACAAGGAAATTCTTTCATGGATTTGTGTGCTTGGAGCAGTGCCATTTGCTGCACTTGGTTTTGTGAAATATAATGGCATGAACGCGGAGCAAATAGTAAAAGCATGGTTTCAATCTACGATAAAAATGCCCAAATATTTGGTATTTACGGGCAATGAAGGGTAAGGATAAAAATGGGAATCTTAAATATATCAAAAAATAAGCATGAGAACAGCAACGTGCCTACAACTGTAGAAGAAGCAATACCTATATACGAGGTTTTTGAAGATGGTATTTTTCTTGTTGGGAAAAATAAGTGGTCTAAGCCGATCCTATAGGTGCGCCATGACTTTTCTTTATGAAAACGAGCGATAAAACTTATATAGAAAATAATCAAATTGCATTTGATGTGGCGATGACAAGCACGAGTGATATTGATACTTCTGTAGCCGAAAGGCGCAGCCTGCGGAGTACCCGGGGGAGGTGAGATTCCTATGGAACCGAGTAGCAGTCGGTCGTTTGATAAATAAACTTTTAAAGTGATGGCACATAAAATTATAGTGAAAGGAGATAAGGCCGTTTTATGAAACATAGGGATTTTGTGTGTGCTGATGCAGGGGATGTGAATTTTGTGCTGAATAATGACGAAAAAATCAATATGGAAATTCAAAAGGCATTGCTCGTATCACTGAAAAAAAGAAACCTGATAACACATCAACAAATGCTTGATTGTGTTGATTATTTAGAAAGACAATTGAACAGTCATATACAACATAGTTGTAGCTTTGACAAATTCGATGTTTAGTGATATTGTTATACTGAACTTACGCAAGAAGGAGATGTGTATATGAACAAATACGAGCGTTTGAATCAAGAAAGAAAAGTGACCAATTCCAAGAAAAAAGTGGCGGCATATTGCCGTGTTTCAACAGATGACGATGATCAAGCGAACTCTTTTGCAAGCCAACAAAGGTATTTTAGTCAGTATATTGCAAATCATCCAGACTGGGAACTATATGAGGTTTTTGCTGATGAAGGTATAACCGGCACAAACACAAAAAAGAGAGTAGAATTTAACAGGATGATAACCTTAGCTAAAAGTCACTGTTTTGATTTAATTGTGACTAAAGAAATATCGAGGTTTGCCAGGAATACATTGGATAGCATATACTACACAAGAGAGTTGAAAAAGAATGGTGTAGGTGTTATTTTTATGAATGATAACATAAATACACTGGATGGCGACTCGGAACTGAGGCTTGCAATCATGTCGTCTATAGCTCAAGAAGAGAGCCGTAAAACATCGGATAGGGTGAAGTGGGGGCAAAAACGACAGATGGAACAAGGCGTAGTTTTTGGCCGTAGCATGCTGGGGTACGATGTTAAGGATGGAAAAATGTATGTGAATCCCGATGGAGCAAGAATTGTGCGCTTGATATTCCACAAATTTGTGAATGAGCACAAAGGCACACATGTTATTGCACGCGAGTTGCTTGAAGAAGGAATTTACCCAATGCATATTAAACGATGGTCCAACACGGTTATTCTAAGAGTAATACGAAATGAAAAATATTGTGGAGATTTAGTTCAAAAAAAGACAATAACGCCTGATTTCTTGTCACATGAAAAAAAGTACAATCGGGGCGAGGAAGAATTTGTAATTATAAAAGATCACCATGAAGCAATAATTTCCAGGGAAATGTTTGACAGGGCTAATAAAATTCTCGATGAAAGATCCGATCAATTGAAAGGTAAAGAGAAATATAGCAACAGATATCCCTTTTCGGGGAAAATAAAGTGTGGTTGTTGTGGAGCGAGTTTTGTTGCAAGATACAAAACAAGAAGTGACGGTAGTCGCTACAAATCTTGGCGGTGCTATGAAGCAGCCACTCATGGAAGTCCGCATATTGATAAAGCTGGAAATGAAGTTGGGTGTCGAGGATTAGGAATACGCAATGAAGATATTGTACACATAATGAATCTGGTCATTAAACAATTAAATTTTTCCAAAGAAAAGATAGTAGAGCAACTTGTTTCTGCTATCAAGTATGTTTTAAATACTAACACAGCTTCATGCAGCAAAGATGAGATAATACAAAAATTAAATGAATACGAAAGCAAACAGGCAAAACTGTTAGATATATATGTATCCGGAGATATAACTAAGGAAGAGTTTAGAAACATACGCGAAAAGTATGATGATGAAATAATGAATTTGAAAGAAAGAATTAATTTAATCAATGAAAGAGAATATGGGCAAGAGAACAATTTAGAAGTTATAGAAGAAATATCTTCTGCGCTAAAAGATATTATTAATGGTATAGAGTATGATGAGGTGTTTTATGGAGGTCTGACAGACAAAATTGTTGTTAATGATAAAGACAATATAGATGTGTATCTAAAAATGATACCACATAAATGGAGCTATACATTAAAAAAAGCATTAAAACATGAAGATTTAGATCTTCAAAATACAATGTGGAACATAGACGGTACGCCAGTGCCGACGTCGGTAAGTATGCCCACTACCTCGTTATAGGGCATAGCATATCTTTGGTTGAGGTATCGCATGGAAGCGGCAAGCTCACCGTCGGGACCGCCAAGCTGGGATACTATGATGTTGGCAAGTGTGGGGTTGGGATTTTTGATCTTAACAGGGAATTGTAATTTTTTCTCGTATGTCCACATGTTCTATGGTTCTCCTTTCATCAGTTTGCGTCGTAGTGCCACGGCCAAGGGGATTTTATCCAGTCCCAGCTTTCCGTGCTTGTGTTGCCGGCAGCTGTGATCGGGGAATGGGCTTGATATTGCTCGATGAGCTTTTCGCGCGCGGAGAGAAGCTTGTGATAATAGTTCAATGCTTCCTTGGAATGCGGATATACGTCGAGATAAAGTATTGTTTCTGCAAGCGCAAAGTCAATTTTTTGTATGCTCTTTGCGAGCTGTGAGGTCATGTTCTTGTGATTGTTCATCATATTAGCAACACCTGTCCTTTCCGTTGCATTTGTGAGCCTCAAAGGGGAGGTCAAGAGCCGAGAAAAGTGTGCCGCGCGACAGGGCGGTATCCTCGTCGTAAAGACCTGAGAACGCTTGAAGCGGAGCGTATACCATTGCAAGAGGGTGATTGCTCAATCCCCAGGTGGTGTGGCTGTGTTCGTGGTGCTGCTGATTTGATAGGGTAGGAATGTCTTTGTTATGCTCGGATGGTGAAAAGTCAGAGCGCGAATGAAGTGTTTCAAATGGCGCTCTGCCATAGTGCATAGCTTGCGGGGATCTGCGGCGCGGCGCGCCGTACTGTCCGCCGTTGTTATAATTCATGTGAGTTTCTCCTTTCGTGTTTTGGGTTGCCCCAATATAAATATATGATATTTTGTCGAAAAGCGTCACTCTAAGGACACTTTGCTAAGATAAAGTGAAAATATTTTGTACAGTTTGACTATTACATTTTTTAATAATATATGTTATAATGTATACAGGTATCTTTTTCAACCTAAATTCATGCCGCAAAACACATGAATAGAGGAGGCGCGCAATGTTTAATATCGGTGATCGAGTGATATATGAGTATCAGGGAGTTTACACTGTCAGAGAAATTTCCAATTCGCCCGTTGATAAGACGGACGAGCGACTTTTTTATGTTCTTGTGCCCATGTATGAGCCCGAATGTAACGTTATAGTTACACCGGTAGATAACGACAAGGTCAGAGGAATAATAACCCAAGATCAAGCACATGAGATAATTGCGAAGATCCCCTCGATACAGCCCTTGGTTGTTGGAAACGAGCGCAACAGAAGGGAAGTTTATAAATCCGCTTTGGGGGGATATAAGCTTGAGGATTACGTGAGCATCATAAAGACAGTTTATGTCAGACGTGAGGAGCTTGCCAAAGTCAAAAAGCGTATAAGCGAGACGGATGCGGATTACGAAAAAAGAGCCAAGCACGGACTTTACAGTGAGTTTGCCGCGGTTTTTGAGATACCGATAACAGAAGTCGAGCAGTTTATAATCAATAGCATAGAAAACGCGGGGTGACTTTCAAAAACCCGAAAAAAGTTTCAAAAAGCTATTGACTTGTATGTATATTTATGATATACTCATTGAGTGTGAATTGGCGCGATTGATTCATACGCCGGTGTGATGGAATTGGCAGACGTGCTGGACTCAAAATCCAGTGGTAGCGATACCGTGTCGGTTCGACCCCGACCACCGGCACCAAAAAAGAGAGGCATCCAGACGGATGCCTCTATTTTTTGGTGTCGGCGGTCGTAGGGGCGAACCGACTACATCAACGCAGTTGATGTGAGTGTTCTGACCCCGACTCGTTGAGGCATCCAGACGGATGCCTCTCTTTTTTGGTGTCGGCGGTCGTAGGGGCGAACCGACTACATCAACGCAGTTGATGTGAGTGTTCAGACCCCGACTCGTTGAGGCATCCAGACGGATGCCTCTATTTTTTGGTGTCGGCGGTCGTAGGGGCGAACCGACTACATCAACGCAGTTGATGTGAGTGTTCTGACCCCGACTCGTTGAGGCATCCAGACGGATGCCTCTCTTTTTTGGTGTCGGCGGTCGGGAGGTCGACCTTTTGATATGTCGTATTTTGCTTTTTTGCCATTATATCATATTTTATGTATTTCAATTACTTAGACGAAACGCCCTTGCTCCGTAATGGAACAAGGGCGTTTGTGAAAGCAAAAGTCATAACATCAACATTTTTTCCAGTTCATCGGAAAGCGTATCTTTTTGGATATGAACCTTTACTTCATTGGATGATTCATTGGTTTTAAGGTGCATTACGAGGCTTGAGATCCCCCGCTTCTTGCGAAGAGGAGTGGTTACGGTTTCTACAGCAACGAGGTGCTTAGCCATAAACACTGTAATATTTTTGTTGAAGCTGCCGCTATATGCGGTTATCTTCCCGTTTTCAACGGCAAGACCGTTGGTATGATATGCGAGGATTGCACTTGCGAGTTTTATTAAAATCACGATAGCAGTCAAGCCTAAAGTTACAAATGTAACTGTATATAAAGCAGTAGCAGGCGCATCTAATAATTTCATAACAGCAACAGTTCCTGTCAATATAATGCCTACTGTGATACCAAATATCAGAAGGAACCAAGACATGAACGGGAAAATGGATACTGATTTCGTTTTCTTTTCGGTCGGAATATAATCGGGCAAAACCTTGCCGAGTATTTCGTCGATCTCATCGTATTTGCAGAACGGGATGAGTATGCCAAGACCGGCATTATTATCACTATCACCGCTACTTACAGTATAACCGATTACCTCAAGTTTGATGGAGGCGAAGCCAAGAATTCTTTGAACAAGTCCTTGCGATATTTTTACCGCTTTGATTCGATCGTAGCTGAAGGTATTTGTGTGCTTTTCCAAAAGTCCGTAGGATATCTGAATATTGTTATCACGCTTTGTGACGGTGAAATCGTAATAACCAACGAAGGAATGAACAATGCTTCCGATAAAGGAGAATATCGAGAACAGTAGTATTGCTCCTGCCGTGATCAAAATAGCATAGAGGAAATACTGCCCCCACGTGCCTAGAAAGTCAAGCTGCAACATTCCCTTACCAAGACCGATGACGATAATAGATAATACCGCAAACAACGCGGTGAAGAAGGCAGTGGAAGCAATATTGATGAGTGTATACAGCATTTTCTTGCCGGAGGTAAAATGGTACATACTATCTTTATCGGATAGAAGTACTTCTTCTGCCTGTTGCGCACTCGCATCGCTCCTGACACCGCTTTCTTTCAGCGAATTCAATTCGTCGAGCAGAGAGTCTACGACCGCATTCTTTTCGATGATCGTAATTTCCGCTTGGTGTGAGGTATTGGCGGAGCCGCTGTCTACCGTTAAAACGGCGATTCCGAAGATCCTTTGAATAATATTTTGTTTCTTATTGATGGCGTGTACTTTTTTGTAATCGAGTACCGAGCGTTTTCTAAAAAGCACGCCCCTATTGCATTTTATCTCCTTGTCTGTCAGTTCATAGCCTGAAGTTTTGTAATACATGATTCTGTAGACAACAAAACATAAATAGATGACAATAAATCCAATTGCGAAAAAGGGGGCTGCCGTGGCAATATCCTCGGAAGCTGATTCCTCATCAAGAAAAAAGTCTTTAAGAAGAATAAAAACCAAGAAGACGCTGTAGAAGAAGTCCGTCAATAAACCTGAATAGATATATCCTTTGTCAAATCTCTTCATCTTTCAGCTCCTCGACTCTTATTTCAAGGTTTTGCTCAAGCGCATCGATCAGACGATCCGCCTCATTGGTGGTAAGGGTGGAAATATCGAAGTTCGAGCCTGCGGTGGAAATGGTTACGCCGCTAAGCTTTAACATCATCATAATCGGACCTTGTGTTCTGTGAAGGTCTTGAATCTGACAAACAGGGATAACCACTCTCTGTCTGAATATCACGCCTTGCTTTACAACAATTCTTTTGTCGTCATAACCCCAAGAGTACATTTTATAGCGTAGAGCGGGCATTATCAAAGTGATGCAAAGAAGCAAAATAACGGGTATTCCCGCGCTTAAAGAAACGGCGAGCATCACATTACTCGGTGCTTCGGTCGCAAGCAGAATTACTAATACGCCGACCGCGACTCCCAAAAGTGCCAAAGCACCGATTGCCGCTCGAATGTACCATAATTTAAGTACGCTTTTGTCTAATTTGTTCATTTTCATAATGTTTTTCTCCATATCTGATACATTAAAATTTATGCAATATTGCCATGAAGTACCCTGAAATAAAAAAGTGCGTAACCGAAGCCACGCACAAAAACGCAAACCCCGAGTCGCTGAATAAATTTGAATACGACAGAACTAATCTGCTCTCTATAGGTGGAATTTTCATTTTTATCAAATTCATTATGTAGAAAGCCGAAAAAGGGAACAGTACTCGCTCCGGTAAACAAAAAAGCTCTTTTTTATATTAAGTAGGTGTATCGTTGTTATTATTATATCACTTTTTATAAATAAATCAAGGCATTTATTGAAGTTGTGTAGCGAATCCTCAAAATTAAAGTATAAAATTATAAAATCGCTATCCAAGGATAGGGGAACTATATGAAAAAGACATTGCGCAGGTCTTACTTTAAGCAAAATCGTCGACGAAATTAGTCAGTATCTGTTCGTCAAAAAACGACATATCGCGCCGTATCTGCGCATCTTGTAATCACGCAGATAGCTTGACAATTTAAAATAGCCTGACACAAACGCCGCTGGGAAAAGAAATTTTCAGCGGCAACTTTATTCTGTTTTTAGAATTTTATAAAGCGTTTGTGTTTATTAAGAGCTTATGCAACAGAAAAAAGCTCAAGGCAGGGAAGGATAGGACAAGGGATGATAAAATTCATAAAAGGCTTCGCAAATTTATTTTGCGGGGCTTTTTTGTATAAAGCGTTTTGGTTTTGTCAACACTCTCTATACCAACAAAAAGGGGGAATTATTATGTCACCAAAAGAATTGCTTTACATTGAAGACGTCCTCGGTCATGAGACACAGATCAAGGCGACCTGCACCGAGGCGGCAGGGCAGCTTCAGGACGCGGAGTTGAAAAGCTTTGTCCAAAGCCTCGCGGACAAACACACGCAGTGCTTTAACAAATTTTACGGATTGCTCGGTTAAGGAGGGGAAGATATGCAGGATAAGCAGATAATGGAAAACATTTTGCTCAACGTAAAAGGGGAGTGCGATCTTATGATGCACGGCGCGATAGAGTCGTCCACGCAGAACGTACACGCGGCATTTGCGCAGTCGCTTGATGAATGTATCTCGATGCAGAATCAGATATATTCCAAGATGGCGCAGAAGGGATGGTATCCTGCTACCAATGTTGAGCCGCAGAAGATTGACACCTTAAAGCAGAAATACAGTCAAGGCTGTTGAAATTATACGCAAGGCACGGGGCGACCCGTGCTTTTGTGATTTATATGCACAAACTTTACGGGACGTCGAGGCGCCGTCCCCTACGGTTAATAGAACATCAATTTTGCGCGCGGATAATTGATTAGTTTGTCGTAGGGGCTGGCGCTCTCGACAGCCCGCTACGATAAAAGTGTTGCAAATGCGGTCGAAATTTCTTTTATCAAAACTGTTGACAGAGACGGCGAAAAACTGTATAATTATATAGGCAAATCACAGAAAGGAGGGGCAGAGATGGCTGATAAGAAAAATTCGGGCAAGATAATCGCGCAGAACAAAAAGGCGTGGCACGATTACTTTGTGGATGAGAAATACGAAGCGGGAATTGAGCTTTTCGGTACTGAAGTCAAGTCAATACGCGCAGGCGCAGTCAATCTCAAGGACTCCTACTGCGACGTCAAAAACGGTGAGCTTTTCGTTATAGGTATGCACATAAGTCCTTACGAGCATGGGAATATTTTTAATAAGGATCCCTTGCGTCAGCGCAGACTGCTTATGCACAAGCGTGAGATAATGAAGCTGCATGGGCTGGTTGCTCAGAAGGGAGTGTCGCTTATACCGCTTTCGCTGTATTTTTCGGGTTCACACGTTAAGGTCGAGGTCGGACTTTGCCGCGGCAAAAAGCTCTACGACAAGCGCGACTCGATCGCGAAGCGCGACGCTGACAGGGAAATAGACCGCAAGATGAAGGACAGATTTTAACTTTTTGCGCAAGCAAAACTCATTTGCTCCTGCGGAGCAAATATTACTGCAAGCCTTGGCTTGCAACATCAAGTTCTGTGAAGCGGAACATCTCACTCGTCGACGCTTGGCGTTGACGCATGGGGGTGCAATGGTTTCGACAGGGATTTTGAGGTATGATAAGCGGGTAGAGCCGAGTAATCTCTTTAACTGCTCAAACTTTAAAAAATAAACGACAACGATACAGTTGCTATGGCTGCCTAATTGTTAAGTCCTTTTGGACTTGACAATGGCAGTGCTGCGGTCTGCGGACCGCCCGTTCCTCCCAAGAGTATCGCGGCTTGGGACTGAGCGTCATTTCAGCGGTGAACGTGCATCGGCGGTGACCGTTGAACCGATCACGCACAAAACGGTTGCTTTGCTTGGGAGCGTGTTTGCCCGCGCCCAAGTGAAAAAGACTAAATGACAAACTGCACCCGGAGAAAGTTGTATCAAGAGGTTTTTGGACAGGGGTTCGATTCCCCTCACCTCCACCATAAAATAAGGGCACTCCGCAAGGGAGTGCCCTTATTTTATGGCTGACGCGAGGGAGAATCGAACCATTACACTCGCTCGCTTGCGAGTCGGGTAATGGTTCTGATTCCCAAGATTTTCAAGGACTCGATGTCCTTGAAAATCTTCTGTTGCTTGTGATTACCTTCACGCGCATAGCGTGCTTTTTTTGTGGTGGAGGTGAGGGGACAAGAAGAACTCCTACACATAATTTGCGGAGCAAATTATGTAAAGGTTCGATTCCCCTCACTCACCATTTAAGAATATCGAACCGCTACACCAAGTTTGCTCGTCGAACTTGCTGAGAGTTCTGATTCTTGTGCAAAGCTGCACTCCGCTTTCTACTTTTTGCTCGACGAAAGAGCGCCAAGCACCCCAACCAATCAAAAAAATATTGCAAGGACAACTATCCTTGCAATATTTCTATTTTATTTTATTTCTTCCGCAAGCAAAACGTCTACTGAGATGGTTTCGCCGTTTCTGTAGACTGTGAGCTTTACGCTTTCACTTGGTTTATATCTGTTGATGTATGCGGAAAGCTGATATCTCGTGTATACAGAGAGGTCACCTATGGTGAGGATTATATCTCCGGGTTGCAAAACGTCTGTAGCATTATAATTTTTGTCAGTATCGGCGACGTATATACCGTTAACAGGAGCATAAAATACGTTTTTTTCGGGGTATTTGGTTACTTCCTGCGCGGATATTTCCTTTATGTTTATTCCGTCGGTGAAATAATACTTATCGGCTGTAACGCCTATACAGCTTATTCCTATCATGGGGCGGGGATATGCAACAGTGGAATCTATATCACTTGCGTCTCCGTCCTTGATAAGCTCGCTGACTATTTCAAGCGCGCCGTCTATCGGAATGGCAAATCCAATGCCTGCGCTGTCGGATTTTTTCATAGTTACTATTCCTATGACCTCTCCGCGAGTGTTGATAAGCGGGCCGCCGGAATTTCCGTGATTTACTGCCGCGTCGGTTTGGATCACAGACATGACCTTATCTACGCTACCGTCATCGTTGTACATCGTCACGGTTCTGTTGGGATGAGAAATTATTCCCGTGGATATTGTCCATGCGAAATCATAGCTGCTGGGACATCCTATTGCATAAACGCGCTCGCCTGAATAGCAGTAAACGCTCTTGCCTATAGTAGCTACGGGAAGATTATCGGCGGTGATTTTAATTACCGCAATGTCATCGCGTTCACTTCCGCCAACGAGAGTAGCTTTGTATGAGGTCGCATTGTAAAGCTCAACAGTGATATCGGTATATCCGGATACAACGTGGTAGTTAGTAACTATATATCCGTCCTCGTGAATAATAAATCCGCTTCCAAGACCGGTAGACGTTCCTTTTTGTACTGTGATAACAACTGTGGATTGGGTTGCTTTATCAAGAACATCTTTTGATGCCATGCCGTCCTCAATAGCCGTGGGGCCCTTGTCGGAAACCACGATGTTTACGCTCATGTCGTCATCGGAGATGCCGGGGAAGGACTCAAAAAGTCCAAATATAAGCGCGGCTGCGAGAATAAGGAAAGCAACGCCAAATACGCATGCCATGACTATCAAAGTGACTTTAAAGCCGTTCTTTTTCTTTTTGGGAGCAGGCGCATCTTCAGAATCGGGAGAGTTCTGTTCAAAAAGATCTTCTATGCCGGGCTGAGGGGTTTCCTCGGGTTGAGGCTCGGGTTGAGGCTCGGGCTGAGGATCCGGAGACCAGTTAAATGCCTGTGTTGCTTGAGAATATACAGGGTGATAGGTTCCGTATATATCGTAAAAACTGCCGTCGGGGAATACGTACTGTCCCATTTGATCGTACCAACCGCCGATCTTTTGGGGGGCTTGGGGTGGCGTTCCTGCTTCTGTCGCGGGCGGGGGAGTGGGGGTACCGTACTGCCCGTTTTGAGGCTGTTGAGCGTTGTAACTGTACGTGAATTGAGGATCGAGAACATAGGGCTGTGAAGGATATACGGGAGGTCTGCCGTAGCTTTCGCTATTTACGGGGGGGAGATTATCATACACAGGAGATGGCGCCTGCTCATTACTTGTGCTGTTAGGAATTTCGGTTTCATTATTCGTATTCTGACCGTGAAAATCCATATCGTTATAGGATTTGTTTTCGTCCATATTTACCACCTTTCTTATTTTGAAACAAAGTGCCAATTCGCTTCTCGAATTGGCACCGTGTATTAAAAATCATTAGTTAATTCAAGAATTCAAATTTGTATCCAACGCCCCAAACGGTCTTGATAAGCCATTTGTCGGAAATGCCCTGAAGCTTTTCGCGCAGACGCTTGATATGTACGTCAACTGTACGTGAATCTCCGAGATAATCAAATCCCCAAACCTTATCAAGAAGCTGATCTCTGGAGAAAACGCGATTGTAGTTGGACGCAAGGAAGTAGAGAAGCTCCAACTCCTTGGGAGGAATATCAATAGATTTTCCCCTGAGCTTGAGCTCATACTTTTGCAAGCTTATCTCGATGTTTTCAAATTTAACTACTTCTTCGTCGACCTGGCTTGTGTCCTTCTGGCAACGGCGAAGTACGGCTTTGATTCTTGCGGAAAGCTCCTTAATATCAAAGGGCTTTACAAGATAGTCGTCGGCGCCGAGCTCAAGACCGAGTACTTTGTCGAAAATATCGCTCTTAGCGCTTATCATAATGATGGGGCGGCTGGATATCTCGCGGATTTCGCGGCATACCTGCCAACCGTCTTTTTTGGGAAGCATGATATCCAAAAGGGTGATATCGGGCTCGTACATCTTAAATGCGCTGATGCTCTCACTGCCGTCCGATACCGTCTTTACCTCATAACCCTCGCTCTCGAAATGTGTCTTTATAAGTTCACATATGCCGGGGTCGTTGTCAATGACAAGAATTTTTGTGTCAGACATATTTAAAATCTCCTTGTTGCTTTTTTGGGAGTCCGCTGATTTACTGTAATGATTATATTTGGCTTTTTAGATGAATGGGTGAATGCGTGTTGAATTTTATGCGAATTTTGGTCACAAATTGTCATTAAAAGCACAAATCCGTAATTTTTAGAATGAAAATAATTCATAAAGTGGTTTTCAGCGTTAATAATTATACCACAAAAAAATGCATTTGTACAGTCTTTTTTCAAAAAAAATTCATAATTTTTAAAATTTATTTTTAAATTGCCCCAAATTCCTTTATAAAATATAGGGAATTTGTTTATTTTTTATTTCAAACATCGACAAGATTCGGGATCAACTCTACACGTTTTGCGAGCCTGGCAGGGAAGTGGCGGAGATATGAAATCTGCATATAAATTTAAATTTTATGTGCAGATAATTGGCGTAAACCGTTGAGTATCTGCATATAATTTGACTTTTTATATGCAGATACTGCGCGTTACCGCCTTGACAATGTGCAGATTTTATGACATAATAATGTATAAAGGAGTTTCATGTATAAGAAATCTTTGATAGCGGAGAGGGAAAATGGCAGGAATAGATAGAAAAAAAGCGGCGAAGGCGTTTGCTGAATATTGGAAGGACAAGGGATATGAGAAGGGGGAGAGCCAATCGTTCTGGCTGTCTCTTTTGCGCGACGTTTTGGGCGTTGAGAATCCCGAGCAGACTATAATTTTTGAGGAACAGGTGCGTCTTGACCACACCAGCTTTATTGACGGTCACATTCCGTCAACGCACGTGCTTATTGAGCAAAAGGGCAGAGACAAGGATCTCCGCAAGCCCATAAAGCAGTCGGACGGAACGTTCCTGACACCCTTTCAGCAGGCGCGGAGATACTCTGCGGCGCTGTCTTATTCGCAACGCCCGAGATGGATAATCGTATGCAATTTCCAAGAATTTTTGATATACGATATGGAAAAGAACACAGGTGAGCCCGAGAGCATTTTACTGTCGGAGCTTTCAAAGGAATACTACCGCTTGCAGTTCCTTGTGGAAGAAAAGAGCGAGCTTGCCAAACGTGAGGAGATTGTTTCAATTCGTGCGGGTGAGCTTGTTGGAAAGCTCTACGATGCCATACTCAAGCAGTACATAGACCCAAGTGATAAGGCTTCGCTCCATAGCCTTAACATTCTTTGTGTGCGCCTTGTTTTCTGCCTTTACGCAGAGGATTCGGGCATTTTCGGCGGCGACCATAATAAATTCCACAATTATATTAAGAGCTTTGACGTCAGAGACGTACGCCGCGCGCTTATCGACCTTTTCAAAGTCCTTGATACCAAGATTGATGATAGAGACAAATATCTTGACGAGAGACTTGGAGTTTTCCCGTACGTCAACGGCGGTCTGTTTGCGGATGAAAATATAGAGATACCCAATTTCACGCAGGAGATAGTAGACCTGCTTTTGCACAAGGCAAGCGAAGATTTCGACTGGTCGCAGATAAGCCCCACGATTTTCGGCGCGGTGTTTGAATCAACATTAAACCCCGAAACCCGTCGCGGCGGCGGTATGCACTATACCTCTATCGAAAATATCCATAAGGTGACAAAGCCGTTGTTTTTGGACGAGCTTTGCGAGGAGCTTGACAATATCAAGGCGGTAAAGGTATCAAAAATACGCAAGGAGAAAGCCGAGGCATTCCGCAAAAAGCTGTCCGAGCTTGTATTTCTTGACCCTGCGTGCGGCTCGGGAAATTTCTTGACACAGACGTATATCGACCTGCGCCGACTTGAAAATGAAGCCTTGAAAATAATCAACGAAGAACAGATCATTATGGATTTCGGTGACGTTATCAAGGTCTCTCTCGGTCAGTTTTACGGTATTGAGATAAACGACTTTGCCGTGACCGTCGCAAAGACGGCGCTGTGGATAGCCGAGTCGCAGATGATGAAGGAAACAGAGGAAATACTCGAAACTCACCTCGAATTTTTGCCCCTGAAATCCTACGCCAATATCGTTGAGGGAAATGCTCTCCGCATAGATTGGGAATCCGTTGTACCGAAGGACAAGCTGGATTATATTATGGGCAATCCGCCGTTTGTGGGGCAAGCAAAACGTTCAAAGGCGCAATCTAAAGACATGGCGGATGTTTTTGGAGATGGTAGTTCTGAAACAAAATTGGATTATGTGCTTTGTTGGTATAAAAAATCATTGGATTTGATTAATGATATAAGTCATAAAGTGTCTGTTGGATTTGTATCAACTAATTCAATATGTCAGGGTGAATCTGTTCCTACTTTTTGGAGACGTATGTTTGATGAAGGTGCAGAAATAATTTTTGCACATAGATCATTTAAGTGGAGCAGTGAATCGTCAAATTCCGCCGCAGTTGTTTGCGTTATTGTAGGCTTTTGTAAAAAAGGATACACAGGTAGCAAGTATATTTTTGACAATGCTAAAATTCAAAAGGTGCCGTACATAAATGCGTATTTACAAAATGCGCCAGATGTTTGGATAACTAGCAGAAGTGCATCTTTGTCAGATAATCTTCCCAAGATGATAAAAGGTAGCGAACCTACTGATGGTGGTAATTTATTTATAACCGAGCAAGAAAAAGATTATTTGGAAAGCAAATATCCATTGTTGCAAAAGTATATTCGTCCATTTGTTGGAGGAGATGAATTTTTAAGTAATCCACAAGGAAAATATTCTAGGTATTGCCTTTGGTTTCTAGGCGGAAATCCTCATGATTTTGTAAATATACCTGAAATTAAAGATCGCTTGAAAAACATTGCTCAAAAGCGCGAGCAAAGCTCAGCAGACAGAATACGCAAGAGAGCGTTGTTCCCTTATTTATTCTGTCAAATTCGTCAACCTGAAAACAATTATTTACTATTCCCAAGACATACAACGAGTAGCAGGAGATATATACCGTTAGGATTTATAGACAACTACACCATTGTTGGTGATGCTTGCTATATAATTCCTAATGCCTCGTTGTATTTGTTTGGAATTATGATGTCCAATGTACATATGGCGTGGGTGCGGTTAACTTGTGGAAGATTGGGAAATGGCTATAGATATTCTCCAGCTATTTACAACAACTTCCCTTGGCCTACGCCTACTGCGGAGCAGAAAAAGAGAATAGAGGAAACGGCACAAGCTATCCTTGACGCCCGCGCGCTCTATCCCGATTGTTCTTTGGCAGATCTCTACGACGAGGTTGCTATGCCGCCCGAGCTTCGCCGCGCACACCAAGCCAATGACCGCGCAGTAATGCAGGCGTACGGCTTTGATATAAAAACCACGACAGAGAGTAGCTGCGTCGCAGAGCTTATGAAAATGTATCAGGAGTTGACGAAATAAGGATTTTTATGTAGCGATAACAAGATAGTAATAAATAAGCATATTTTGAAACAGAAAGGAACTTGAATATGACTGAATCTCCAAGTTTTAATTTTAATGATCTCTATAGAAAGCATTTTTCACAGGAATCATACACGTTTTATTTTGAATTGTGGCATTATACAAGTGCTGATGGGTTATTAGGGATTATACGAAATGAGCAGAGTGAACATGGCAAGCTTCACTTTTGGTTTACAAGAAGTGATTGTTTGAATGATACGTCTGAAGGAACTCATATCTTATTGTTGTTTCGCCAAATATGTTCTGAACTTTTCCAACAAAGTAATATAACTCAATCTTTTTATGACGTAATAAAAAATGCGGAAATTCCTGAGCATCAATTTATTAATTTTCCCATACCTGCAAGTGAGGGATTTCATCACGAAAGCATATTGGATTGTGTTAGGTGCCATGCATACATATGTAGTTTTTCGTTAAAAGAAGATTCTCTTGATATGTGGAGATATTATTCAAAGGGTGATGGTGGATATGGATTGAAATGCTTTTCGTTGCTTTTTGATAAATACAAAGATTACGAATATTCTGATTATCGGGAAGATGCAATGTTTAGCTTGATTCGCTCATACAGGGTAATTTATCAAGATTCAGAAAAAAAGCAAATTTTGAGAGATATTATTTTAGATACTTTTTTAGCATACAAAAATTCAGATAAAGTAGAAAATGATAAAAATCAGGAAGCAAAAGGATTTATTCAATATGCATTGAAAACACTTCAATTTAAATTCAAGCATGAGTGTTATTCATCAGAGCAAGAATATAGATTTGTTTTTTATTTACCTTGCAACAAGCCTGAACTCTTGAAAAATGAAATGCCAAATGTTAAATTTAGAACACAAAAAGGCATGCCAATTCCTTATATTGATCTTACAGTAGAAAATGGCTCTTCATATTTAGATGAGGTGCTAATTAGCCCATTTATTGAAACTGAAAGTGTAGTAAATACGACAAAGGACTATTTAGTTCAATGTGGTTTTGATTGCACTATAAGAAAATCAGAATTGCCGGTTAGGGATTAATTGGGCGAAATCGATAAAGAAATGTCCAAGGTCTAAATTTGAAACATTATCGCTACAGTTAGACAAACCCCGCCTTCTCTCGAAAATGAGGGAAGGCTTTTTTATTGCATATATGGTCTCAAAAAATGCGTAAACCCCTTGAAAAATGCGCGGAAATGTATTATAATATATTTTATAATAGGATATTATGTGTATTTTTACAGAAAGCAGGAATAAAAAACATGAAACTCGGTATCGTAGGACTTCCCAACGTAGGTAAGTCAACTCTTTTTAACGCCTTGACAAATGCGGGGGCGGAATCGGCAAACTATCCCTTTTGTACTATAGAGCCCAACGTGGGCGTGGTTACTGTGCCCGACAGCCGTCTTGACGTGCTGGCGAAGATGTATGACCCTAAAAAGTACACGCCCGCGATAATTCAGTTCGTGGATATTGCAGGTCTTGTTAAGGGCGCGGCGCAGGGAGAGGGACTTGGAAACAAGTTTTTGTCCAATATTCGTGAATGTGACGCCATCATTCACGTAGTGCGTTGCTTTGAGGACGAAAATATCATTCACGTTGACGGAAGTGTTGATCCTCTCCGTGATATAGAAACTATAAATATGGAGCTTATTTTCTCGGATATGGAGATGGTTGAGCGCCGTATGGACAGAACTAAAAAGGCTATGAAGGGCGATAAGACGCTGGCAGGCGAGCTTGAGATATTTGAACGCATTTATGCTACTCTCGAATCCGGAAAGTGCGCGCGTACCATGGCGCTTACAGAGGACGAAATGGCGGTTCTTTACGATACGCCCCTCCTTACCATGAAGCCTGTCATTTACGTTGCGAACGTAGCAGAGGATGATGCGGCAAGCGAGCCCGTGGACAATGCGGCTTATATGGCAGTTAAGGACTTTGCCAAGAGTGAGAATTCGGAGGTCATCGCAGTTTGCGCGGGCATTGAGTCCGAAATAGCAGAGCTTGACGCGGACGAGAAGGCTATGTTCCTTGAAGATATGGGAATCTCGGAAAGCGGTCTTGACAAGCTCATCAAGGCGTCATATTCGCTTCTCGGACTTATAAGCTACCTCACGGCAGGCCCTGAGGAGGTAAGAGCATGGACTATCACCCGCGGCACGAAAGCGCCCCAGGCGGCAGGAAAGATACACAGTGATTTTGAGCGCGGATTTATTCGCGCCGAGGTTATCGCTTTTGACGATCTTGTTTCTTGCGGCAACATGGTTGCGGCAAAAGAAGCGGGACTTGTGCGCTCCGAGGGTAAAGAATACGTAATGAAGGACGGAGACATAGTTCTCTTTAGATTTAACGTGTAAGGGAGACGAGCGGGGAGAAGCCCCTTTTTGAAAAAAGTGTTCTTCTCCCCTCTCTGCACGCACTAGCGTAGTCTGTGCAACCCCCTCATCTCCAAAAACTTTTAACAAAAAGGTAGGGGCTGGCGCATTGAGAACTTGACAGCCCGAAAAACGTAAAAACAGGAATAAAAATATGAGAATGAGAAAAAAGAAGCACGGTGCGGAGAGAATCGCGGCGTGCGCGGAAATACTTATAGAAAATCCGGAATCCCTCAAGGATGATCCTCGCGCTCCTTTTTCGGACAGGGAAAAGCTCCTTTGTCTTGAAATAGGTTGTGGAAAGGGTAACTTTGCTGTCGGAACTGCGGCGGCGGAGCATGACATTAACCTGATATCTATGGAAAAAGTGCCTGACGTGTGTTGTATCGCGCTTGAGAAGGCGATGGCGTGCAAGGAAAGCAGACCCGACAATCTCCGCTTCATCATTGGTGACGCGGCGAATCTTGAGGAGTGGTTTCCGCCTCACAGTCTTGACAGAATATATCTCAATTTCAGCGATCCGTGGCCTAAGGCGGGACATGCAAAGCGCCGTCTTACGCACAGAATTTTTCTTGAAAGATACAAAAATCTTTTGAAGGTCGGCGGCGAGCTGATATTCAAGACCGACAATGCGGGACTGTTTGATTTCTCGCTTGAGGAGTTTGAGGCGTTTGGTTTGGAGCTTATCTGGATGACGCGCGATCTTCACAACTCCGAGCGCGCAGCTACCAACGTTATGACGGAGTATGAAAAGAACTTTTCCGAGAAGGGATTTTCCATTTGCTCGGCAATTGTGAGGTTTAACTGATGGGAGTAAAGCACACGGAGATCGACAATCTTCCGGGTGGCATTATTGCCGTAAATAAGCCGTCGGGAATATCGTCACACGACGTTGTAAACAAAATAAGAAGATTGTACAATGCCAAGCGCGTGGGACACGCGGGAACTCTTGATCCGCTTGCGGAGGGAGTGCTTGTCGTACTTGTCGGGCGCGCGGCGAAGGCTTGCGAATATATAAGCTCGGACAAAAAAGCATACACGGCAACTCTGCGCCTTGGGTTGACTACCGATACTGAGGATATTACGGGAGAGTTGCTTTCAAAGCATGATGGCAGGCTGCCGACGTTTGATGAGGTGGCAAAGGTCTGCGAGGGCTTTTGCGGCAAAATAATGCAGACACCGCCCATGTATTCGGCACTCAAGGTGAACGGTCAGAAGCTGTATGATCTGGCAAGACAGGGAGTTGTTATTGACAGGCAGGCAAGAGAAATAGAGGTGTTTTCAATATCCTGCCGGCCTACCGATATGGAAAGTGATTATATTATATCCGTTGAGTGTTCGGGAGGAACTTACATTCGAACACTTTGCGCCGATATCGGAAGCGCTCTTGGCTGCGGCGGTGTTATGGCAAGCTTGCGAAGGGATGAGGCTTGCGGAATTTCTTTGAATGAAACCTACGCGTTGAACGAGATAGAGGAAATGTCCGAGGAGAGAAGGCAGGCTATACTTATTCCTACCGAAAGGCTTTTTGATGATCTGGCGAGTGTAAGACTGCCTGAGTTTTTTGAAAAGCTGTTCAGAAGCGGATGTCCTGTTTATCAAAGCAAGATAAAGACAAGCATTTTGTCCGGGCGCGCGGTAAAAGTTTACGGCTCTGACGGAGAATTTTTTGCGCTTGGCAGAGCATGTGAGCATGATGGAGAAAGCGTTATAAAATCAATTAAAATTTTCAAGCTTTAAGTTTGGAGGATAGTAATTTGAAAAAGTATTTGTATGAGGCAGATATATATTTGCCCGATTTTGAAAAGGTTGACGGTAGCCGTTGGGCAACCGTTGCGTGCGATCAGTTTACAAGTGAACGCGAATATTGGGAGAATGCCGATGCGTACGTTGGAGGCAGTCCCTCCGCGCTCAGAGTAATATTGCCTGAGGCATATCTTGACGAAGCGGGAAAGAGAATAGGAAAGATAAACTCCACGATGGAGGAATATCTCAAGGACGTTCTTGTATGTCACAAGGATACCATGATATATCTTGAGCGAGTTCAGTCCGACGGCAAGGTGCGCAGAGGAATTGTCGGTGCGGTGGATCTTGAGGAATACGATTACTCCAAGGGCTCTCAGTCGCTTATCAGAGCTACCGAGGGAACAGTTCTTGACAGAATTCCTCCCAGAGTTGCCATAAGACGAGATGCTCAGATAGAGCTTCCACACATAATGATACTTATTGATGACGAGCAGAGAAGCGTAATTGAGCCTATAGCCGCCAAAGCTGCGGAATATGAGCTTGCATATGACTTTGATCTGATGCTGGGTGGCGGTCATGCCACGGGAAGATTTATTCCCGCAGAGGACATCAAAGATATTAATATCGCGCTTGATGAGCTTGCAACAAGCGAGCAGATGCTTGATAAATACGGCATAAATTGCGCTCCGTTGCTTTTTGCAATGGGTGATGGCAATCATTCGCTTGCTACCGCGAAGGCTCTTTATGAGGAAATTAAGGCGCAGATAGGCGCGGAAGCTGCAAAGGATCATCCCGCAAGATACGCGCTTTGCGAGATAGTAAACCTTCACGATGAGGCACTCGAGTTTGAGCCCATATACAGAGTAGTATTTGGCGTAGAGCCCGAAAAGTTTGTTGCGGAGCTTTCTGACTATGCAAAGAGACTTTGCGGAGCAGAGGAGCGTGAGCAGAAGATCAAGTATGTTTACGGAGAGACCACGGGGGAAATTGTTATAAAAACTCCCGAGTGTCAGCTTACAGTAGGCAGTGTTCAGCAGTTTATAGATGAATATATAAAGACACACAAGGGTGTGGAGGTGGATTATATCCACGGACTGAATTCCACACACACCTTGGCGCAAAAGGAAAATGCCGTGGGACTTACCTTTGACGGAATGGAGAAAAATCAACTTTTCCGTACGGTCATTTGCGACGGCGCGCTCCCCAGAAAGACTTTTTCCATGGGACACGCAGAGGACAAGAGATATTACATTGAGTGCAGAAGGATAAAGTAATATGACTGTTATTGTTTGCCTTGACGACAAGGACGGCATGATGTTCGGTACGCGCCGACAGAGTCAGGACGGTGTGCTTCGCGACAGGATTCTCAATGACAACATGGGTAAAAAACTTTATATGAATGAGTATTCTTATAAAATGTTTTCACAGAATACGGAAAACTATGCTATTTGTGATGAGAATTTTCTTGATACGGCGCAGACCGGTGACGTGTGCTTTGTTGAGAACGTTGATATTTTGCCGTATGAATCCAAGATAAATAAGATAATAATCTATCGGTGGAACAGAGCGTATCCCGCAACCGTGTATTTCAAGTTTCCCTGCGGAGAGTGGAAGCTTGAGGGTACGTCGGAGATAGGCGGCTCGTCACACGATATAACAGAGCAGATATATATAAGATAATTTGGAGAATCACGTATGAAATCAAAGAGAATATTAAGCTTATTTTTGTTGCTGACGCTCTTGTTTACGGCGGTGCTTCTTGCTTCCTGTGACGGAGTGGATCTTGGACTTAAAGAGCAGGATGAGATATCGCTGCCGATGTCTGACGAAAGCGATACTGAAAAGCCCCCCGTGTCAAGCTCAACAATAGATAACATACCGGACTATGACGGTACGTCACCGTATGTCATCATTAATGACAATTTGCCGTTCTTTGAGGAGAGCGAATATACCACGAAGTCTTACGAGACGTACGGCGACCTTGATTCTCTCGGAAGATGCACGGTCACTATGGCGTGTATAGGCAAGGACATAATGCCTGCCGCGGACGAGGAGAGGGGAAGTATCAGCAGCGTATATCCCACGGGCTGGGAGCAGAACAGATATGACTCCGATCTCGTTGAGGGCGGTTGGCTCTACAATCGCGCGCATCTTATAGGCTGGCAGCTTACAGCAGAGAATGCGAACAAGGAAAATCTTATCACGGGAACGAGATACTTCAACGTGGACGGAATGCTTCCGTTTGAGAATATGGTCGCAGACTACGTTCGCGAGACGTCAAACCACGTGCTTTATCGTGTAACACCTATTTTTGAAGGAACCAATTTGCTTGCGAGTGGAGTTCTTATGGAAGCTCGCTCAATGGAGGACGACGGCGAAGGCGTTGAGTTTTGTGTTTACGTTTATAACGTTCAGCCGGGAATAGAGATAGATTATAAAACAGGCGATAATAAGCTCGCGTAATAATACATAGCAAAAATATACAGGAGATACAATTATGCAAAAGATCAGAATGACAACGCCTCTGGTTGAGATGGACGGCGACGAAATGACAAGAATTATTTGGAGGATGATAAAGGACGAGCTTCTTTACCCCTTCGTTGACTTAAAGACGGAATATTATGACCTCGGTCTTCCCGAAAGAGAAAAGACCAAGGATAAGGTTACGTTTGATAGCGCGAATGCGACGCTCAAATACGGCGTTGCGGTAAAGTGCGCGACTATTACTCCTAACAAGCAGAGGGTTGAGGAATACAACCTCTCCGAAATGTGGAAGTCACCCAACGGCACGATAAGAGCTATTCTTGACGGAACGGTATTCCGCGCGCCTATCATTATTGATTCCATAAAGCCCGTTGTCCGCAACTGGAAAAAGCCTATCACAATCGCGCGTCACGCGTACGGTGACGTATATAAGTGTACGGAATATCGCGTTCCTACAAGCGGTGTGGCAACGCTTTCATTCAAAGGCAACGACGGCACGGAGTTTTCCAAGACCATTTACGACTTTGAGTGTGCGGGCGTGCTTCAGGGAATGTATAATAAGGATTCCTCCATTGAGTCATTTGCTCATTCCTGCTTTAAGTTTGCAATAGACACAAAGCAGGACTTGTGGTTTGCGACCAAGGACACTATATCAAAGCAATACGACCAGACCTTCAAGCTCATTTTTGAGGCTATATACAATGAACACTACAAGGCAGAGTTTGATAGACTCGGCATCACGTATTTCTACACGCTTATTGACGACGCGGTGGCGCGTGTTATAAGAAGCGAGGGCGGATATATCTGGGCTTGCAAGAACTACGACGGTGACGTTATGAGTGACATGGTATCCACGGCGTTTGGCTCGCTCGCTATGATGACGAGCGTGCTCGTATCTCCCGACGGAAAGTATGAGTACGAGGCGGCGCACGGCACGGTTACGCGTCATTATTACAGACATCTCAAGGGCGAGGAGACATCCACAAACCCCATGGCGACGATATTCGCATGGAGTGGAGCGCTTCGCAAGAGAGGTGAGCTTGATGGCATAGAGGAGCTTTGCGAATTCGCGAACAATCTCGAAGGTGCGTGTATCGGCGCACTCAACGACGGTATTATGACCAAAGACCTTGCCGGCCTTGTTGACGAGGGTGTAAAGGTGACCGCAGTAAATACAGCGGGCTTTATTGCAGCGGTCAAAGAAAGACTTGAAAAAATATATAATTAATACAAAATACCATTCAGGGGGGATCAAAAATGACTAACGACAAAAGACGAGAGGAAATTCTTGAAATTCTCAAGAATGCCGACAAGGCAATCAGTGCGACTGCATTGGCAGAAAAGTTCGGTGTTACAAGACAGATAATTGTTGCGGACATCGCCCTGCTTCGCGCGTCGGGAAACGCTATCCGCGCAGAACACAGAGGTTACGTTATTGAAAGACAGTTTAAGGGTATCAGTAAGAAGATAGTATGTAAGCACGATAAATCCGGTGTGCGCGATGAGTTTTACGCCATCGTGGATAACGGCGGTTCGGTTGTAAACGTAGAGGTTGAGCATCCCATTTACGGACAGATATCCGCAAACATGTCCATTTCTTCCAGATATGATGCAGATGAATTTATCAGAGAAACCAGCGAAGCAGGCGCGACGCAGCTTTCAGACCTCACGGGCGGTATCCACATTCATACCATCAACGTAAACGACGAAAAGAATTATGCAAGAATATGCGATGAGCTCAAGCGTATCGGTATACTTGTTTGCGATGACTGAAAAAATATAGCAGCTTATACAAGCTGCTATATTTTTTATGTATATATTATTGGTAAGCCCAAAGCATTACGGTATCTACGCCGCTTTCCATTCTGAGCCAATTTTCTATTGTAGCTTTTTCGGCATCGGTCAAATGCGGTGCTCGCACGCAGTGGGATTTTTGAAATCTCCGCTAAGGACATCACATAATGCTTTCGCAACCTTTTTGTTGTTTACCATATTTCCTTAAATATCTCTATTATTTCTTCCTTGGTGGGAACCCTGGGGTTTGTCTGAGTGCATCTGTCATTGAGTGCCGCTTCTGCCATTTCATCCAACTTGGAGAGATAGCACTCATACGAGCAATCGGGAATGGCTTCGCGCACACATACCGGCATTCCCATTTCTATTTGCATGGATCTGATAAAATAATTGAGGGATTTTATGCAAGCTATATCATCATATCCGATAAGACCGATTCTTCTGGACATGTTAGCATATTTTGATACGCAGGGAGCAGGATCTTTCAAAACGATGGTTTTTTCGTCGATGCCTGCGTTAAATGCAATTACGTTAGGTAATACTATTGCATTTGCTCTACCGTGGGGAATGTGGAACTGCGCGCCAAGCTGGTGAGCTATACTGTGACAAATGCCAAGAGAAACGGCATTAAATGCAATACCTGCAAGACACGACGCAACATGCATTTTTTCTCTTGCTTTATTTTCGTGTGTTTGCGGATAATTGTACGAGCGCACGAGATAGTGCTTACAAAGAGAGGTGGCTTTTTCTGCGTACATGTCGGAAAAATAGTCTGCCTCTGTACTTACGTACGCTTCAATTGCATGTGTCATAACGTCCATTCCCGTGTCAGCGGTAATAAATGCGGGCACGCTTTTTACCATTTCCACGTCAAGTATTGCTTCGTTGGGAAGGAGAAAATCGTTTGTAAGCGCGTGTTTTATGTTCTTTTCGGTATCTGTTATAACCGCGAAGGATGTGACCTCGCTGCCTGTTCCGCTGGTTGTGGGAATAGCTATAAAATACGGCTTGTAATCGTTATGTAATTGGTTGGCAAACCAACGAACGCATTTAGATAGGTCTATCGCTGATCCTCCTCCGACAGCAATTATGCAGGGCGACATTTCGCGCACAAGCGCCGCAACACCGAGGACAACCTTATCTATTGACGGATCGGGAACTACATCCGAATATACGGTGTATTCTACATTTGCAGAGTCAAGATGTTTTGTTACGCATTGCAAAAGTCCGCTTGACACTGTAAAAGGATCTGCAATGATAAATACTTTTTTATATTCAAGAGAAGCCAAACGCGAAAGGGCGTTTGATTCAAAATGTATAGTCGTTTTTAAAGTACAACTGCGCATTTTTTATACCTCCGTGCGGAATGTGCTGATGATTACATATACACATCCATTATATCATAAAACATCTTATAAGTAAAGAGCTTTTTGAAAAAATAATAAAATAAACCTCTGCTTTTGCAGAGGTTTATTTTTAACGTTTATCGGAATATTCTTTTAAGCAAGGATTTTGCAATTGTAAATATCGCTACGGATGCGAGCGCAATATAAAGAATATCTTTGAGAGAGAGCTTTATATTTCCTTTGCAGGTGCTTGTCAATACATTTGCTTCGTTTCCGTTTTCGTCTTTTTTATCAGGCGTGGGGTGAGCTTTGCAAGATATATCCACGTCGTATTCCACATACGTTTCGGACAACTTTTTGCATACGGGAGCAAACATGTCTTTTACTTTGGACGCTGCCTTCTTTGCGCCCTCACATGCCGGTGTAATGTTAATTTTCATATTCTCATTCTCCTTATTTGTTACGGTGTTATAATGCATCCGTCATCTATATTTACGGTGCCGTCGCATTTGTATTGCTTGCTTGCCTGAATCACGTTAAGGGTTGCGCCTGCGGTGATAGTGATATTCTGAGTTGCCTGTATTGCCTCGTCATCACATTTCACGTTTACGATTGCCGTATCCGTGATCATGACAAAGCCTTTTCCGGGCTTTTCTGTTGCCGGTGTGTCAGATTTGAGAGCATCGTTAGCGTGTTCTACGTTCACTATAGCGTCTCCGCAGACTGTAACGCTGTCGTTGCCCTTGAGGGCATTTTTAACTGCGCTGACATATACAACACCGTTCTTTATTTCAAGATCGTTTTTAGAGCCTATGCCGTTGTTATAAAGGCCGTTAACGTACAAGGTGCCTCCACCTTTTATTGTGAGGTCCTCCGAGGAGTATATGCACGCATTGGGCTTATCCTGTGTGGGATCGTCGAAAACATAGTTTTGCGCATCTGTTACAACGTTTGTTGTGCCTTTGGCAAGGTCGATATCGACTTTGTCTGCGCTTACGACATATATTACACCCGAATCGGAGCAACTGCCGTAGAAATTATTTAAAAGAAGCGTTACTTTTTCTGTCTTGGCTACCTCAACTCTTATCTGTCCGTCTGTCATGTTGCCGCTGATCGTATAGATGCCGGGCTTTACTATGGTGTGAATTTTACCCGACGTTATTACTGCGGAGCTGTCGGATGTCTGAGCGCCGGATGAAGTGAATGATAAGGTATACTGAGGAGTTGTATCACGCACGAATCCGCAAATATTACATTCGGCATCCGTGTTGTTGTCATACGTGTGTATGTTTGTCGCGGGAATTGTAACTTGAGATGTAAGTGTTTCATGACAAACGGCACACTCTGTGCCCTCGGTGAGTCCTGATTGAACGCAGGTTGCCGGTGTTCCGGAAATGATTTTGATAACATGGCCTGTATGGGGCGTGAGGATTGCATTACATATGCGGCACAACTGATCGGCAGTGCAGGTTGCATCTGCGCCGGCGGTGTGTCCCAAAGCGGGTGAGAGCTCCGCATAACATATCGTGCACGTCTGAGACACGGTACACGTAGCCGCTGCTCCGGGCGTGTGTGCAAGCTTTTCAATGGATTCTGTTTGAACAACCGCGCCGCAGTCGTTACAGGTCTGTATCTTTTTTCCTAATGTGTGACACGTGGGATCGACCGTCTGAGTCCACGTTGTGTTTTCATGATCGCACCCGAATCCGCACAGGCATACAGTTGTATCACCGAAGCTGTGCGCTGTTTTTTGAGTAGTAACCTCACAGTTGCTGCACTTGTTCCAGTGATATTCGTCATCATACGAATACGCTTCGTTCCAGTCGTGCGGAAGCATTTCTATGGGTTTTTGAGCAGTAAGCGTTTCGTTGCATCTGTTGCACTTTGAGCCGTTTGTAAGACCTGCAGAGGAGCATGTTGCCACATATCCGTAAACCGTGACTTCTTCGTGACCAAGCGCGGCAATTTCTTCCTGCGCCGTGATAACGTCACCGCACTCACTGCACACTGCACCTGCCGTAAGGCCTGTTGTTGTACACGTGGGAGCTTTTCCGGCTACTATTTTTGAGGTGTGTGTGTGTGTTTCGTTTGGATTTTCCGTTGGAGTTTCCGTAGGCGTCGCTGTAGGGGCGTCAGTGTCGGAAGGGGCAGGCCCTACCGTGGGTATCTCAGTTGTCGGAGTATCTGTGGAGGAGTTATTGGTGTTCGTTTCACTCGCAGATTCTTCATCGAAAAGAACCGAACAGGAAGACAATGCCGCCATAGCAAGCAAAGCTGTGATGATAAGAACTGCAAGGGAGAATAATCTTCTCTTCATAGTTGACTCCTTTCTTAGTATTTTATTTGATTGCGTGATTTTTGCGATTATTTGGCCTTGATCGTTACGACAATGCCGTTATCGTTTGTGCCGGATACCGTATAAGGATATTTTGACGCATCCTTAGGTACGTTAATATCTATCTGCTTTCCTGTGAAGGCATAGTAATAAACGTAATATTCCGATCCGTTTGAGCACTTAACGTCTACTGTTTGATCTACTGCGTTTTTCTTCAAGTATTCTATGTATTCCTCAAAGCAGAGATTGTTTTCCTTCATTATCGTAGCGTGAGCTACGCCGACGTATCTGAGGCACTCGGTATAATCTGTTATACCGGTTGCATTTTCTTTGTCACTGGGATATCTCAGAACAAATCCGTAGTTATGCGCATTCTCGGAGATCCACGCGTAGTCCTCGGGGGAGAGGGGAATGTTGTTTTCGCGTTTGATAGCCAGGCAAAGTCCGGTATGATGATCCGAGTTTCCGGGCATTATCTCTTTACCTTCTTGATCTGCGTACGATCTGTACGCGGCCTTGACTTCATACGTGTTGCCCAATGCAGAACACATCTTGTTTAGCATTGAGTGCGCGGGCGCTACCGCATTTTTGTGCAAAAACGTGGTCTCGGGGAAGGATATAAGGTAATTCTTTCCTGAGTTGTTGCGAGCGTAGTCTGACAATTTAACCAGATCTTCCTCTACGGTATCGAACGCCTGATACGGATGTGTTGCATTTACAAGAATGAGGTCACCGTATACCGATTTTTCCTTAGATACGGTCGTGGTCGTTAGTTTATCCTTGGGAAGACCGCCGGAAAACGATACGGCGGGAGAGAATTTGTGGTATATTCCCACTGCTATCAGGATAATAAGGCAGAGCGCGAGGGCGACTGCCAAGCATATCATGACGGTAACGGTTATCTTTTTCTTTGATTGAATGTCGAGTTGGCTGTAGCTCATATCTCGTCTCTCCTTTCATTACGCCGCAGCGGCTATAAGAATAATCACTGAAACGAAAAGTACGGCAGTCAGCACACCCATAATCGCTATAAGAGCAGTAAGCTGCTTTTGTTTGTTGTTTGAATTCATAGTTTCACCGTTCCTTATTATTTTTTTGCGCATCATGTGACGGATATGCGCTACGAAAAATGTTTTGTGCCATTTGACACAGATCGGACTGCCAGTGTATAACAGCCCGATCTGAAAAGTCTTATCAGTTATTTGCGTCCTTGATGGAGAAGTCCATACGGCCCTTCTTGTCAAGTCCCATATACTTTACCTTAACTGCGCTTCCAACGTCGATGCCTGCATCGGTTATCTTGTTTATGCGCTTGTCGCAAATTTTGGAGATGTGAACCATACCTTCCTTGCCGGGAGCGTATTCAACAAAGCAACCAATGTCTTCATTGGGTTTGTCCTTGCTTGCAAGGATCTTAACTACAGTCGCATTGTAGCAGCATCCTACTTCAGGCTCAAATACGATAGCGTCGATCATAGCCTTTGCTATTGCAGCACTCTCGCCGTTTATTGCCGCGATGGTGATCATACCCTCGTCGTTGATGTCAACCTTAGCGCCCGAATCTGCGCAGATCTTCTGAATTACTGATCCGCCCTTACCGATTACCTCACGGATCTTATCGGGATCTATCTTGAAGGAGGTCATCTTGGGAGCGTACTTTGAAACCTCGGCTCTGGGCGCGGGGATAGCCTTGAGAATTACCTCGTCGATAATGTACTCACGGCCTGCCTTTGTCTGCTCGAATGCCTGCTTGATTATCTCGGGTGTGAGACCGTCGATCTTGAGGTCCATCTGAATGGACGTGATACCCTTGTGCGTACCTGCTACCTTGAAGTCCATGTCGCCATAGAAGTCCTCAAGTCCCTGAATGTCTATCATCGTATCCCAAGAGCCGTCCTCAGCGGTGATAAGACCGCAGGAGATACCTGCAACGGGAGCCTTGATCGGAACGCCTGCTGCCATAAGAGCGAGGGTAGAACCGCAAACCGAGCCCTGAGAAGTAGAGCCGTTAGAGGAAACTACGTCGGAAACGAGACGGATAGCATAGGGGAATTCCTCCTCGGAGGGAAGAACGGGAACGAGAGATCTTTCTGCGAGCGCACCGTGACCGATCTCGCGGCGTCCGGGCGATCGAACTGCCTTTGCCTCACCTGTGGAGAAGCCGGGCATGTTGTAGTGGTGCATATATCTCTTGGAGGTCTCGGAGTCGATACCGTCGAGCATCTGAGCTTCGGAGAGCGTACCGAGAGTTGCAACTGTGAGAACCTGTGTCTGACCTCTTGTAAAGAGACCCGAGCCGTGTGTTCTGGGAAGAATGTCAACCTCAGCGCCGAGAGGACGGATCTGGTTCATTGCACGTCCGTCAACACGCTTCTTGTCTACGAGCAACCAACGGCGAACTATCTTCTTCTGGATCTTGTAAACAAGCTCGTCCATCATTGTGGGAAGCTCGGGATATTCCTCGGTGAACTTCTCAAGAATAGCCTCCTTTACAGGGAACATTCTTGCGTCGCGAACCGTCTTGTCGTCGGTGTCAAGCGCGAACATAACGTCCTTTTCGCAGAAGTCGAAGATCTTGTCGAACATATCGTGGTCAAGCTCGCAAGAGGGATACTCAAACTTGGGCTTGCCGATCTCATCAACGATCGCGTTGATAAATCCAAGAAGATCCTTTATTTCTCTGTGCGCGAGCATGATTGCTTCGTACATAACGTCGTCCTCGACCTCGTTAGCGCCTGCCTCGATCATAACGACCTTTTCCATAGAAGCGGCAACCGTAAGCTGAAGGTCGCTCTTCTTCTGCTGCTCTGTGGTGGGGTTAACGATGTACTTGCCGTCGATAAGACCAATGTGGAGACCGCCGATAGGTCCGTTCCACGGGATATCCGAGATGGAGAGCGCGATGGAAGCACCGATCATAGCGGTAACCTCGGGAGCGCAGTCGGGGTCAACGGACATAACCGTAAGTGTGAGGGCTACGTCGTTGCGGAGATCCTTGGGGAAAAGGGGACGGATGGGACGGTCGATAACGCGGCTTGTGAGAATTGCCTTCTCGCTGGGCTTACCCTCACGCTTGAGGTAACCGCCGGGGATCTTTCCTGCCGCGTACATTCTCTCGTCAAAGTCAACAGAGAGGGGAAGGAAGTCGATACCGTCACGGGGCTTCTCGGATGCGGTAGCGCAGCAGAGAATAGCCGTGTCGCCGTAGCGAACGAGCGCGGAGCCGTTTGCAAGGCCTGCCATCTTACCAGTCTCAATTACGAGGGGGCGGCCTGCGAGTGTGTAGTTAAATACCTTGTAGTTCTTAAACTCCATAGCGGAGCTTACGATTGATGTGGACATTTTTATTCCTCCATGTCTTTTATTTTCTCACACGGAGCTTTAGGACTTAAATACGCATACGACGGGCGGGACGTCGTGTTAATTTGCGAGCAAATTGCGCCGTCCACTACAACGGGACGTCGTGGGCGCCGTCCCCTACGGAACGCACCCTTGGATGCATATTTAAGCACTAAAAACCTCGTGTGGAGTGTACATTGTGTTGAATGGTGTGGGATACAGGAAGGGGAGCGGAGTGAAATGTCACTCCACTCCCCATCAATTATTACTTTCTGATGCCGAGCTTTTCAATGATAGCTCTGTATCTGTTGATGTCTACCTTCATAAGATAGTTGAGAAGATTTCTTCTGTGACCAACCATCTTGAAGAGGCCGCGACGGCTGTGGTTGTCCTTGTGGTTGTCCTTGAGGTGCTCTGTGAGATTGTTGATTCTGTAAGTAAGAATCGCGATCTGTACCTCAGGAGAACCTGTGTCGCCCTCGTGTGTAGCGTACTGTTCAATAATTGCCTGCTTTTCTGCTGCTGTCATTTTTCTTTTCACCTTTCGAAAAATAATATTTTTGAGCAAATGCGGTCTACACAGCAATCGGTGGGTGAAATCCGAGGTCATCCCGAAAAGTAGGAATTCCTTGTGGCTTTATGTCCGAGAGCCGTGTCGGCGCTATGCTTCATTGTATTATAGCATAGAGTTTCATATTTGTCAATAGTTTTTTGAAAATTGTCTCCGTAATTTTCATAATCTATACATTATGCGATCTATATACCGTGCGACCTGCGCTTGCGGACGCGGAATATATTTGAAAGCAAGGAATAAGCACCCGTTGCAACAAGAGTTATACCGAAAACTTTTTTGATCGCCGCGGGAGATATCAAGCCTGCCGCGTACGTGCCGAGAATGCTTCCCAATATGCCCAAAGAAGCGAGCATGAAGATCAGCTTTGGATCATATCTTGCTTTTTTAATGTTAATCACAGATGCTGCGGCGGCAGATATTATAAAGAAAAAGAGGTTCGCGCTTCGCGCTTCTGCCACGCTTGCCTGATTCGTTGCGGTAAGATAAATTGCAAATAAACAGGCAAGC
>SVTX01000009.1 GCA_015063545.1 Oscillospiraceae bacterium | reverse complement strand
CCCGTTGCAAGTCCTATCTGGTTTCCGTATGACGAATAACCTGCCGCCGCAGTCGTAACTATCTTACGCTGGGGGAGCTTACCCTTTATTGTCTCGGATACGGGGGTAAGGGGGTTGCCCGCGCCCGTAACTCTCATTGCCGCGTAAACGTAAGAACGTCCCGAAAGAGGATCTCTGATAGCTCCGCCGATACATGTCGCAGCACCTCCAAAGGGCTCGATCTCGGTGGGGTGGTTGTGCGTTTCGTTCTTAAAGAGCAAGAGCCAATCTTCTTTTTCACCGTCAAAATCGACCTTTATCTTAACCGTACAAGCGTTGATCTCCTCGGATTCATCAAGATGAGGAAGATTTCCGTTTGCTTTGAGGTAGCGTGTTGCAATAGTCGCAATATCCATAAGGTTTATGGGCTTTGTGCGGCCAAGCTGCGCTCTGACGTCGATATAGTCGTTGTACGCTCTTTGCAAAAGCTCGTCCTCAAACTCAGCGCTGTCGATAGTCGTGAGGAACGTAGTGTGACGGCAGTGATCCGACCAATATGTGTCTATCATCTTGATCTCTGTGATAGTGGGATTTCTCTGCTCGCTTATAAAATAGCTCTGGCAGAACTTTATATCGTCAATATCCATAGCAAGTCCGCGTTCTTTTATGAATGCCGCAAGTCCTGCCTCGTCAAGAGATGTAAATCCGTCAAGAGTTGCTACGCTTTCGGGAATGTCATACTCCATTTTGAGAGTTTCGGGCTTACCAAGAGTTGCCTCTCGGCTCTCCACAGGGTTGATAACGTACTTCTTTATCGCTGCAATATCCCCGTCCGTGAGCTCTCCGTCAAGTATATATACCTTTGCAGTCTTAACAATCGGTCTGTCACCGCAAGAAATTATCTGTATACACTGCGCCGCTGAGTCGGCTCTCTGGTCAAACTGACCGGGAAGATATTCTACGGCAAACACGGTAGTGCCCGCCGTCTCTATCTCGGTATACGTGTTATCAAGCTGAGGCTCGGAGAACACGGTACGTACCGCATAGTTAAAAAGCTCTGCTTCGATGTTTTCTACGTCGTATCTGTTGAGCAGACGTATGCCTTTGAGATTGTTTATTCCAAGAAGAGTATTAAGATCTCCAAGAAGTGACTTTGCCTCATGGTCAAGACCTGCTTTCTTCTCTACGTATATTCTGTAAACCATTTTTATACCTCGCTGTTATTTTAATGCTTCAAGGGCGCGTTTGCCAATATCATGACGGTAGTACATATTTGAAAAGCTGACCTTCTCTATCTCAGCATACGCCTTATTTACAGCAGATTGAAGATCCGCTGCTCTGGCAGTAAGACCGAGAACTCTTCCGCCTGCATTCACGAGCTTGCCGTCAACTGTCTTTGCGCCCGCAATATAAAGCTGTCCGTCTATGTCGCCGTTTACTGTTATCTCGTTGCCGGATTCGTATTTTCCGGGATAGCCCTGAGACGCTCCAATAACACAACAAGCCGAATCTTCGGAGAATTTGACTTCTACCTCGGACAGTCTCTCGTCGGCAACCGCCTGCATAATGGCAAGAAGGTCACTGTCAAGAAGCGGAAGCACCACCTGAGTTTCGGGATCACCGAAACGGCAGTTGTACTCAATTACCTTGGGGCCGTTTGGAGTAAGCATAAGTCCAAAGTAAAGGCATCCCTTAAAGGTTCTGCCCTCAGCATTCATGGCGTTCATCGTGGGCAGGAATATTTTTTCCATGCACTCGTCTGCAATACTCTTTGTGTAATAGGGATTGGGAGCTACTGTTCCCATGCCGCCGGTATTAAGTCCCATATCTCCGTCAAGGGCTCGTTTGTGGTCCATTGAAGACACCATGGGCACCATGGTCTTGCCGTCTGTAAACGAGAGCACCGATACCTCGGGACCTGTAAGGAATTCCTCAATAACGATATTGTTGCCGCTATTGCCAAACACCTTGTCCTCCATGATGGACTTAACGGCATCATATGCCTCATCGCGTGTCATTGCAATCACAACACCCTTGCCAAGCGCAAGTCCGTCCGCCTTAATGACAGTGGGAATAGGAGCGTCCTTTAGGTATTCAAGCGCGTCAGCAACGTTTGAAAATACCTCGTAGGTCGCTGTGGGAATTCCGTATTTCTTCATAAGGTTCTTGGAGAACACCTTGCTTCCCTCAATTATAGCCGCATTTGCGCGAGGGCCGAAGCACTTAATTTTCCTTGCCTCAAGCGCATCAACCGCGCCAAGAACAAGCGGATCGTCGGGAGCAACCACTGCAAAGTCTATTTTGTTTTCTGTTGCGAATTCAACTATCTTGTCAATTTCCTTCGCGCCGATATTAACGCAGACCGCGTCAGATGCTATACCGCCGTTTCCGGGGAGCGCGTAAATAACTTCAACTTCGCTGTTTTCCTTAAGCTTTTTTATGATGGCATGCTCACGTCCGCCACCGCCAACTACCATTATCTTCATTCTTCAAGCTCTCCGCCCTTTCTTATTTTTTTTGCGACCATCTCAACGGCGCGGGGCAAAATTATCCACTCGGCATTCTTCATAACGTGCGCCTGAAGGCTTTCGGGAGTTTCATCCTTGCGTATCATTACAGACTTTTGAAGAATGATCTTGCCGCCGTCAGGCACTTCGTTTACAAAGTGAACGGTAGCGCCTGTGACCTTCACGCCATAGTCAAGCGCCGCCTTATGAACCTTAAGACCGTAATATCCCTTGCCGCAAAACGCGGGAATAAGCGAGGGGTGTACGTTAATTATCCTTTCGGGATATCTCTTTACAAAATTCTCTGTGAGAATACAAAGAAATCCCGCGAGAACTATCATCTCTATTCCGTGAGCTTCAAGCTCGGCTATCATTTTTTCCTCAAATTCAGCCTGTGACGCACAGTCTTTTTTCGACACGACCGCTGTAGGAATGTCATTCATAGCGGCGCGAGTCAGCGCATACGCTCCCGGCTTGTCCGAAAGCACGAGCGCAAGCTCACCGTGGGGGATATGTCCCTCTTTTGCATAATCTATAATCGCCTGCAGATTTGTTCCGCCGCCTGAAACAAGTACTGCTATCTTGACTTTATTCAAAGCTGTTTCCTCCGATTGTCCGTCAGATAAGGATAACACCCTCGTCACCCTTGACTATCTGACCTATAACGTATGCGTCCTCACCGTTTGCGCGCAATATCTCAAGCGCCGCATCGACCTCACCCGCGGGTACGACAACACTCATACCGACACCCATGTTGTAGGTATTGTACATGTCTCTTTCGGGAATATTTCCGGTCTTTGCGATGAGATCGAATATGGGGAGAACCTTAACTGCGCTTTTATTGATTTTTGCCGTAAGTCCCTTGGGTATGGATCTCGGAATGTTCTCGTAAAACCCGCCGCCCGTGATGTGAGAGATGCCCTTTACGTTTACCTTCTCAAGAAGCGCAAGAATGCTCTTTACGTAAATCCTTGTGGGTGTAAGAAGTGTTTCTGCAACACTCTTGCCGCCAAGCTCCTCACAGGGAGTGTAGAGGCTGTCGGGGTTGTTGTCTATATCGAATACCTTGCGGCAAAGCGAGAAGCCGTTGGAGTGAACTCCTGTGGACGCAAGCGCAATGACTACGTCGCCCTCTGCCATTTTTGTGTTATCAAGTATCTTTTTCTTGTCAACGATACCTACCGCAAAGCCCGCAAGGTCGTATTCATGGGCAGGCATCATGCCGGGATGCTCGGCAGTCTCACCGCCGATAAGCGCCGCGCCCGACTGAACGCAACCCTCGGCAACGCCGCCGACTATCTCTGCTATCTTTTCGGGAATATTCTTTCCGCAAGCTATGTAGTCGAGGAAGAACAGAGGCTTTGCTCCGCAGCAGATAATATCATTTACACACATAGCAACCGCATCAATACCTATTGTGTCGTGCTTGTCCATGAGTATTGCCATCTTAACCTTTGTTCCGCAACCGTCCGTACCCGAAACAAGTACGGGTTCTTCCATGCCTGCGACAGGCAATCCGAAGCAACCTCCAAAGCCGCCGACATCGTCAAGACACCCCTCGTTCTTTGTTCTCGCAATATGCTTTTTCATAAGCTCAACAGCTCTGTATCCCGCCGTTATATCAACGCCCGCCGCAGCGTAGCTCTCACTTTTAGAATTTGAATGCATTTTTATATCCTCACTTTATTTTTATTCATGTAGTTTTAAGACAATTCACGCCCAAATGGCAATTCATTTATTCCTTGCCTGTCCAGCAATACGTGCAAAGCTGTGACGGATCAAGTCCAATGGATTTTATCACGCCCTCAAGCGTCTGGAATTCCAAGGACGCAAAATGGAATTTATCACATATCGCCCGTCTGAGCGCCTTGCCTCTTTCCGTGGATGCATCACTATACTCGTCAATATATTTAAAGCCTTCCTCTCCCTCAAGCTCAAGAATGACTCTGCGTGAGATAAGCTCAAGCTCATTTGTCGCGCGGGTGAAATTAAGGTACTTGCAGCTATACATAATGGGGGGGCATGCCGAGCGCATGTGAACGCTCTTTGCTCCGTTCGCGTAAAGAAAATCTACCGTTTCCTTAAGCTGCGTTCCGCGAACGATGGAGTCGTCCACGAACAAAAGGTTTTTATCCTTTATAAGCTCCTTTACAGGCGTCTGCTTCATTTTTGCAACGCGGCTTCTCTCTCTCTGATTGGAAGGTGTGAAGCTACGCGCCCAAGTGGGTGTATATTTGATAAACGGACGGGCAAACGGCACGTGGCTCTCGTTTGCGTAGCCTATAGCGTGCGGTGTTCCCGAATCGGGCATGCCGCCGATATAGTCAAGCTCATCTGTATTGCCGTGCTCGCGGTCATACTGTGCCATGATCTGTCCGGTGCGGTATCGCATTATTTCAACGTTTATTCCCTCATACGTAGAAGTGGGATATCCGTAATAAGTCCACAAAAATGAGCATATCTTCATCTCTTTTCTCGGAGGCGCTAATTCTATCATTCTTGAAGGCGTAAGCTCCACTATCTCGCCGGGACCAAGCTCACGGATCTTTTCAAATCCCACCTTGTCAATAGCAAAGGATTCAAACGATACGCAGTGTCCGTCCTCATTTTTACCGATTATAACGGGAATTCGGCCCAGTTTATCGCGCGCCGCGATGAGAGAGCCATCGTTTTTAAGAATAAGAATTGACGCTGTACCATCAATTACGTCCTGAGCAAATTTAATTCCGTCAGCAAAATTGTCCTTGTGATTTATAAGAGAGGCCACAAGCTCCGTTGAATTTACTCTGCCTCCGGTCATGACGCCGAAATGTCCGCCGTCCTTCAAAAGATAATTCTCTATAAGCTCCTTGGCGTTATTGATAATTCCGATGATGCAGATAGCATACGTTCCGATGCTTGAGCGAATAAGCAACGGCTGAGGATCGGTATCGCTTATGCAGCCTATAGCCGCATTTCCTCTCATCTCGTCAAATACGTGATCGAATTTTGTTCGGAACGGAGAATTTTCAATATTGTGAATATCTCTCTGAAGTCCTATCTCCTCGTCATACGCAGCCATACCGCCGCGACGGGTACCGAGGTGTGAATGATAGTCTGTTCCGAAGAAAACGTCGGATATAGCATCACGTCTGCTTGTCAATCCAAAAAAACCGCCCATTTATGTTTCCTTTCTTTTTTAGGGTATGCGAATATGTTTTTGCGAATATATCAAAGGCAGCTGTATTTTGCGGATATCTCTGCATCCTTGGAGAGCACCTTTGCTCCTGCCTCTGCCCTCTTTGCGTCAAGCACAGCGGAAAGCTGCTCGTCACCTGTGGAAAGTATCTGAACCGCAAGAAGCGCCGCATTTGCCGCGCCGTCAATAGCCACGGTCGCTACGGGCATACCTGAGGGCATCTGTACGGTTGCAAGAAGCGCGTCAAGTCCGTCAAGTGTGGATGACTTTACGGGGATACCGATGATGGGGAGTGTGGTGTTAGCCGCCATAGCTCCGGCAAGGTGAGCCGCCTTTCCTGCCGCCGCGATAATAACGCCAAATCCGTTCTTTTTTGCGTTGCCCGCAAATTCAGCCGCTGCTACGGGTGTGCGGTGAGCCGAGAGAACTCTTACCTCAAAGGGTACGCCGTATTCACGAAGTACCGCAAAAGCCTTTTCCACTATCGGCAGATCACTGTCACTGCCCATTACTATGCCAACTTTTTTCATGTTTCAAAATTCCTTTCAAAGTTATAAAAACAAAAAAGCGCGCAAGTAGGTCACGCACCTATCCCACGCGATTTGGCTTTGGATACACTCTGAGAACAACGCACGAATATCCCACTTTTGAGCTTTTGACGAAGAATTCTCATTGGTGTTTCCTCCAAAGTTCTTTTAATAATGTTATTATATATTAAAATGCAATCAAAGTCAATGATTTTTGCGCTTTTTTTTGTTTTTTTATGTTTATGACAATACCACCCCAAAATACGGGGTGGTATGTGGATATTTTAACAAATATCAATCTAAAAAAACGGTTTTTATGCTGAGTATATTTCTCTCGGTACTAAGCCCTCTTATCTCCAACAGATACTCTATTTCTATCTCTCCGAACGTGTCGAATTGGTTATCAACTCTCAGCGTATTGACGCACAAGCGGAACGGCATATACGGTGTACTGTAAACGCTTGTATGTCGCTTTCCCGTCTCGAATGAAAGCGAGGTGTTTACCATGCCCTCTCGCATCATTACGACAAAACCGGGCTTGTTTTTAGAAAACATTATCTTTGTAACACAGCCCTCCATACCCGTAAGCTCGCTCTCGTTATATTCAAGCACAACGCCGCCGCTTTCCTTTTCTCTGACTACGCCCTCGGTGATAAGCTCGGAGGTGTCGTTCTCACCGTCAAGCTCCGAAAATATTTTTTCAAGCTCACGCTCAAGAGTGGTATCGGGATTTTCGTTCTCGCGCAATATAGCGTGCTCTAAAATCGCCCTGACAGTCTCAAAATCCGTCTCGCTGAGCGACGTCTTTTGAGTTGTAAGTATAAATTTCGCTTTTCTTTCCATTTTCTGCCCTTATTTAAACGTAAACACGTGATTTTCTACGTTCATTATAGAGGAAAAAGCGGGGTTTGTCAACAGGAAAAGAATATTATTCTGTCGTGGTGGAGTGCCTTGGTACTCCCGTTCACGATCAATTACCGATTATTTCGCGGGAGGCGCAAGGCACCTTCTCGCTGCGGCTCGGTCACGCTCGGGGTCTGACATCACACTGTGATGTCATTCAATACCCTCGCGCCGCTTCGCTACCCTACGGGCAATCTGTCATTCTGAATGAATGACAAAGCCGGCAGTCGAACTTGCAGGGCGATGCATCGTATTGACCGCAAAATATCGGATATCCCTCCGCGGCAACAGTAAGGGCGGCACAATGTGCCGCCCGTTCACATTTGTTTATATAACTAAATTGCCGTATACTCAACTTCAATCGCCGGAATATACGTGCGCGCAGTCAGCGATGTCTACCAATGTAGCAAGCTCCATGGGGAACTGAGATGCGTGAGTATTGCCTGCATTGATGTAAGACTTAGCAGATGCGCTTACCGTGGCAAAAGTGCTGTATGTGCCAAGGTAGTACTCCTTGCCATCAAATGTAGTCGCCCATGCATCTGTTTCTGCATTGTAAGTGTAAACAGAAGCACCTTCAGCGTTGTACTGAACGGAAAGCTTGTTTTCTGCGTTGTTGTATACTTCGATATACTGCTTTGCTCCGTCAACGAGAATATAGAACTTGAATCCTCCGTCAACTGCCTCTGCGTATACGTCGATAGCCTCAGTTACATCAGTTGTTGTTGTAAGGTATCTGCCATCAACCCCACCGTCGAGGTAGAGTGTCTGGCCAAGATTGTTCTGAGCTACGAAGAACTTGTATGCTGTATCAGCTGCGGGAGTTTCAACTACGGAAGGAACTACTGTGGGCTTTGCGTCAACAGTGATTGTGAATTCCTTTGTTGCTGTGTTCTCACCGAGAGTGATAGTAGCTGTGAGCTTAACTGTCTGTGCCTCATCCTGGAGCGTGAATGTAATGTTGCCGCCGTCAACTACTGCGCATGCGTTATCGGATACCCAGGAGATAGTAACGTTGGAGTATGTTGCACCAACTACGGGGAGTGTGATTGTCTTATTGCTGTGAATAGCAGAATCAACTGTAATATTGCCTGCCTCGTATTCAACCTTCTCCGCATCTGTACGTTCAGCTAACTGGAAGTTGCTGAACGCGTCAACAGTTACGGGAACGAGATAAATAGCGCCGTTATATACGCAAACTATACCTGTAGCATCTGCTGTATTTCCGCGATTTGCTGTATGATTTGCTGCAAATGTAGTCTGATCTGCCTTATTGATAGCGCAAGTAGAGCTGGAAATTCTGATGTAAGATGTCTTGCCTGCAAGAACAAAGTTGTAGTAACCGCTACTCGCTGTCTGGTCTGTGATCTCAACACCCTTGATGGTTACAAGTGCGCCTTGGAGGTTAAAGAGTTCTTGAGCCTTGAGATCTTCTGCATTCTGGTATGCTTCTGTAATATCTATGGGAGTTACTGCTGTCTTTTCTGTGCTTACGATCTTTACATCGTTGGGCTTAACTTCGTGAGTACCGTTGTAGATATCCTTTGTACCGGAAGCTCTTACTGTCATACCGATCTCAATACCCATAGCGATCGGGTCTTCGGTCATACCGTAAATGTAGTAACCGCCGTCTTTATCTATATCCTGAAGATATAGGCAGTTGCTTGTAGCTCCATTGGATTTTGAAACTATACCCGTTACAATGCCTTTAACAATAATAGAATCACCTGATTGTGCAGCGATGTATTCACTATGCGTTGCGCCTGCCAATCTTGCTAAAAGAGCAAACTTTTTGATTACCACATTACCATTACCGTCGCTCAACGATGCAGTAAGAGTATAGTATATATCATCGCAGTGACCGCCGGGAATGTTGACAGTTATACTACCGTCATGGTTATCAGTCAGTGTAATCAGACTTGAGGAAGAAGACCAAGTGATATCGTAAGACTTGCCATTCATCGATATACATGATATGACATCATAACTGTTTTCCGTGTGATAGAGGTCTTTGTAAAGTTGATCAAGAAACTCCGCAGCCGCATATATCTCATCATCAGTGGTAGATTCTCCTTCGCCGACGTATGATATGCAGTCTTGGTAATATTCATCAAAAATTTTTCTGATAAACGCATCCTTATCTGCCGCTTCCGTATATCCGGACATGCACTTTGCTACCATATATCCGACCGCATAGCGCACATAATCTGAACCTACAAATGCATCAGGTGTGAAATAGCAATCCGACATGCCTCTCGCAACCTTAACTGCGAGCGCCTGAATGTTAGATCCGCCGTTTGCGCCCGCAATGAAGTTCTTGTAAGCGTCAACCTGGTCAACAGACTTGATAACGGGCATGTAACCGGATATCATAGAAAATTCAGCCTGAAACTCCTTGTTTGTTGTAAGAAATTCCATAAAGAGCCAAGAAGCAATTACTTCTTGCTGATCTTCGCTATCCAATATACAGAGCGAGGGACCACTGAAGAGAATCTTACCTTCTTCGGGATTCATCTGAGGAATGGGCGCAATTCCAACGTCAAATGCGTAGCCGTAGTCGGTCCTTGAGGGGCATTGGTGAATAGCGCCGCCGGTAGAACCGATGGACATATAGCACTTCTTGCCGCTAAGCTCTGTAAAGAGACCGGATGTGTAACCGCCGTAAAGCTCTTGAGTGGTTACGTAACCTTTCGCATACCATTCCGACATCATTTTTACAAAACTGCGGTTAGTATTATTATTAAAGAGAATATGATTGCCCGTGTTGCTTGTATAAGGCGAGTTGTATTGAGCGCACATATTGATAAACCAGTTTCCCTCAGAGTCATATCCGAGAGGAATACAGTTGGGATCTATCTCCTTTATCCTCTCGCAAAGAGCCTCCATTTCTTCCCATGTTGTGGGAACTGTGAGGTTGTGCTTTGTGAAGAAGTCCTTGTTGTAATAAAGAACCTCTGTGTACTTAGACATGGGGAGTGTGTACATCGTACCGACATCGTCATATACCGCGCCCTCCTCGTAAAAGGCGGGAATAAAGTCTGCCTTCTGCTCGTCGGTAAGACCAAGAAAAGTCTTATTGCCATTAGCATCGGTAACAACAATTTCGCTATTAATAAGACTGTCAAGCGGAACTGCCGCCTTTGCTATGTTGTAAATAGCCACATGATCGGGATAGCAATAAGCAATATTAGGCTGTGTGCCGTTCACAATATCTGCCTTTATCTGATCACGAACCTCGTCGTAGCCGCCGGCTTGGGTATGTTTAACGGTGATGTTAGGATACATTTGATTGAACTTGTCAATATACTTATCCAAAACCATCTGGTATCTTGCGTTCATCGTATGATAGAAAGTGATAGTTACCTCACCGCCATCGTATGTAATCGGATTTTTAGCTCTGCACAAACTGCAGTTAGCTGCATAAGTATCGGCATAAATATGTTCCGCTATAACTTCTCGTTCAATACCACACACATTACACGTTGTATCGCAATCAGCCAAATACAAATGACCAAATGCGCTATCAAGTTCCACACCGCAAACAGTACAAACCTGCGCCGTTATACAAGTGGCATGCGCCCCCGGTGTATGTCCGAATGCGGGGGCAAGCTCTGTTTGACAAACGACACACGTCTGCGCAGTCGTACAAGTTGCCTCTGCGCCGGGAGTATGACCTTTTGCGGGCATGAGAACCGCACCGCAATCAATGCAGTTTTGAGTAGCCGTACAGCTCACCTCAGTTTCGGGGGTATGACCTTTTATCCCTGCAAGCGTTATATTACAAACGGTACAAATCTGCGCAGTAGTACAAGTTGCTTCTGCTCCGGGGGTATGTCCGAGTGCTTTTACAAGCTCAGTTTTACATACAGTACACGTCTGCGCTGTCGTACAAGTTGCCTCTGCGCCGGGAGTATGCCCGAGGGCTTTTACAAGCTCTGCTTGACATACAACACACGTCTGCGCAGTCGTACAAGTTGCCTCTGCTCCGGGTGTATGTCCCTTTGCGGGCGCAAGAACCACACCGCAATCAATGCAGTTTTGAGTAGCCGTACAGCTCACCTCAGTTTCGGGGGTATGACCTTTTATTCCTACAAGCGTTGTATTACATACAGTACATATCTGTGCTGTAGTGCAAGTCGCTTCTGCGCCGGGAGTATGACCAAGCGCTTTTACAAGCTCGGCGCTACACACAGTACACGTCTGAGCTGTTGTACAAGTTGCCTCTGCACCGGGAGTATGGCCTTTTGCGGGCATGAGAACCACACCGCAATCAATGCAGTTTTGAGTAGCCGTACAGCTCACCTCAGCTGCGGGGGTATGGCCTTTTATTCCCACAAGCGTTGTATTACATACAGTGCATATCTGTGCTGTAGTGCAAGTCGCTTCTGCACCGGGGGTATGTCCGAGCGCTTTTACAAGCTCGGCGCTACACACAGTACACGTCTGCGCAGTAGTACAAGTTGCCTCTGCGCCGGGAGTGTGACTAAGTGTCGCAATTTCCTCGGTTTCAACTACCTCTCCACACTCGCAAACAAAGGATTTTTCGCCCTTGTTAGCGCAAGTAGCTTCTTTGGTTACCGTCCACTTTACGCCTTTGCAAACATGAGTAGCTGTAGAATCATCCGTCGGCCTTTCATCAGGAAGCACAGTGGGCTCGTCCGTAGGCTTGGTCGCGGATGTTTGCCCGGATTCATCGGCAGAACTGCCTTCTCCGCACGCAACCAAGCACAGCGACAATGCAAAAATAAGCAAAAATGCTACAATCAGTTTTTTCATTTTTCTTACCTCCAAAAAACAAATGGATAAAAATCATTACAAACCAACCTTGGTATAAAAAGCACATCATAATTGATAAAATGTACAAAAATATAAATGTCACTTTTCACGTTTATTTTATCACAAATCATATCTCTTGTCAATGACGCCTTCTTCGAAAAACTCTCCTGTTTTAGTCAAAAACGCTCCAAATCTTAACACCAAGGTCACAATTTCCTTGTATCATAAAGAAAAGGGGTAAAATCCCGATAAAAAGGAGGTCTGTTATGTCATTCCCTATTAACTTCTGGTACGGCATCCGCCCCGATTTTATCAGCCGCGAGCGACTTATCGAGGCGAAAGAGGCGGGCTTTAATATAATTGAATGTCGCTACAACACAAAAACCAACAAGCATGTTCTTGAGTGGTGTGATGAGCTTGGACTGAAGGCATACCTTTGGGACGACAGAATGAAGGATGCCATAAACGAGGCAGAAGGCTGGCAGGACACTCTCTCACAGATGATAGCAGAATATAAGGACTATCCTGCGCTTGACCGCTATTTTATCAAGGACGAGCCAAATAACGATGCAATTCCCATGATCGCAAGAATTGCAGAATTTATCCGCCAGCATGACCAAAAGCACGGCTTTTACGTAAACCTTTTCCCCGATGCCGCTTTCCCGAATTATGACGCATATATGGAGCATATAGAGAAATACATCACCGCAACAGATTGCGATCTGCTCTCTTACGACCGCTACTGCATGAATCGCCTTGAAGTCACCTCCGAAATGCTTGCGTCAGGTGAGTTTGTTGAGGCGCGCGTCTCCGACGATTCTCGCTATAAAAATGACCTTGAAGGCAAGATATTCTTTGAGGTGACCACACCCGGATACTTTAACAACATGGAAATGGTCAAGAAAAAAGCTGACGAAAAGGGTATTCCGTGGATGATAATCGTGCTTGTATCCGAGCACTTGACATACCGTCACGTGACTGAAGCCGAGATCAGATTCGAGGTGTTTTCTTCCCTTGCGTACGGCTCGTCACAGCTTTCATACTTTACCTATTGGGCGCCCGGCGCTCTTCACACGGAGCCATGGAAATACAGCCACGCGATCATTCAAAGCGACGGCACGCGTGATGAAAATTACTATATAGTCAAGCGTATCAACTCCGAGCTTCAGAGTCTCTACTCAGGACTTGAGGGCGCAAAGCACACAGCGGTCTTCCACATTGGCGAGGAGCGCGATGAGCTTGTAACACATTTTAGCGGCTACGGCGGTGTGTCCGACATCAGCGGCGGCAGAATTATCGCAGGATTCTTTGAGGACAGGCTCATGCTCATGAATAAGGATTTCAATTCCGTAACCGTGGCAAAGATAAAAACTGATAAAACAGTACAAAAATACAGCAAATACGCAAAGGTCTGGTATACTCTTGACAAGCGCGAGCAGTACAATATCCGTCTCGCCCCCGGTGATGCCGAGCTTATCAGGCTTACAGACTAAACAAAAAGTCAGTCTTTCGACTGACTTTTTGTTTTATGAAAACAACTCCTGCGCAAATCTCACCGCGCCCATAGCATCGGGAGAGTAAGCGTCAGCGCCTATCATATCTGCATATTCCTGCGTAAGTACCGCACCGCCTACCATAACTTTAACCGTAGGACATTCGCGACGAAGCAGCTCTATCGTGTCTGCCATAGCAGGCACAGTCGTAGTCATAAGAGCCGAAAGAGCTACTAACTTAGCTCCACTGCTGTTAACCGCGTCGACCACATTCTTTGCGGGCACGTCGCGTCCAAGGTCGATTACCGAGAAACCGAAGTTTTCAAGCAACACCTTGACAATATTTTTTCCGATATCGTGAATGTCTCCCTTGACTGTTGCAAGCACTATTTTACCATTGCTCTCGGCTGACTTGGGAAGCCTTTCCTTTACAGTCTCAAATGCCGCCTGAGATGCCTCGGCACTCATAAGAAGCTGTGGGAGATATACCGTTTTGTTCTCAAAGCCCTCGCCTACCGTGTTCAATGCGGGAATTATGTGAGAGTTTATGATCTCCATAGGGTCAACACTGTCAAGCATGCTTTCCGTCAATGCTCTCGCCTTGTCTCGCATTCCCTTGATGATCGCATTTTGAAGGTCACCTTCACCGCTTATATCCGCCTTGTTGACAGGTGCTGCCGCGGTTGCTACGGCTATACCGCTTGCGGCAAAATCCATGTATTTTTCAAATCCCGCATCATATCCTCGAAGGGTGCAGTAACTTCTGTATGCCTTCATCATTTCAACCGAATTGGGATTCATGATGGCACAGTTAAGCCCAGCCTCAAGCGCCATTATATAGAAGGTTGACGTCACTATCTCTCTCTGCGGAAGACCAAAAGAAATATTTGATACTCCAAGACTTGTGTTCAACCCAAGCTCTTCTCTGATAATCTTTATTGCCTCAAGTGTGACCACACCCGAACTTTGATCAGATGAAACAGTCAATGCCAAGGGATCGACTATGATATCCTTTTTGTCGATGCCGTATTCTGCCGCGCGCTTCATTATCCTTCGCGCTATCTCTACTCTGCCCTCGGCAGTTTGGGGAATTCCTCCCTCGTCCATGGTAAGCGCGATAACTGCTCCACCATATTTCCTGACTATCGGGAAAACTGCATCCATGCTCTGCTCGCTTCCGTTGACAGAGTTAACAAGTGGCTTGCCATTATACGCACGGCATGCACTCTCCATGGCATTAAAATTCACAGTGTCTATCTGAAGCGGAAGATCACTGATCGCCTGAATCTCCTTGATAGCCGAAAGCATCATTTTCTCCTCGTCTATTTCGGGAAGACCAACATTGACGTCCAAAATATGCGCGCCCCTCTCCTGCTGAGCCACCGCCTCGGAGAGAATATACGACATATTATTGGTACGCAAAGCTTCCTTGAGCTTTGATTTGCCCGTCGGGTTTATCCTCTCTCCAATAATAATCGGTTCATCTCCGATATAAACCGCATGAGTATAGGATGACACGGAAGTATAAGATTTTTTTGATATCTCGGAAAACACAACGTTACGGCTTTTCTGTTTCGTCAATGCGATGTATTCAGGTGTAGTACCGCAGCATCCGCCGAGAATGCACGCCCCCATCTTTGCCATTTCCACCATAACATCCGAAAAGGTCTCTGCATCAATGTCGTACTCGATCTTTCCCTCTCTTTGAACGGGCAGACCTGCGTTGGGCTGTACTATGATGGGTGTTGATGAACATTTTATAAATTTAGGCAATATCTCTGCCATCTGTACAGGTCCAAGAGAGCAGTTCATTCCAATTGCATCAACTCCAAGACCTTCAAGCATCGAGACCATAGCGCCAACGTCTGCTCCCGTCATGAGCTTGTGCGTTTTGTCGTAAACGTTTGTCACAAATATGGGCAGATCGCAATTTTCCTTAGCAGCCAAGACCGCCGCCTTGGTCTCATAAGAGTCATTCATTGTCTCTATCAAAACAACGTCAGCGCCGCACGATGCGCCAATCCTTACAGTCTCGGCAAATATTGACACCGCATCCTCAAATTCAAGATCTCCGTAGGGCTTCAAAAGTCTGCCCAGTGGGCCGATGTCAAGCGCAAAATACACATCTTTGCCACAATCCTTCGCCGCATTTTTCATGCACGAAAACGCCGCGCGTGTCATATGTGCAACCTCATCGGCGCCGTATTTCAGGATGTTTACTCCAAATGTATTTGACGTCAGAATATCACAGCCCGATTCGATATATAACCTGTGAACCTCTGTTATTTTGTCGGGATGGGAAATATTCCACACCTCGGGCGCTGTGCCTGCGGGCAAGCCTGCGGCTTGGAGCATGGTGCCCATTCCACCGTCAAACATAAGTCTTTTTTCTTTTATTGCCTCTGTTATTTTCATTTCACTTTATTCCTATTATCGCGGTCACCGTCTTTGACGGAGCCATCATAACCCCGCCTGTAAGACTTGCGCCTATATTTTTTGAAGTATTCAAAAGCTTCGTGATATGCTTTTGATATTCCAATGAAAAATCTCCGTATCCGGGAGAAAATCGCCCAACAGCAGTCCTACCCAAAGCCTTTATCTCCTCGGATAAAAATTCTTCGAGCTGATCGCAAGCCTCCTCCACCAGCGTGGATCCTGCAGCATCGCATGCAAGAGATAAAAGCTCACTCTCCACTCTACTGCTGCGTATGATTCTGTCAACTCCTACCCCGGCGCTCACTCCGATCACAAAAGCCTCAAAGCAACCCTCCAAATGCCGCAACAGATCGTTGCTGCATACCGTTATCTGACCAAGCTTCAGGTGTGCCTCGTCTATTCTTTCAACTAAAACCTTAGTGTAACATGCACGGCAACCCGACGCGCCCAGAACAAGCTTTCCCCCACGTTCCGCTGCCAATACGACCTGCGCGTCGGGAGACATTCCCGCTCGCATATAACGAAGAATTTCGGATGTGTCTAACTTTTTTACCTCTATATCTTTTGCATGTACTGTGTTCATTTCACTTTATTATTGCGGATATGTTATTCATGATGCTTCTTGCCACGTCGGGCTTATTCATGCAGTAAACATGAACGTTGGATATTCCGTTTGCGTAAAGATCTATTATCTGCTCCGTCGCATATGCTATGCCCGCTTGCTTCATAGCATCCGGATCATCTCCGTATTTATCAACTATTCTCAAAAATCTTGCGGGAAGCGCAGAACCCGAAATAGCGCAAGTCCTCTTTATGGACTTGGGATTAACAACCGGCATGATACCCGCAACTACAGGAACACCGATACCCGCCTCTCTTATTTTGTACATAAAATTGTAAAGCACATCATTATCAAAGAACATCTGCGTGGTCAAAAATTCGCATCCCGCGTCCACCTTTTCTTTAAGGTGCTTGATGTCTTCTGCATACGTAGGAGACTCGGGATGTCCTTCCGGATAGCATGCGCCACCGATACAAAAATCTCCCGCCTTTTTTATATCCTCAATAAGCTCGCAAGCATAGTGATAGCAGAGGTTAGATCTGTCAAAATCCGATGGAACATCTCCGCGAAGCGCAAGAATATTGTTTATTCCCGAAGCGCGCAAAAGTTCAAGCTGTTTGCTGACCTTTTCCCTGTCCGAAGAAAGACAGGTCAGGTGCGCAAGCGTGGGAACTCCAAATTTGTTCTGAATATTCGCGGCAATACTTACAGTTGTATCGGATGTACCTCCGCCCGCGCCGTATGTTACGCTCATATACGACGGTTTGAGTTCCGCTATCTCCTCGGTGGTCTGCTCTACGCTTTCATATGCATCCCAATTCTTTGGCGGAAACACCTCAAATGACAGCTTGGGTTTATTTTCAATTAGCAAATTTGAAATTTTCATATCTGCCTCCGTAAAGTTGTGTATACATCCATTTTATCACACTATACAGTGTAATTCAAGCGTTTTTTTTATTTATTTTCAATTTACAGTATGTATACAACTTTAAATTAGTAAAATATTTTTTAAAATTACAAATTTATTGAAATAATCTAAAATATATGATATAATTGTGTTATCTGATCAGTTGTGTCCGATTTAGCGAAAGGAGGGATGCGGCATGCCAAGAAAAATTCTAAAAACAAAGCATCGGCAAAAATGGTTCTATGCTCTGCTGCGGCAACGCTTTGCTATTATTTTACTTTTGGCTCTGCAATTCTCTTTACTCATCACGCTTCTTCTCAGCTCAAGTCAAGCATCACAGTATATACGCATGTCCCTTCACGTAATAAGCTGGATAGTTTGCGTATGGATAATCTCAAAGGAAGAAAAGCAGGCATACAAGGTAGTATGGGTGTTTTTGATACTCTTGCTCCCCGTGTTTGGCGGCATGTTTTACTTGATGTTTAAAAGCCAGACATCAAAAACCCGCGTTTCAAAATATCTTCAAAAGCATCAGCTTATGACAAAGCTGCCGCACGATCAGGATAAAAACAGACTTCCCTTACTCGAACAAGCTCATCCCGATAAAGCTCCGCTTGCGCGATATCTTCAAAACACAGCGGGATTTCCCCTATATACCAATACTAACACAACGTTTTTTCCTTTGGGCGAATTTTGGTATGAAGACATGATAAATGAGCTGAAATCGGCAAAAAAATACATTTTTTTAGAATATTTTATAATTGAGGAAGGTAAATTTTGGGACTCGGTATTGGATATTCTCAAACAAAAAGCCGCTGAAGGAGTAGACGTGCGTATCATGTACGATGACATCGGTTGCTTTTTGACTTTACCTAAAAAATATAACAAACATCTTGAAAAAATGGGTATCAAGTGCCATGTTTTCAACAAATTCCGTCCAATAATTTCGGGGCTTCAGAACAACCGAGACCACAGAAAAATCACAGCCATCGACGGTAAAATAGCTTATACCGGCGGTTGCAATATGGCGGATGAGTATATCAACCAAAAGCAAAAATACGGTCATTGGAAGGATTGCTCCCTCAAGCTTGAAGGAGATGGCGCGTGGGGACTTACTCTAATATTCCTGCAAATGTGGCAAGCGTGCTCCGGGCAAAAAGAAGACTGGGATACGTTTTATCCCTACGCACAAACACCTTGTGACATTTACAACCCTTCCTTTGTTCAGCCTTATGCGGACTCTCCATTGGATAAATACAACGTAGGAGAGAACGTGTATATTTCTATCATACAAAACGCAAAAAAATATCTTTATATCAACACACCCTATCTTATTCCGGATGAAAACATATTTTCAGCTCTTTTGCTGTGCGCTCAAAGCGGCGTTGACGTTAAGATAATAACGCCTGCCGTATGGGACAAAAAATTCGTTCACATAACCACTCGCTCATATTACCGCGACCTGATTGATGCAGGGATTGAGATATACGAATATTCCGAAGGCTTCAATCATTCAAAAACATTTCTTTGCGACGATGAAGTAGCCACAGTGGGCACAACGAATCTCGACTACAGAAGCCTTTATCTGCACTTTGAGTGCGGCGTGCGGCTTGTAGGCACAGAATCAATACAAAGTATAAAAGACGACTATCTCGCAACTCTCGACAAATGCAAACGCATAACCAAAGAGGACTGTCAGGCAAAACTGCCTTTGCGCATTATTCAAAGCATTCTGCGCATCTTCGCGCCACTCATGTAAAAACAACATCAACAGAGGTAACTTATGAAAAAAGCTCTTATTTGCCTATGTCTGGCATTCATAATCATTCTTACGTCTTGTGACATAGGTCTGTCATTTAACGGCCCGTCACGATCACCGGAGAAAAACAGTCAGAATACAACCGAAAAATCAACCCTTGATTCGGATTTCGAAGCCAACACTCAAACAAATACAGAACAAGGCACGGATAAACCCGATGACACTCCGGACAAGCCCACACCACCGAGTGCAAGCGATGATCATTCCGACATAGACGACAACGGAATATGTGACGATTGCGGTGAATCGGTCATCGTCGCAATAGATTTTTACGCTATAAACGATCTTCACGGTAAGTTCAGTGATACCGCATCAAATATCGGTGTTGACGAGCTTACGACTTACCTTAAAAACTGCCGCGATATTTATGACGATTATTTTGTATTTCTATCCTCAGGAGATATGTGGCAAGGAGGTTCAGAATCTAATCTCACTAAGGGATTGATAATAACCGATTGGCTTAATCACCTCGGTGCTGAATCCATGACACTCGGTAATCATGAATTCGATTGGGGAGAAGAATACATTTCTGCAAATGCAGAGCTTGCGCAGTTCCCGCTTCTTGCCATCAACGTCTATGAACACGCAACGAACACTTTGGCTGATTACTGCTCTCCTTCGGTAATAATCGAGCGCGGAGGAATACAGATAGGAATTATAGGAGCTATAGGCGATTGTTATTCGTCAATTGCTCCCGACCACACCAAAGAAATATACTTTAAGACCGGAAATGATCTGACATCTCTTGTCAAAGCGGAATCTCAACGTCTTCGCTCTCTTGGAGTTGACTACATTGTTTATTCAATTCATGACGGATACAGTCAGTCCAAAAGCGGTGTAACATCCGTTTCAAGCCAACAACTCAGCTCATACTATGACGCTTCTCTTTCCGAGGGCGGTTACGTAGATCTTGTTTTTGAAGGTCACACACATGCAAACTACGTGCTAACGGATTCCTACGGAGTTTATCACCTGCAAAACGGCGGTGATAACCGAGGCATTTCTCACGCTGAAATAAATATTAATTTTGCCAATTGGAATTCCAAGGTAAATGTTGCGGAATTTATCAGCGGAGACACATATTCATTCTTGCCTGACGATCCTATCGTAGATGAGCTTCGCGAAAAATATAAGGATACAATCGCTCTCGGAGATCAGATCATCGGCAATAATTCTTATTACCGCAACAGCACATATCTCCGCCAGCTCGTGGCTGATCTCTACTTTGAAAAAGGACTTGATATATGGGGAGATAAATATGACATTTCTCTCGGTGGCGGATTCATTTCCATAAGAAGCCCGTATCACCTTGAATCAGGACCGATAAAATACTCACAGCTTCAGTCCCTGTTCCCATTTGACAATCAGCTTGTCCTATGCTCGGTCAGCGGATACGATCTCAGGAAAAAATTTATTGAAACCTCCAATACTGATTATTTTATATCGTACGAGCCCGGATTTACCTCAAACATCAATGACAGCGCAACGTACTACATTATAGTTGACTCCTATACTTCGACCTACGCTCCCAATAAACTGACCGAAATAGAAAGATATGATTTCGATATTTTCGCAAGAGACCTTCTCGCAGACTATATAGCATCGGGCGGTATGAGCTGACATCAATCAAAAAATAACAACAAAAAAAGGTAACTTTATGCAAGAAAATAAAGATGTACTTGGAACTGCTCCAATAGGCAAGCTGTTATTACGGCTTTCTCTTCCCGCCGTGATTGCTCAGATCATAAATATGCTGTACAACATCGTGGACAGAATATATATCGGACACATCCCCGAAAATGGCGATCTTGCGCTTACCGGGGTTGGCGTTTGCATGCCGCTTATCATGATAGTATCAGCATTTGCTGCGCTTGTAAGCTCAGGCGGCGCGCCAAGAGCCTCAATATACATGGGAGAGAAAAACATGCAAAAAGCCGAGAAAACTCTCGGAGGATGCTTTTTACTCCAAATTATAATCTCGGTTATACTGACTGTGGTGCTTTGCATTTGGAATGAGAAAATTTTACTGTCATTCGGCGCAAGTCAAAACACTATCAAATATGCTACCGATTACATGAACATATATGCGTTGGGAACAATATTTGTGCAGCTTACCCTTGGAATGAATGCATTTATTGCAGCTCAGGGATTTACCAAAATATCAATGATATCGGTTATAATCGGTGCCGTGGCAAATATTGCTCTTGATCCAATATTTATTTACGGATTTGATATGGGAGTTAAAGGCGCGGCTTTAGCAACTGTTATGTCGCAAGCATTGTCCTGCATCTGGGCAGTATGTTTCCTTTGTTCAAAAAAAGCGTTGCTGCGTTTGAAAGTCAAAAACCTCTCATTATCGCCAAAGATTATTTTTCCTTGCGTAGCTCTTGGAACTGCAACCTTTATAATGCAGGCAAGTGAAAGCGTTATCTCCATCTGCTTCAACTCTTCTCTGCTTGGATACGGCGGAGATATCGCGGTAGGCGCGATGACAATACTCACAAGTGTCATGCAATTTGCCATGCTTCCCCTGCAAGGCATCGCTCAGGGGGCTCAGCCCATTCTTAGCTATAATTACGGCGCAAAAAACAGCGAACGCGTAAAAAGCACCTTCAAGTTGCTTTTAATATCTTGCCTTACGTATTCGGTAGTTCTGTGGAGCTTGGTCATGCTATTCCCTCGCGGATTTGCAAGCATGTTCACGAGTGAGACCGCAATACTTGACTTCACGCAAAGTGTCATAAGAATATATTTTGGCGGAACGATAATATTTGGAATTCAGGTAGCTTGTCAGATGACATTCGTCTCGCTTGGAAAAGCAACATCGTCCATTATGGTCGCCATAGTAAGAAAATTCATTTTACTTGTACCGCTTATATATATCATGCCCCGTCTGCTTGAAAACAAGACCTTGGGTGTTTACATGGCAGAGCCTATCGCAGATGTACTTGCCGTGCTGTTTACGTCTATTCTGTTTGTATTTCAGTTCAAAAGTTCAATCAAAAAAATTGAAGGCGATGTATACGGCGACAACACTTAAAACGCTCGCCCCACAAACCCGGCAGCAATTCTGCATCCCCCTCAAGTACCGATATAAAAGCGAGGAGCAATGCTCCTCGCTTTTATATTGGTATGAATATCCATAACAGACTTCTCAGCTGTGTGATAAACGAAAAAATCAGCAGTGACAGCCCCTAAGATTTGGAGCCGGCACTGCCGGTGGTGCGGGTAACAGGGGTCGAACCTGCACACCGTTTGGCGTAAGATCCTAAATCTTATGCGTCTGCCAATTCCGCCATACCCGCGAATGAAATGAGTAGAGTATGGCGGAAAAGTCCGCACATACCCGCGAATGAAATGAGTAGAGTATGGCGGAAAAGTCCGCACATACCCGCGAATGAAATGAGTGGAGTATGGCGGAAAAGTCCGCACATACCCGCGAATTATTTCAGCGAGTTCATCCACTAAAATCAGAACATCCCTATTTTAACATGAAAAACCCGAAATGTCAATAGAAATTCTTCTGTTTGACACTTCGGGTTTGAATTTATTTTGTGACCTTGGAGCGCTTTGAGGATATCACATTCATAACAACGTAAACCGACACCAAAACAATTACGGACGCGCCAAGGATAAGATACATATTTCTCGTATGCACCTTACTGTCAAAGAAATAAATATTGCAATCTATCGCATCCTTCATCGCACCTATATCCCTGTCAGACAATCCTATCTTTTGCATTTCCTCGAAGGCTCCGCGCGTAGCATGGTTGCGGAAAAGGCCCGTCGCATACGTTCCGGGGAAAAACGAAAGAACCTTCTGAAGTCCTTCGGCAAAGCTCGAAATAGGCATGTATGCTCCGCAGATAAAACCGTAACATGAGCTTACAATGCTTCCAACCGCGGATATCTGTCCCTGAGTTGACAAAAAGAAATTTATAACACTTGACAGCGCCGTTCCAAACATAGTAAGCAAGAATACGTCAAGAGCCATGAACAACACGTCTGACAAAGACAAATACCAGCCAATGTTCAAGAGATATATCAAACCTGCGCCCATAGCAATATAACAAATTATGAGTGTAACGAACAAAGTTGCTACGTAGTAACCAATAGCAAGATGTGAACCCTTTACGGGTGTGATGTTCAGATCTCTTCTCGCTCCCGTAACCTTGTCGGAAACCATGATCATATTGGCGCAAAATGAAACAGTAACACAGCTGACCGCCAAAAGTGACGAAATAAGTTGACCGCCAACAAGACCGTCTATTAGCTCGCCCGGCATATTAAAGCCTTGCGGAAGTCCTGCCATAAACGAATCGCGGTAAACGTTTGATAGGAATGTCGCATACAAAACAAGCAAAATAAGGGGTGTTATAAGCGATGTGAAAAATACGCCCTTATCTTTAAAAAACAATTTACTGTTTCTCTTTATCAAAGCAGATATCTTATACATTTTCTTCACCTCCCGTAAGCTTCTTACCGGTAACAGAAAGAAAAACGTCGTCCATTTTTCCTTTGAATATCTCATAATCGGCAAAAACGTCGGGATGCTCAACTATGAGCTTTGTCGCCTCGGTGGTATTTGAGACGGATATTCTGTACGCATCGCGAAGGATCTCATATTCCACGCCAAGTGCGCGAACACTTTCTTCGCTCACGTTATACAGCATTATAAAATCTCCTGTATATTGGTTTTTCAACTCTATCGGAGTTCCGCATGCGGCAAGCTTTCCGCTATCGATTATAACGACATAATCCGCATCTGCCGCTTCCTCCATGTAATGCGTAGTCAAAAGCACCGTCATACCTTCCTCGCGTCTTAGTTTCTCTATAACGCTCCACATAAGCTTTCTGGTCTGAGGATCAAGCCCTGTTGTGGGCTCGTCAAGAATAAGAATGCTCGGCTTATGGATAAGCGCGCGTGCAATATCTATTCTTCTTTTCTGTCCTCCAGAGAGCTTTCCGAGAGTGCGCTTGTAAAGATCCTTGAAATTCAAAAGGGTTGCCAATTCGTCCAGCCTATTTTTGAATTCTTCTCCGTGTATACCGTACATGGCGGCGCGGCTCTCAAGATTATCTTTTACCGACAAAGACATGTCCAACGCAGAGTTCTGATATACCACCCCTATACTGCTTTTGAGACTGTCCATGTCCGTATCGGTGTCCTGCCCATTTATAGTTATCTTGCCGCTGTCTTTTTTGAGCTGTCCGCATATCATAGATATAGTGGTGCTTTTTCCCGCGCCGTTTACACCCAAAAACGCAAAAAGCTCCCCATGTCTTACCTCAAAGCTCAGGTCGTCAACGGCCTTCAGTTGACCAAAGCTCTTGCTCAAGTTTTTTATTTCTATAATAGATTTCATCTTAATACCTCCTTCGTTATGTCTTTGCCCGCAAACTTCCAAACCAATCCCTGATATACATCGGATATCATACCCGATACCGTATCCATATCAAGCTCCAGATACGACGTCGCCATCATAACAGCTATACCGTGTACGAAAGTCCACATCTCCAGGTGAAAAAATTCCGCGCGGTCTCTGTCAATTCCTACATTCTTCTGTACAATATCTATGATGCCCGAAAAATCTCCCCAATCGGCAGGCGGCTTCTCTTTTGTACGGTCGCGCATGTACAAAAGCTTGAAAAGCTCTTTTTCACGCTTGGCAAATTCGATATACGACATTCCCGATGCTTTATACTTCGGATATTTGTCTCCCAGCATTGCGGGCTGCATATACGAGTTATAATATAACTTTTCACCGTAGGATATTACGTCACAGAGTAACTCATCCATACAGGCATAATTTGAAAATATCGGCTGAGTTGACACTCCAAGCTTTTGCGCGACGGCTCTTGCGTTAAGCTGCTCTACTCCGTCCAAACGAACAATATCGGCTGCTGCTTGCAAAATATCGGCTTTTGTAACCTTTGCTTTAGGCGGCATATGCTCTCTCCTTTGTTTGTATAACACGTGTTATATATCACTTGTTATATTATAGCACGCCCAAACGTATATGTCAATAGCTTTTTTAATTTTTACAAAAAAACGAGAACACAAGCATCCCGCAACAGAGGGAGTGCCCGTATTCTCGTTGTCTGAAATTATTCAAGCGTTATCTTTCCGTCAATAACTATTGTAGCCAAGGGCGCATCGTTGTACGTGCCGTTAAAATACCAGATGGCGTACACGCCTACCTCGTTTTTATCTCCCGAAACCGTAAATCTGTGAGTTGCAAGCGTAAAAGTCGTCTTTTCCGCACCGCTGTAAGTTATCGCCTCGGTAGAAAAATAGTAGTTTTCATCTCCTATTTTGATATAGTTGGAGTTTCCTCTCGCAGTTACGTTAAGAGAATAGCTCTCAAGCTTGAGCGTTGCGTCAACCGTATAAGTGCCGTCCTGATTTTTCGCGGTGTCATACTCAAGTATCATGTTGAGCTGAGTGCCTGTATCGGAACGCAGATACTTAATACCTTCGGGTGCCTCATCCGGCTTTGCGGTGCCTCCTTCAGTAGGCTTCTCGGTGGGCTTCTCCGAGGGTTTCTCGGTAGGCTTCTCTGTAGGTGCAGGTGTTGAGTTTTCAGTAGGCTTCTCCGTTTTGCTTTCGCTCTTGGATGCAGTCTCATCAGTCTTTGTACCGCCACAAGCAACAAGAGAAAATACGAGTAAAAGTGTCAAAACAAGGGATAAGATTCTTTTCATGCAAGCTTTATTTAAAGCTATCGGCAAAATTCGTTGCTAAAACGTCACATCTTTCGTTGTAAGGATGTCCCGCGTGTCCCTTTACCCACACGAACGTTACGTCGTGTATTTCAAGCAGATCAAGGAGCTTCTCCCAAAGATCGGGGTTGAGCGCAGGGGATTTATCCGCGCGTCTCCAGCCCTTTTCTCTCCATGACACAGCCCAGCCCTTCTCAATCGCATCCACAAGATACTTTGAATCGGACGTAAGTGTCACCTCACACGGATATTTAAGCGCGGATAACGCAGAGATAGCGGCAAGCAATTCCATTCTGTTATTGGTAGTGACCGCCTCTCCTCCAGAAAGTTCTTTCTCTTTTCCGTCACAGACAAGCACAGCTCCCCAGCCACCCGCACCGGGGTTGCCGCGGCAAGCACCGTCTGTATATATGTCAACATGCCTCACGCTTTAAATTTTCCTTTCGTAAATTTTGGTATGTATTCTTATTATTCCCTGTTTTGTTTTATAATTTCAGCAGATCAGTATATTTTGATAAAAACAACGGAATAAGGGCTTATATTTAAGACCATTCTCTTTTTCATTCCCGACAGTTGTATGGAATGACAAAGCTCCATATTCTTTACACCGTCCAGCATATATATATCCGCCGTATAAACATCATCCGGAATGTTGTCAAGTCTTAAATCTACCGACGTACATCCGTCAAACGCCGCAAGCATTACGCAAGCGCTCCCTTGAGCGCCGCATGCTGCCGCATAAATTCCGGAGTGAGCATACGCGCTGTCCTGCTCACTTACACACAGTATTCTCTCCCCCGCGCTGACAAGCTTTGCAAAGCTGTCAAGTGCGTAATACGGCTTTTGAGGTATTCCGAATCTGTCACAAATACCGCACCACAGAGAATCTGCCTCGGCGCTGTACAGACATGCCGCAGATATCTCTGGATACTCAAGCATTTTCAAAAGTCCCGCCGCAACAAATGCCGCGCCGTATATGTTCTTATGATACTCGAAAAAATCTCTCCGTTTTTCCGCACTCTCTCGGGATTTCGTATTCAATATATTCGACGCCTCACGCATATCTGCCACAAGCGGCATATATGCCCACTCGCTTACAATAATCTGTGCGTTGGCATAGCTTGAATTCTTTAGTATATGTACATACTGCTCTATATGCTCACCCATAGCCTCGGGAGTTGTATCATACAATGAAATACTCAAAAAGTCCATGGGCGCATTTCTCTTTTTGCATTCTCTTATAAAATCTCTGACGAATTGCGACGGAGAGGAAAAGCTCATTCCGCCCACGCGCAATTTATCGTCATAAAGCTTTATGCCATTAGCTATTCTCGCATAAAGCTCAAATATCTCCGTATCGGTATTTACCTCTCTTACCGCCTGTATGTCGGTATGAGACAACACCTCAAAATACTCTATTCCAAGCGCAAATCCGTTTGCCCAATAATCGTTGTAATGTTTTATAATATTAACACATACCGTCGTGATCTTATCGTAGCTTTCGTAAAGCTTGAATTTATGCTCAGGAGTACCTATATCAAAGCTCTCTCCCAGCCTGAATATTATTTTCGCTCCCGTATTTGCTGCGGCAAGCATGTGAATATCCGTCTGTCTGAAGCTGTAGCTTTGGGGATCACGTTCATCGGCATCCATATTTGGAAACACCTTGGATATATCTACTACGTATCCCGACCTTGCTCCCTCTGTTTTATCAAACCTGATATACGGAACATGTATATCCTTCAACAATTTTGAAATATCCGCGCTTTGAGACAGCGGGCCGTTACATACGCCATGCAACTTTTGGGCTTGTCCAATCTTTACTCCCAGATCCACCTTCACAGTTTGGAGCTGAGGCTTTTCTTTTTGCTTTTGAGGTGAAAGCTTGATATTTTCAGTTGGGGCGACAACGGTTTCTTTTTCTGCGTTGATACCGGGATTTACAGCTTTCACGTCTGCTTTCTCCTCATTATTTTCCGAAAGCCGCTCCACCTTGATTTTCTGCTGTTGCTCGTACGCGGCAGCTCGTTGCCCCGCACTCAGAGTGTTTTTGGGCATAGGTTTTCTTGACATAAAAATCTCCTTATCTCAGATGATACAAGGAGTGTCCGTCAAGACTTAAAAAGCCCAATTTCCATCCTTGAATATCTGGAATCTCTCTCCGTTTTTCTTTATTCCGACTATAGACATATCCGCAGTGCCTATCATGAAATCAACGTGAATGGAAGAATCGTTAACTCCCATTTCCTTCATCTGCTCGTTTGTATATTCGGAATAGTTCTTTACAGTATTGGTAAATCCCCTGCCTATGGCAAAATGGCAGGACGCGTTCTCATCAAACAACGTTTCAAAAAACATGATTCCACTGTTGCGAATAGGCGAATCGTAGGGAACGAGTGCGCACTCGCCAAGCATCGCCGCGCCTTCATCCATTCCGACCATCTCGCGAAGAAGCGCTTCGTTCTTTTCAGCCTTGACCTCGACTATCTTTCCGCCCTCAAATTTCATACTGAAATTGTCGATTATCTCGCCGTTGTAAGAAAGAGGAAGCGATGAATATACTATACCCTCGCAAACTCCCGCCTTAGGTGTGGTAAACACCTCCTCTGTGGGAATGTTTGGGTTAAAATATTCATGAGTTCCAAGCGTGTATTCCCCACCGCCAAGAAAACTGCCCTGCTCCATAAGACCTACCGTAAGATCCGTACCGTTTGACGACTTATATTCAAGAGCGACAAGCTCAGCTTCGTTGAGGACACGGCACTTTTCGGCAAAGCTTGCATTGTGCTTATCCCACTCCGCAACAGGATCAAGAAGATTGCCGTCCTTGTCTATAACTCTTGATGTATAAAGTATCGCCTCCCAGAGCTTTTCTACCGCTGTGGAGGTTCTCATACCGGGAAATACTACCTTCGCCCATTCCTTTCCGGGAGCAGCCGCGATGCACCACTTGTACTTGTTGTCCATCTGATCGCGGTAAGGCTTTATTACCTTGAGCTTTTCCTTCATGGCATTTGCGTATTTCTTTTGGTCGATTCCCTTGAATCCATTAGGATCATCGGAAATAATATATATCATCGCCGGATTTTTCTCAAGGCGGAACTTGAGCTTTGCTTCTTCGAAATTTTCCACTCTGCCGAGCGCCTTGGGCTTCATAAATTTAATTCCTGTCTTCTGTACAGGAGCATAGCTCCAATCAACCAAGACCTTCTCTGCACCCGCGCGGTAACACTCCTCAACCACCATGTTGATAAATTCGGGCTGGTCAAGTCCCGCATTGATTATTACGATATCATTTTTTCTTATCGCTACACCGGAGCGCGCGATAAGCTTTGCGTAGCTTCTGAGTACTGTTTTTTTCATTTTTTGCCTTCCTTAACTTATAAAATAATATTCCATTTTAATTATAACACACTTTTTGACTTTTGTCATTACTTTTTTATTTATTTACACAAAAAAATGCCACTCCGCCTATTGGCGAAGTGGCACGAATGTGAAAATTACACTCTTCTCAGATTACTTTGTCTGCATAGAGTTCTCGTAGCTTTCGATCATCTTTTTAACCATCTGACCGCCGATGCTACCTGCCTGACGAGCTGTGAGGTCACCGTTGTAACCGTTGTTATTGAGGTTTACACCTACTTCGCTTGCTGCCTGCATCTTGAACTGCTCAAGAGCCTTCTTTGCCTGCTTGTTAGCCATGATTATTCTCCTTGTTTTCCGTAAATACGGTTTTATTCTTTTTAAATCTATGATAAATCGAGCCTGCACCGCAAATGAAATCACTTGCGATACGACTCGCAATTCTCATATGCTTTGCATCTCTGTTATTATTCTTGCAAAAACGACTTTTTTATATGTATGGAAAAATGAGGATAAAAAATCGCGGACGTGCCGTTACACTGTCCGCGATTTTTTGAATTTTATTATTCAATTATTGACGGTTGATTTTTAAGCATCCGTATCCTGAGCTTCTTCGGTCTGCTGAGTTTGTGGTTCCTCTGCGCCGTTATCTTCGTTCGCCTGAACTTCCTGCTCTTTTTGAGGTTCGGGCTCCGATTGCATTTGTACGTCTTGTGCTACGCTCTCGTCCTGTTTAACTGCCTCCTGCGCGTCGGCTGCTGCTTTTGCGTCGGCTTTCGCAAGACGTTCTTCAAGCTCACGTGTCTGTTCTGCCTGCTTTTTCATAGCCGCATCGTACTTCAAAAGCAAAAGTCCCATGCCGATTATAAGAATTGCCGCAAGGAAATATATCCATCCCATATCCTTGAACCAAACCATGAATACCGCCGTTCTTATTCTTCCGACGACCTCTCCGTGTATCTGAGACGTGGATATGTGTTCTCGGTCTATGGCTGACTGAGCGTCACCCTTTGTAACGAATTTCCCTTCATCGTCAATATTTATGATCCTATGCGTGGTAGGTGTTGTTGCACCGGTCGGGAAAAACGTAATAATATCTCCCGTTTTATAATCACCGGTTTTCTTGACAATTACAAAGTCTCCCTGATCTATTGTTCCCTGCATGCTTCCCGTAGCAACTCTCATCATGGAGAATTTTCCTATGGAAGGTACGGGGGATTTAAGTATAAACTTATCAATACAAAGCCATATAAGTATTACCGCCAACAGTGCGCAAATACCAATGCCTATGTAAGTAAAAACTTTGCCTATTATCTTTTTCGCGCTTGTCTTGCCCGCTGTTGTCTCCGACGTATCGGTATTGTTTAAAACTGTATTTGTTTCATTTGTCATATCTTAATATACCACCGCTTCATTGTAGATCATAATATCGAGCGCATAAGTGCCGCCATCTGTACCGTACATGGTGTCAAGAATATCCTTTTCCTCGTCTCCGTACATTTTCCAACGCCACTGAATACCGCACTGAAGTTCATCCTGAGGATGAACGGTAAACGTATAATCCTTAAGCTCGCTTGCCTTATACCAATTTTTCGATAAAGGCTGACCGTTTTTGGTCATTCTGAATTCTATCGGGAAATCCTCGGTGATCTCACCGTTGTGAACTTCCTTGATATCAAAAGAATATCTCATGGCATCGTCGTGAGGATTTGTGAGTGTGAATTCATGTCCGCCCGTCTGTCCCGGTCCTATAGTCTCGGGAAGCATCTCGACTGTCTCCACCCAAGGTCCGGAAGAATCCCCTACTTCAATAATTGGCTTTTTACTTGAAGGGATCCACGGTCTTATGACTAGCATGGTAGCCAGCGCCAGCGCAGCTATACCGCTTGCAGTCGACAAAAGTGAAAAAGGCATGATCCATGCTCCGTTTACACCGCCTATATGAACACCGTTAAGATAAACCTCGCCTTTTTTGACGCGGTACTCGCCCTGCTCGGACTGATACACGTCTATCTTGGTGTCTTTGCCCTTGCCCTTAGGATTAGGCTCTGCGTCAACGCCGGAATGAACGGCTATCGCCTTACCGCCGGCATCACATATTGAATTTTTGCTTACGCCTCCAATTACGTTGTTGTCAGCGTCAAATATTTTTCTGTATGGCGGCTTTATAGCAGACTTCCCGCTTTTTGCGGCGTCCGTTGCCATCTTTTTATCGCGCATATATCCAAATCACCTTTCCTTTGGGTAGTCGGTCTCTCAGTGTTATAAAAGAGCATATGCCTCTAACCCCGCAAAATGCGGGATAGAGGCATTCGCATTGTGACATCATACGATGCCTTGTGGTTTTAATTAGGGAGCTACTGTCTTAGCCTGAATCTGCTCGATTGTAATCTTCATCTGGAAGCTGATGTTGCAAGTTGTGCCTGCATACTTTGTATCAGCACCGCCGGAAACGATGTCAAGACCTGTACCGTTAGCTGCTTCAACATACTTAGTACCTGCATTGACCATACCAAGAGCTGTGTCATACGCGTCTGTAGCTTCATCTACGCTCCAAGCCCATTCCCAAGAAAGTACGTATGTACCGTCGAGAGAATATTCTGTGTTAGCGTCAATCTCTTCGTCCATTGCTTCGATGTATTCTTCGATGTCTGTGATGTTAACGTCTTCGAGAGAATTAACAACGGAGCCGTCTCTTGTCAATGTCCACTTAACGGGCTTGTAAACCGCTGTACCATTTTCCATGAGAACGATGTCTGCGCACTCAGCGTCAACTGTGATCTTGGAAAGAACCTCAGCTGTACCGCCGATGGAGAATGTCATAGATCCCTTGGAACCGGGGGCGATAACGTTGAGATCTGCGTCTGCGCTAACGATAACTGTACCGTCATCAGCAACTACAGAAAGGTTGTCAGATGCTGCCTCATACTTGTCATTGAACAAGTCTGTAGCATCTACACTCATCGTGAATCCCCATTTAGCAACGTTTGCCTGGTTGGAATGTACGCCTGTTGTGGAAATGTACTTAGCGAAAGTAACACCACCCATAGCGAGAACTACTACGAGCAAAAGAGCCATGGACACGATGATCAAAGGTCTGCGTGAGTTTTTCATGATAAACCACTCCTTAATATTTTTTTGTATTTTCATCCAACAAACTCCTCCACCCAACAGCGACAACCACAAACATCACAGTCAAATAGAGACAATATTGGATAATAATTACACATCCATTCTACATCAAACTAGTGATTTTGTCAAGGCTGTATATACATTTAGATGACCAAACCAAGCAAAATCTGCAAAACACCCAAGTTTTTTGGTCTGTTTTTGTGCAAAATAAATAATTAAAAATCAGGGCATTTCGCAAGCGCGTTTGCTATCTCCTCATCGGTGGGAACATAGTCGGACATAATGCCGTCATTGAATTTTTGGTACGACACCATATCAAAATATCCCGTACCCGTAAGTCCGAACAGAATGGTTTTTTCCTCTCCCGTTTCCTTACATTTAATAGCCTCGTCCATAGCGACCTTTATGGCATGGCTGCTTTCAGGCGCGGGGAGTATTCCCTCCACTCTCGCAAATTTCTGCGCCGCCTCAAATACCTCTGTCTGTTTTACGCTGACTGCCTTCATAAGACCGTCATCGTAAAGCTGGGACAGTACGCTGCTCATTCCGTGATAGCGAAGTCCGCCCGCATGGCTTGCCGCGGGAATAAATCCGCTACCGAGCGTATACATCTTGGCAAGCGGACACACCTTTCCCGTGTCGCAGTAATCATAAACATATTTTCCGCGAGTGAGCGTCGGACAAGAAGACGGCTCAACCGCTATAAATTCATAATCAGCCTCTCCTCGGAGCTTGCGTCCCATAAACGGAGATATAAGTCCGCCGAGATTAGAGCCTCCTCCCGCGCAGCCGATAATAACGTCAGGCTTTATGTCGTATTTATCACACGCGCTCATAGCTTCAAGACCTATTACAGTCTGGTGTAAAAGCACCTGATTGAGCACCGAACCGAGCACGTATCTGTAGCCTTCTCTTGACGTTGCCGCCTCTACCGCTTCGGATATAGCGCAGCCAAGACTTCCGGAGGTGCCGGGAAACTCTTCAAGTATCTTTCTTCCTACCTCGGTCGTTTCCGAAGGAGAAGGGGTTACGGATGCCCCATACGTTCTCATGACCTCGCGACGGTGTGGCTTTTGCTCATAGGAGCATTTTACCATAAACACCTTGCAGTCAAGTCCGAAATATGCGCTTGCCATAGAAAGCGCAGTTCCCCACTGTCCTGCTCCCGTCTCTGTAGTTACGCCCTTGAGCCCCTGCTGTTTTGCATAGTACGCCTGGGCTATCGCGGAGTTAAGCTTATGACTTCCCGACGTATTGTTTCCTTCAAATTTATAATAGATATGCGCGGGGGTGTCGAGCGCCTTTTCAAGACAGTACGCGCGAACCAGCGGCGAAGGACGGTACATTTTATAGAAATCCACTATTTCCTGCGGAATATCTATATATGCGTCAGTTTCATTCAGCTCCTGACGCGCAAGCTCCGTGCAGAATACCTCGCTCAGTCCCTCCACGGTCATAGGTTGTCTGGTATTGGGATCAAGAAGCGGCGCGGGCTTGTTTTTCATATCCGCGCGAACATTGTACCACTGCTTGGGAAGCTCGGATTCTTCGAGATAGATCTTGTAAGGAATTTGTTTGTTATTCATGTTTTTTCCCCTTTCTTTCGGGACGTGTATAAAAAAAGCCCATCCCGACATAAAAATTTCGGGACAGGAGTAATAGTTTACCAAACACTAAAACCAAAGAAATTTTTTCAAAACAAGGCGATTGCAAAGCAACGTCATATTTGAAAATTTTTCAAAGGTCTGCATCCTGCGGTGCCACCCTTATTGGAGTTTCCCCTCGAAAACTCCCACTCAATCGCGCACTCACATGCGCGTCACTTGTATAACGGCAAGCCACCCCGTCGGATACTACTCATAGCCAAGGCAATTTTCGCTCCGCCCTCCAAAGTCCATTCATTCCACCCCATCTGCCACCTCACACCAAACGGCGGCTCTCTGTAAGATAGTATGCGGAATTACTACTCTCTGTCATCGGTTTATGCAGATATTATATCACTTTGTCAAATTATTGTCAATAGGTTTTGAAAAATATTTTAGTCTTTTAACGTATTAAAGCGAGCAAAATGTTTGTAATATTTGCCTTTCATCTCGAATAACATATATTAAAGAGACAAGCTCTCAAGCTCAAAGAAAGGTAGTAAAAAAATGAAAAACAGATCATTCAAAACAAAAATTGCGGCATGCGCCATTCTCTGTGCACTTATCTGCTCCGCATCCTGCGCAAAGAAACAAGATACCTCAGATCAAAGCTCACAGCCTCAAGCCAATATTCAGTTGGATTCATATCAAGAAAAAATAGCGTATTGCATGGAACAGATTGCAACTCTTGAAGAACAGCTCGCGGCAGAAAAAGAAAACAATTACATAAGCAAAAACGACTATGAGCTAAAAATATCCGCGCTTGAGACCACCATATCACTTCTCAAATCGCAGTTAAATCAACAAAGCGGAACAAATTCTTCAAACGGCTCAAGCGCAGAAACGCCCAACTCCCCTCAGACGCAGCAACCCCAGTCCGAGAATTTACAGTTCAAATACACAAAAGAAAATAATGGCATAACCATAACAAAATATATCGGAACATCAACAGACGTTACAATCCCCGACAAAATAGACGGGCTTTCGGTGCTTACAATAGGCGAAAACGCTTTTGCGTCAAGCTCTGTAAAGCGAGTAGTTATCCCGGAAGGGATAAAAATGATAGATTGGTTTGCATTCTCATCCTGCACACAGCTTACCGAAATAAAGCTCCCGGCATCTTTGACATCCATTCAGTACGGCGCGTTTGACAACGCAAAACCTTCCTTTATAATAATATGTCCCAAGGGCTCGTTTGCCGAAGCCTACGCAAAGAGCTGGGGATATGTCTGCGTCGCGGAATAAAGAAACAAAAACAAATCCTCCTTCCGGTTGGGAAGGAGGTCTTGTTTTTTATTATGCTATATTCTCATAACCTATCAAGGTCTGAATTACATTCTGCGCGTAAACACGGCTGAAGAAATCGTTGGGGTGATTTATGTTATTACCCGTATAATCCAAAAAGTCCTTACGGTTAAGAATGGATGAGCTCATAGACGTCATCTGCGCGACCGCGCAAGCAACACCGTCTGCCATATATTCCTCTGCAAGCGCAAGCAGCTGCGCTTCCTGATAGGGCTGATTTCCAAGCCATTTGCCGCCCGCCGCAGAGTTATATGCATCGGGATTGGGAAGCATGGTGGAAACTATAAGATACGCGCAGTCGGGAGCAAGAGCTATGGTATTATCAATTATAGTCTTAATATTTCCCTTCGTTGTTGCGGGGGCTAAACCTCCGTCGTTCATTCCAAACGCGACAATAAACAAGTCGCATCCGTACTTATTGATATAGGGCTCAACGGATCCACGCGCCGTTCCGTAAGAAGAAACTCCGTTTGTGCTCTGCCATCCGCCAACAGCGGTGTTAATATAAGTGATCGTACCTCTGTCACCGTAATTCATGCTTTCAATAGGAGTAGGATCTCCGGTCTTTGCTTTTGCATGCTGTACAGAATATCCGTACATACGCGCAAGCGTGTCAACTACCAAAAACGTATATTGAGGCTGATTGGGGGCTGTGCCGAAGTATCCACTCGCATTTGCGCCAACCGTAATACTGTCTCCGTAGAAGAATACTGTCACGTCCTCGCCGCGTTCAAGCTTTGCAATAAAGTCAGAGTATCTTTCGGTCGCGGTCTCCTGCTTGAATCCTGTCCATGCATCGGAATGAGTATATTCGACGTTTACCTGCCACTTTGTCATGGAGTCGCCTTCTCCCCAATAAGTGCTTACGAGCCTGCCGCTTTCATCCTTTGTGTAACAAATATCCTGCATTCCCGCTGCGGGTCCGCCATAATAAACCTTGCCGGTTATGCAAGGAATTGACGAGCCTTCAAGAAGAACTATGCATCCGTCAACAAGGGCGTAGTCAACACCTTCAACGTATGTTTTGGTTCTGTCGTAAGACTGAACGGAAACTATATCATCGGCATAGAACAAAAGCTGCTTTGACTCACCGTAATCAATAAACATCACGGTCTCATATTTCATGGTATTACCCGAATACATGTCTTTCATAATATCATTAATCTCAACGTTTGCCGCAATCGCTCTTATATATCCGCAAACGTTGCATTCCCTGTCAAAATCACTGTCGTAGGTGTGAGGGAGCGCGGGGATTTCTTCCTGCGCTACAAGAACTTCTCCACAAACGGAACAGTGCGAGCCTTCTGTGAGACCGGTTGCCGTGCATGTGGGCGCTACTGCCACATCAACAACTTCGGTGTGACCTGTAGCGGGAGTTTCTTCCTGAGCAACGAGGATTTCCCCGCAAACAGAACAACTTAAACCTTCAGTAAGTCCTGCAGTCACGCAAGTAGCAGCCTTGCTAGGCACAACCGTCTCAGTATGGCCGAGAGGTTCGCTCCAGGTTTCACCGCAAACGCTGCAATGCTTTCCAAGGGTGCATGTTGCCTCAACTATCTCGTGATCCGCGGGGACTCTCTCTTCGTTGCACCAATTACAGTATGCGGAACAAGCAAAATCATATATATGAGGACAACCGCCCAATGCGCTGATTATTTTGCCTTTAAGTTCTTCATACGACATATACCCAACGTGTTTTTCCAAAATCACACCGTTCTCGTCAAGTATAACGGTAACGGGATATGCTCCGCCTGGGTATTCTTCTAAAACGTCGGGCAAAAGCATTTTATAATAAGTCTGACTGCCGTCAATATCAAAATCATCTGCAAACACTATCTTAGAGTGAGGATAATTTTGCTCAACGAATTCCCTTCCACCTTCAAACGGATTAACTGCCAAAACCGTCACCTTGTCAGAAACCTCGTATGCAACAGAATCAAACCAAGGCATCTCTTCGACACAATACCAGCATGTGGCATACCAGAAATTTATAACCGTTATCTTTCCTCTGGACTGTAATATATTGAATGTTCCGCCATCATAAGTGGTGAGGTCCGCGGGATAACAAACGTCGCCCACCTTGTTGCCGTATCTTTCCTCAGAGCAAACATTACAGGACGAATCGTTGCCGTCGGTATATGTATGACCGAGAGACTCGCCCTCTGCTGCACCGCAAACAGAGCAGGTTTTAGAAACAGTGCAGGTTGCATCTACCCATGTATGTCCGAGCGCCGGGATCTCATTTTGCGCTTTGAGCACCTCATCGCAGATAGCGCATTTAGCGCCTTCTGTGATACCGGTCTCTGTACACGTCGGCTCCTTGCCTCCGACAACTACGCTTGTATGTCCTTTGGCAGGGAGGATTTCCTGCACCACAAGCACCGTGTTACAGACAGAACATTTAACACCTTCTGTGAGACCCGTCTCTGTACAGGTGGGCTTTACTGCCGACATCTTCTCGTTTGTATGCCCAAGAGCATTGACCACCTCCTGCACTGTGAGAATTTCATTACATACAGAACAGTGCTTACCCTCTGTAAGGCCTGCGTTTACACAATCAGGTGCTACTGCCTCGTCAACAACTTCGTTGTGTCCAAGTGCAGGAATAACTTCTTGCGCTGTAAGTATCTCGCCGCAAACGGAGCACTTCACTCCTACACTCAACCCTGTTTCTGTACATGTCGCGGGAGCAGAGGGGATTGTTTCTTCTGTATGAGAAACCTCTCTTATCTCACCGCACTTGTTACAATCAGCATCACAGTCATTTGTGTATGTATGCTCACAATTCTCACTCGGCTTGTCTGTAGGATCATCTGAGGGCTTTTCAGTAGGAGCCTGCGTGGGGCCTTCTGTGGGATCTTCCGTAGGATCTTCTGTGGGTTCTTCCGTTGGCGCCTCAGTAGAGACACCCTCCGTGTCAGAAGTAGGCTCGTCTTCGCCGCACGACACAAAAATCATTATTGCCGACATCAAAACAAGCACTATCACTATAAGCTTTAACATGTTTTTCATAACATTTCTCCCTGTAATTTATTTCATATTCTCATAACCTATCAAAGTCTGGAGCAGTGTTTGAGCATATACTCGTCCAAAGAAATCGTTGGGGTGATTTACGTTGTTTCCGGTATAATCACAAAAATCCTTGAGATCGTATATTGAAAGGCTCATGGACGTCATCTGCGCGACCGCGCATTCTACACCCTTGGAGCGATAGTTTGCGGCAGCCGATATAAGTTGAGTTTCCTGTGTCGTATGAGTTCCACACCATGCGCCACCGGAAGCAGACGCATACGCGCCGGGATTAGGCACCATTGTAGCTACCATCAAAACTGAGGTATCGGGAGTAAGTTTTAACACATTATCAACTATGGTGCTGACATAGCTTGCCGTAGTTTCTCCGTACCATCCGCCGTCATTTCCGCCAAATGCGGCAACAAACAGATCGCATCCGTATTGCTGAATATAGGGCTTTACATGTTTATCAAAGTTGTTTACTCCGTCAAGCGAAGTCCAACCGCCCACTGCCGTATTTATATATGTGATAGTTCCCTTCGTTCCACCCACATAATTTGTTGTGGGAACGGGTTTTATCATAGAGTTGAGTGAAGATGCATCAACGTATTCCACCGTATATTCAAACAGATCTGCAAGCGCGTGTGTCACAAGCATAGCGTAATTGTACTGATAGGGCGCTATGCCTACGTTCCAGCTGGAATTTGCGCCAACTGTAATACTGTCTCCATAGTAGAACACGGTTACATCCTCTCCGTTGTTCAGCTTGTTGATAAGGTCTGCGTAATAGCCTATTTTACATTCCTGCTCAAAACCGGTCCAAGTATCCGAGTGCCTGTACTCTACGTTGACCTGCCATTTTGTCATGCGATCACCCTCGCCCCAGTAGGTGCTTGTAAGAACACCGTTTCTGTAAGTGTAGCAAATATCCTGCATTCCCGAAGACGGGCCTCCGTAATATACCGCGCTTGTAATACAGGGCATTGAAGATCCGGGCAATATCTTTATATCACCGTTTACAAGTTCCCAGTCAACTCCCTTTTTATAAGTGATCTTTCCGTCATACGACTTTACGGAAACAATTTCATCCGCATTGTAAAGAAGTGACTTGGTGTCTCCGTAGTCAATGAACATTACAGTCTCGTTGACTATGTGAGTGTTATTCTTGAACATGGGCTGCATCATCGGATCAAGGTTCGCCGCCATGACATTAATATTGACGTCGGTATTGATTTCTTCCTCTTTTATGCTGATATTCCAGGTAGATAATGTCTCTATATGTCCGTTAGCAAAGCAAATAACAAATGTCAGGGTATGCTCTCCTCCGTCCAGAGAAGTTGTATCTGCCGCAATTTTGAATCTCTTGGCATGTTCTTTTCCAATAGCAATTACCGCATCCTCAGCGTTCAATGCCGTACTTCTTCTAACCGCGTCGCTATTACCGTCAAAGTAATATCCAAACGATGCTATCGGCTGATCGTATCCTATCCATCCCCACAATGTAAGAGATGTGCCGGCATATACGTTTTCCATTGTCAGATTTCCGTTGTTTTTATCAACACCTGTGACATTAACGCTTCCAACGCTTCCGCCGGAATATCCACCGTAAAGCGTTTCGGTGCTTCCTATGTAAAATGAATCATACGACGATGCTATTTTGTTTGGGATAACAACCTCCGGTGCCACTGCCGCACCGGGCTCAACGCTTTCGGCTATCTGTGCATATTCCTGAGCATCCGCAAGATCTGCAAAAGTGGTTATTCCTGCAATATCCACGCTTCCTCCTTTGCTGAGGTTGTCAACAACCATACCGTAAACCACTTGGTTGTCCGAATGAGATACGGGATATTTCATGTCTATTATTACTGCATGCCACTGCCCGTCTTTTATATAATTTGTAGTCGCAAGAGCATCACTGTCATAACCGTAGTCGTAATATGTGGTTACAAGATAATTCGTACCGATATTACTTGTTCTGTAATGAACTACTATATATCGTTCCTGAGCACCGTTGTGATATTGATGTATGCCGTTCCCGGAAAAAGTAGCGTAACTTGTATTGTTTACAATGCTTCCGGTATTTCCCGTGGTCGGTGCTGAAAGCGTTGTAGCATTAAAATACGTCGCAGGCACAGCCGTAGAACCTCCGCAGCCGCCATCTGTCACGCATTTATAAGAACCGTTTGTCTGCAAGCTCCACGCGTGTCCGAGCGCGGGAACTTCTGTGGGTTGTTCCACTATATTTCCGCAAAGCGTGCACTGCTTACCACCGCTGGATCCCTTCTCCGTACACGTGGGGGCAACCACGGGGAGCGTGATTGTTCTGTGACCTGTAGCGGGAACAGTTTCCTGCGCTGTAAGTATCTCGCTGCAAACGGAACACTTAACTCCTGCGCTCAAACCTGTTTCTGTACAGGTAGCATCAACTGCAGAGATTGTTTCTTCGGTGTGACCGAGCGCTTCGCCCACTGTTTTCTGACATACAGAACATGTTTTTGGGGTTGTGCAAGTAGCGGCAACCCACGTGTGATTCAAATCATTCATCTTGAGCTGAAGTCTTGGGTTGTGATACAGATGCTTTACGTTAACCGAATCTCCAAATGTTATCTGCGTACCGCCGGTTACCGAATAGCCGCTATAGGTTGCATAGTCGACGTACGTACCGGTCTTAAGTCCCATAGTCCAGCGTATTCCCTCCCAGAGAACGCTTGTGCTGGTGCTATGGTAGTGTCCTGCGAACACACTGTCAACTCCGTTCGCCTTCAAAAGCTCAAGGTATGTCATGCCGTCCGAAGTGCTCGGAGCCGTAAACGCGCCACTCAGGCTTGCGCCGTAGGTTCCGCTATCGCCGTAGTCGCCTACGACCTCATCGTTTATGGTAAAGGTCGATGCCTGCGCGGTGTACTTTTGTACCGCCTGATAAAATTCCTTACTGGGCACGTGGTAAACCATTGACGAAGGAACAACTCTGCCGCCAAGCTGATCTTTTAAGCTCTGCATTCTTGCCGCAAGCCAATCAACCTGCGCCTGCGTAAAGCCCTGTGTCTTTATGATTCCGTACTGTTCGGCATCAAGCGTGAAATTCTTACATCCATTGGAATCCATCATATAGAACACTCTGGTGAGCTCTCCGCCCTGCAAAATACCCACGGTGTAGTTTCCGTTTCCGTCGGTATCGCCCTTTTTAAACATACCGTACTTGCTTTGCGCGAGCACCGCGTTCTGCCAGGTAGGAGACATCTTTGATTCGTTATCGTGGTTTCCGTAAACCGCAGCCCACGGAATCTCAAAGGAATCCATATAATTAACAAGCGCTTGGAGCTGACTTCCGTTGTCGTCAAATTCTCCGTACACTATGTCTCCGGAAATGAATATGAAGTCCGGAGATGACTTTTGTACTGCTCGGGATATATAATCGTAGCATACCGACTGAACCTTTTCAGGAGCCCATGCGGCGTCCGCCGCGTCGTCAAGTCTGCTCTCGGATCTTGCCTGAGAGGAATCAACTATCTGCGTATCTGTGAGCTGAAGTACGACAACGTCCCTGCCCGGCTCAACGTCTATTGTGAAGTCAAGAAGATCTATCGCCTCAGCGCTCGTTGCTCCGCAAACCGTGCACTCACCGGCCGAATACGTGTGCTCTGCGCCGGATATGACCTCGCCGCATACCTCACAACATACGTTGTGGGTATTCTTGTCGGCATATTTGGTCTCAAATGACGGATGTTCCGCCTCACGGATCTCACCGCAGCTATTACATTCGCCATCACAAATGCTATCGTAGGTGTGCTCTGCTACCGCGTCTCTTACGTATCCGCAGCTGTCGCAAACAGAATCGCAATCCGATGCGTATGTGTGTCCAAGCGCGGGGTCTACTTCCTGCGCTACGAGAACTTCTTCACATACGGAGCAGTGCTTACCTTCTGTAAGACCTGTTTCTGTACATGTGGGAGCTACTGCGTTGTCAACAACTTCGGTGTGACCGAGAGCGTCAACTACTGTTTGAGCTACGAGGACTTCTTCACATACAGAGCAGTGCTTACCTTCTGTAAGACCTGTTTCTGTACATGTAGGCGCCTTAGCTGCGTCAACAACTTCGGTGTGACCGAGAGCGTCAACTACTGTCTGAGCTACGAGGACTTCTTCACATACAGAACAGTGCTTACCTTCTGTAAGACCTGTCTCTGTACATGTGGGAGCTTTTGCCGCGTCAACTACCTCGGTATGACCGAGAGCTGCGACTGTTTCCTGTGCTACGAGAACTTCTTCACATACGGAGCAGTGCTTACCTTCTGTAAGACCTGTTTCTGTACATGTGGGAGCTTTTGCCGCGTCAACTACCTCGGTATGACCGAGAGCTGCGACTGTTTCCTGAGCCACGATAACTTCTTCACATACCGAACAGTGTTTACCTGCGGTAAGACCTGTTGTTGTACATGTTGCTGCTACAGCTGCATCTGCTACCTCGGTATGACCGAGAGCGTCAACTACTGTTTGAGCTACGAGGACTGCTTCACATACAGAGCAGTGCTTACCTTCCGTAAGACCTGTTTCTGTACATGTGGGAGCTTTTGCCGCGTCGATTACTTCGGTATGACCGAGAGCGTCAACTACGTTCTGCGCTACAAGGACTTCTCCACATACAGAGCAGTGCTTACCTTCTGTAAGACCTGTCTCTGTACATGTGGGAGCTACTGCCTCGTCAACCACTTCAGTATGTCCAAGTGCATCACCGTTAACTGCGCCACACACCGAGCATGTTTGCGGTGTGGTGCAATCTGCACCTACCCAAGTGTGTCCAAGAGCATCAACTACTGTCTGAGCTGCGAGAACTTCTTCACATACCGAGCAGTGCTTGCCTTCTGTAAGACCTGTAGCCGTACATGTGGGCGCTACTGCCTCGTCAACCACTTCAGTATGTCCAAGTGCATCACCGTTAACTGCGCCACACACCGAGCATGTTTGCGGTTTGGTGCAATCTGCACCTGCCCAAGTGTGTCCAAGAGCATCAACTACTGTCTGAGCTACGAGAACTTCTTCACATACCGAGCAGTGCTTACCTTCTGTAAGACCTGTGTTCTCGCAGTCAGGAGCTACTGCCTCATCGATTACTTCGGTGTGACCCATGGCCTCCCCTTCTGTTTCACCACATACATAACAGGTTTTAGGCTTGGTGCAAGTCGCATTTTCAAAGAAATGTCCAAGTGCTTGGAGGGGAACTATCTGTCTGTCCAGTTCGGTGTCGCATGCAACACAATATGTTACCATATCCCAACAGCCGCTTTCCGTACAGGTGGGATCTATAATATTCTCGATTACTACGTTTTCCCCGATGTGTCCGATGGCATCGGTTTCATCGGATATATATGTATCACCGCATACTGCACACGTATAAGTTGTGTAACCGCTTTGAGTGCACGTCGGCGCTGTAACTGTCGCCTCATAGCTATGACCAAGTGCATTTCCTTCGGTTTCTCCACAAACGGAGCATGTCTTTGGTGTTGTACAATCGGCATCCGTCCAAGCATGGCCGAGTGCCTCTGTTTCATCTGACATATAAGCATGATTACAAATAGAACACGTATATGTCGTATAACCTATTTCTGTACAGGTTGGCTCTGTTACTGCTATGCCGTAACTGTGTCCAAGAGCCTCGCCCTCTGTTTCTGCGCAAACAGAGCAGGTCTTTGGAGTTATGCAATCGGCATCTGTCCAGATGTGTCCAAGTGCCTCTGCCTCATCCGAAATATAAGTATAGCCACAAACGAAGCACGTATGAGTTGTATAGCCTATATCTGTACACGTAGGCACTGTCACTGTTGTTTCATAATTGTGACCAAGTGCTGGAATTTCTTCCTGTACAATAAGTATTTCATTACAAACAGAACACTTGGAGCCTTCTGTAAAACCTTTTTCTGTACAAGTTGCATCTATTGCGGGGATTTCTTTTGCTACATGTCCGAGAGCGTCAACTCCATCAGTCACATAAACATCACCGCAAGCGGAACATGTATGTGTTGTATATCCCCCCTCGGTACAGGTAGGCTTGATTTCGACTGCGCTATAATTATGACCAAGTGACTCGCCTTCGGTCTCCGCACAAATTGAACATGTCTTAGGGGCGGTGCAATCCGCATCTGTCCAGGTGTGTCCAAGCGCCTCTACCTCATCCGATACGTAATTATCACCGCAGGCATAACACATATAAATCGTGTAGCCGCCTGCCGTGCACGTGGGTTCAGTCACTGTTGCTTCATGACTGTGCCCAAGAGCGTCAACTTCTTCTTGCGGTATGAGTATTTCGCCGCACACAGAACACTCTGCGCCGGACGTAAGACCTGTTTGTATACAAGTTGCGGGGATAGCGACAATTTCCTTTACCGTATGCCCAACAGCGTCAACTTCATCTGCTATGTAAATATCTCCGCAAGCATAACAAATATAAGTAGTGTATCCACCTTCCGTGCACGTCGGGAGAGTAACAACCGATTCATGTCTGTGCCCGATTGCTTCGCCCTCTGTTGCGTTGCAAACACGGCACGTCTTAGGAACGGTACAAGTTGCTCCCATCCATGCATGACCTCGCGCCTCAACCTCATCAGACAAGTAAGCATCTCCACAAACCGAACACGTATATGTCGTATAACCTGCATCCGTGCATGTGGGCGCTGTCACTTCCGAATTATATCTATGACCGAGCGCCTCTCCGACTTCTGCATTACAAACAGTACATATTTTAGGAGACGTACAGGTTGCTTCTGTACAAGTATGCCCAAGTGGCGCTCCGTATGTCTTACCACAAGCGGAACACGTCTTGGCTTTTTCGCAAGTAGCGTCTGTCCATGTGTGCTCAAGCATATCAATTTCCAAAGTTTCCACAATCTGACCGCATTCACAGACAAAATTTCCTTCTCCCTTTGTACTGCAAGTCGATTCACGCACCACTACCCATCTGTATCTCTTGCAAACATGAGGCTCATCAGGTTTTTCGGTTGGTTTTTCCGTGGTATCTTCCGTAGGCAATTCGGTAGGATCTTCAGTGGGGCTATCGGAAACATCTTCCGTTCCCTGCTCCGTTGGCTTTTCTGTAGACTTGTCAGACTTATCCTCGCCCGGTGTGTTTGTCACGCTTTGCGTAGGTGTTGACGTACTACTTTCCGTGATTTTCTGTGTTTTATCCCTTTTGCTACATCCTACAAGGCAAAGCACACTTATTATTGCACATGTAGCTAACATTAAGATAATTCTCTTCATAATTTTTCTCCATTACTAATGACAAAAGATCCCTTCCATTACAGGAAAGGATCTTTCAAATTCAATCAGAACTTAATAACGTAACTCTTTCCGGCATGTCTGTAACCTATCATGTGTCCTGACGGAACGCGACGAATACGGATATCCGTTGCCGTAGTCAACGAGCACATCTTCTTAAATTTGCGCTTTTGCTTTTGATTGTACTTCGTTACGTCGTCCGTCGTTATGAGTACGGATGAAAACAATCCCTCAAGCGTAGTAAGAACGTTTTGTTCCGCGCTGTTCAAATTGCCGTCCAAGAAGAAATCCTTGTCATAAAGAGACACCTCGCAGGGTGCGTTAAGGAATGCTCTTTTGTCGAGCATTCTTCTGAACACGATATCTGCGGAAGCATTTTTGACCGACGCGCTCTCTCTGTAAAACTTCTTGGAATAAAGTATATTGGGAACGTTATCGGATACTGCACCACAGCTTATAGAGCAATAGTCTGCTATTCCAAATGCGGGCATAAGCGGTACGTCGGAAGCGTACATGAGCTTTCCTCCGCAACATTCGCGCAAGAACTTCATAGCGTCACACATGAGCTCGCCGCGGCTCTTTCCGTCGGTAGGAAGTACTCCTGCCGTGTACAGATTGTCAAGCTTTACAAGATCGAATCCCCACATAAAGAGTATCGTGTGGAGAACCTCTCTGACATACTCGCGCACAGCCGTATTGGAACTGTCCAATATATATTTGTCATCCTTGGTCTTACAAAAACGTCCATCGGGCATTCGGAGTATCCAATCACCGTGGTTTTTGAAAACACCGGATTTTTCATCAACCGTAAAAGGAGATATAGCAATACCCGAAAGCATGTTCTTTTCCTTTATCAGATCGGATATCTCGCGCATTCCTATCGGGAAATTACGGCGGCTGTATCTAAGCCAATCGCCCTCCTCACAATACTTGCCTTCCACAAGGAAAATATTAGGCACGGTGGGAAACTCCGACATACTGTTTATCTTTTCACAAACTATATCCTCATTTATAGAAGCAAGCTTTTTGGTGGAATATCCGACCAATCTTTCCGCAGGCGCGTTTTCGCTTTTAGCGAGAAGGCTGAACCATTTTTCAAACACCTCTTGCTCGCTTCCCTCTGCCTCGAACAGCGACATAGCCTTATAATTATCAAATTTTTGAACTCCCGTAACGTCCTTGGAGACCTTAAGAACTCCACTCCACGCATCGTACTTGAACACAGTGTATCCTGTGGACTCGTCAAGCGAAGCAAAAAGTCTTATTTTGTTTCCCTGTCTGAAATAACAGTATGAGAAACCGTGAGTTATACCCGGCTTGTTCTTATACGGAACAAAGTCATAATCTCCGCCCGTCTTTTGAGAATGCTTTTGATGCATGTACTCCGTAACGGTTGAGACCTTGCTCATTTTTGCAACTACTCCGCGCTCGCGGCTCTCTGTTGCCGACTGAAATCCGTTCATAAACACAGTGTCGCTGACATCCGTCTCAACGGGAATTCTTACAGATACTCCCGCGGGAACGTACTTCGATGTTATATACAAGTTGTAAGTATCTTCTTCGTGCTCTATGCGGTACTGAGCAAGCTTGGGGTTCTGTGCGCTGTCAGCCTTAATGCCGTTCGACGTGTAAAATGCTGCAGCAGCTTTAATGTCTCTTATCATAATTATCCTCCTTGCATGTTTGCAAATAGTCGGTAATCGTACTTCAAAAAAGAATATACATCTATATTGTATCACAAAGTTCCGTAAATTGCAATAGATTATATATAATTTATGTCTTTTTGGTACTTGTGCCCAAATGTACCGTACTTGTTAATTTTTGCCACATTTTAAATTAACATTTCGTTCAATATTTTTTTGATATTTTTTGAAATTCCTATTGCAATTTTATTTTTTGTGTGATATAATGTCTGCAGTATGTGTTTCGGAAACACTGTTTTTGTTGCGCTTTGGCAATGAAAACTGGTATCCGGACAATGTTATCAATGAGTAGCAAGGAGGTCGAAAAAATGATCGGTTTACTTACAACAGCAGCTGCAAAGCCCATTCTCGGTTTGAGTGTTCCCCAATTCATAATGGGCATAGTTCTTCTTATATTGGCAGTAGCACTTATAGTTCTCGTTCTCTTCCAGTCCGGAAAAGACAAGCGTCTTTCGGGAACCATCGCAGGCGCGGCTGAAACATTCTTTGGAAAGTCCAAGGCTGCAAGCAACGAAAAGAAGATGACTATCGCAACAACCATTATCAGCATACTTTTTGCAATCATGGTTCTTGTAATGTACTTCTATATCGTAACACACTGATGATAGATAAAAAGCGCGGGTTGCACACCGCGCTTTTTATTTTTTTACTGAGCAAAAAAGCATACTACATATTGACAACGTATGTTTTTTATGATAGAATTATTGTAGTCAAAATGCACGGAGGATACATATAAATGTCAAAGAAAAACAACTCAAAGCTTATAAGCGACGGAATGCTTGGCGCGCTGATCATAGTTATTGCCGCGTTGATAGTATTTGCTATTGTAATGTCGCTGTTTTTAATCGTTGCCAAGCCTTTTTCAGGCGGCACCGGAATCGTCGGATCTAAGCAGGAAGCTACGACGACAAAATATCCTTTCCGTCAGAATTTCAGTTTCTCTACCCCCACATTTGCAGAAAATTCTGTCGTCATTGAAACTCACACGATCAAATCCGAACGCGCAGTCGTACTAAACGTGACGGACAACAAAATAGTTGCTTCAAGACAGGCAGAAACAGTTATGTACCCCGCGTCCATGACAAAGGTAATGACTCTTATCACCGTATATGAAAATCTTACCAGTGAAGCTGCGCTTAACGAAATTCTCACAATTTCCAAGGAAGTACAGGAACGAATGGAAGCGGAAGAGTCCTCCGGCTACGGCTTCAAGGCAGGCGAAAAGCTCACGGTCAAGGAGCTTATGTACGCTATGATACTCAGATCCGATAACATTGCATGTGTAACGCTTGCAGAATACATAGCAGGAAGCGAAGCGAACTTTGTTAAGCTCATGAACGAAAAAGCAAAGAGCCTGGGACTTTCCCAAAGTACCACCCTGTTTCAGAACTGCACGGGACTTCACCACATCTATCATTACACGACATGTAAAGATATCGCAACTATCATGTCTTACGCTATGAAGAACACCTTCTGCGCAGAGATTCTTACGTCTCTCAAGTGCGTACCCGGCAGTCACTTCAGACCCGGAGAAGGCAGTGTTTTCTACAACGCTTTACTTGTACATGATCTGGGCGAGGGTCAGATAAGCCCCGATAACGCAACGATAAAAGCAGGAAAGTCCGGATTTACCGACTACGACACATCCGGACAGTGTCTTGTTTCTTACGCGAAGGCAGATAACGGTGACGAATACATCGTAGTAACAAGTAACGCACCCGCAAAGCCTGACCGTCATAACGACCATGTTTTCCTTTACGAGACATATATTGAATAACGAACAATGAAAAACATCAATCTCCACCCTCTTGTAAGGGTGGAGATTTTTTTACTTTTCAAACCCGTGAACGAATCCCGAAACGTCAGCAGAACAGATATCTCCGCCGATCACCTTGTTTCTGTAAACAAGTACGTTAGCTATTACTTTTCCGTCGTATTCGGGATAATTTGTAACCTCAACAGAATAGCGTGTTACCTTCTTTTTCTTGTATTTTGAAAGGTCAAGTCCCTGCTCCTTCTGTATCTCGTTGTATCCCGCAAAAACCTTGTCAAATTCTTCGGGTATAGTGACCTCACGGCATTCCATAACCGATCCGTTCACAGTCCAACCAAACTGAGACAAGAATCCCACTACGTCCGATGAGCCTTTGATTTTGTCGTAATTATACTCCTTGACCTCTCCCGATGCATTTGCAGCCACGGAATCATCCGCAAGCGTAGGAACAAACGCTATAAGCGTGATAAGAAGCACAAGCGATAAACAAATAACACCGAACATCTTCAGCGTTCCGGCCCGCATTGAGTAAACAAACATAAAAATATCCTCCCGTAAAACCTTCATTACTGAATTATATTTTATCGGGAGGATAAATATGACGGGTAGGCGGTATGCCGCGCCGTATCTTTAAAAATATTTTCGCAAGCTGCCCTTGGGATGATGAGTTTTGACACTGTGTACCAGAGCCACCAGCACATACACGGCAAGAATAGACGAGCCCCCGTAAGAAACGAAAGGCAGAGTAATTCCGATAACGGGAAGCATCGCAAGGCACATTCCGATATTTTCTACTGTCTGCACAAGCAATATCGCACCCACACCTATGCACATGTACGCTCCGTAATCTTTGCCGCAGCTTCTTGCTATGTAAAATATACGCAACACCATGATCAACAAAAGCGCCATTATGATGATACCCATAAACATTCCCATTTTCTCACATGACGTCGCAAAAATGAAGTCCGTATGGGACGCGGGAAGTGTCTGATATATTCCGTCGTTGAAAAGACCGACTCCGAAAAAACCGCCGTTTTCAATACATGCCTTGGATGTCAGCGGTTGCATTCCGTAGCCAAGCGGATCGCTCTCGGGATTAAATCCCACAAGCAATCGCTGTATTTGGTATTCGTTAAGGAACTTCAATGCCAACGGAGAAGCCAGCACTATAACTCCCAACGCACCAATAATATACCACGGGCTAAGCCCCGCGCAATACAGCATTATCAAAATAAATGCAACGTAAACAAGCGCAACTCCAAGGTCTCCGGATATAAGTATCAGCCCTGTAATTCCAAGGGCGTGCAAAAGCAACAGCCCCAATTCTTTTGGGCGGTTTATTCTGTCTTTAACAAGCGAAATATGCTTTCCAAATGAGCACACCATCGCAATTTTAACAAACTCAGACGGTTGTATCGCGATGTTTACAAACGGTATGGTAAGCCACGATCTGTTTGTCGTAACCCTATCCGCGCCTGTGTTTCCAAAAATAAGCGTTACAAGCAAGATACCCGCAGATGCTATTATCATTATCACCCAAAGCTTATCAACAATGCGATGATAATCGATGTTAGCTATTATCAAGGTGAATACTATCCCAGCAACCGTCATAGCTATCTGCATTATAAGAGTTCTTTTTCCGCTTGCAAGAGAATCCACCTGGCCTAAAATCGTAATTATTCCAATTGCCGATAACAGCACCGTACAAATAAAAAGAACGGGATCGAGACTTTTTATGCAGCTTTTGATGTAATTTTTTATCATCTGCTATCTCCTCCGTTCTTTGATTTTATAGTTTTTATAAAGTTATGGAATATTCGCTTGCACACAGGCCGAGAAAAAATGCAAGGAAAAGTTTTTGAAAGTTGGGGGGGGCGGGGGGAAGAAAACCTTTTTCAAAAAAGTTTTCTTCCCCCGCAATTCCAATCTATTAGTACTGTCTTCCCCAGACTACCATATGCTTCGCAGGTCTTCCGCAGCAAACACAGGTGTCGGAAAGGTGATCCTCAACAAAAGGAATACATCTGGACTTAACGCCGCCCGTCTCATCCTTGAGCTGGTCCTCGCAAGCCGAGTCACCGCACCACATAGCCTTAATGAAACCGGGCTTATTTGCCGCAACGTCAAGGAATTCCTCGTGGCTTGTAGCCTCGTGAGTCTTTTCAGCAAGGTTAACTCTTGCGCGATTTACAAGCTCGTCGTGAACGAACGTAAGCATCTTCTCTACCTCTGCTTCAAGGTTATCAAGGGATACAAAGTTCTTTTCGCGCGAAACACGGGATACGAGCACGCAGTTATTGGATTCTATGTCACGGGGACCTATCTCAAGACGTACAGGCACACCCTTCATTTCGTACTGGCTGTACTTCCAGCCCGTGGACTGGTCGCTGTCGTCGAGCTTAACTCTGTAGCCCGCTGCTTCAAGTCTTGCCTTGACCTCAGCTGCCTTCTCAAGCACTCCCTCCTTGTGCTGTGCAACGGGAATAATTACTACCTGAATGGGGGCAACCTTCGGGGGAAGGATAAGTCCGTTGTCGTCGCCGTGCGCCATAATTATCGCGCCTATCATTCTTGTGGAAACACCCCACGAGGTCTGATGAGGGTAATTCACCTTATTGTCTCTACCCGTAAAGGTGATGTCGAACGCTTTAGCGAATCCGTCTCCGAAATAGTGAGACGTGCCGCCCTGGAGTGCTACACCGTTATGCATCATAGGCTCGATTGTGTAGGTCTCCTCAGCGCCGGCAAACTTCTCCTTGTCGGTCTTCTGTCCGGTTATTGCGGGAATTGCAAGCACGTTGAGGTAGAATTCCTCGTAGACCTTGAGCATCTTCTGAGTTTCCTCTCTTGCCTCTGCTTCGGTCTCGTGCATTGTATGACCTTCCTGCCACAAAAATTCACTTGTGCGAAGGAAAGGACGCGTAGTCTTTTCCCAACGAACTACGTTTACCCACTGGTTATAGAGCTTGGGCAGATCGCGGTAGGACTGAATAATGTTCTTGAAATGCTCACAGAAAAGCGTCTCGGAAGTAGGACGAACGATAAGTCTCTCGGAGAGGTGGTTCTGTCCACCGATAGTTACTATAGCGCATTCGGGAGCAAAACCTGCAACATGATCCTTTTCCTTCTGGAGAAGGCTCTCCGGAATGAACATGGGCATGTAAACATTCTCATGACCTGTCTTCTTAAAACGAGCGTCAAGCTCCTTCTGTATATTTTCCCAAATAGCGTAGCCGTAAGGACGGATTATCATGCATCCCTTAACGCCCGAATAATCAACGAGCTCTGCCTTTTTTACTACGTCTGTGTACCACTGAGCAAAGTCAACATCCATTGATGTGATCTGCTCTACCATCTTCTGATTTGCCATTTTCACCCTCCAAATGTATCGTTAACAGATAAATATACGTAAAAAACTCAATACAAAGTTATTATAAATCAAAAGCTATAATTTGTCAAGCGAAATAACGATTTTTCACACACTCAAAAAATTCAATCGTCAAAATGCACACAAAAAACATTTCCCATCCCCGATTTATTAACAAAGTCACGATTTTTCAAAAAAATTTCAAAAAAGTCTTGTATATTTCCCAAAAATGATATAAAATATATACTTGGAACAATAGGGTTCGTGTATTCCCTGTTCCAAAAACAAGTTTTTAAAAAATAATTTCATAAAACGGAGGACACAAAAAATGTCAGTAAAAGTTGCTATTAACGGCTTCGGCCGTATCGGACGTCTCGCATTCAGACAGATGTTCGGCGCAGAGGGTTATGAGATCGTTGCTATCAACGACCTTACAAAGCCTTCCATGCTCGCTCACCTTCTCAAGTACGACACCGCTCAGGGTCGTTACGACGGTCACACCGTTGAGTCTGACGACGAGGCTAACACAATCACCGTTGACGGCAAGGTTCTCAAGATCTATGCTGAAAAGGACGCTGTAAACTGCCCTTGGGGTGAGCTCGGCGTTGACGTAGTTCTCGAGTGCACAGGTTTCTACTGCTCCAAGGACAAGTCCATGGCTCACATCAACGCAGGCGCTAAGAAGGTAGTTATTTCTGCTCCCGCAGGAAACGACCTCAAGACAATCGTTTACTCTGTAAACGAAAACACCCTTACAGCTGATGACCAGATCATCTCCGCTGCATCCTGCACAACAAACTGCCTCGCTCCTATGGCTAAGGCTCTCAACGATTCCTTCCCCATCCAGAGCGGTATCATGACAACAGTTCACGCTTACACAGGTGACCAGATGATCCTCGACGGTCCTCACAGAAAGGGTGACCTCAGAAGAGCAAGAGCAGGCGCACAGAACATCGTTCCCAACTCCACAGGCGCTGCTAAGGCTATCGGTCTTGTTATTCCCGAACTCAACGGCAAGCTCATCGGTTCTGCTCAGAGAGTTCCTACATGCACGGGCTCCACAACAATTCTCGTAGCTGTTGTTAAGGGCACAGACGTAACAAAGGAATCCATCAATGCTGCTATGAAGGCTGCTGCTAACGAGTCCTACGGTTACAACACAGACCAGATCGTTTCTTCCGACGTTATCGGTATGAGATACGGTTCTCTCTTCGATGCAACACAGACAATGGTTGCAAAGATCGACGACAACACCTATCAGGTTCAGGTAGTTTCTTGGTACGACAACGAGAACTCCTACACAAGCCAGATGGTTCGTACAATTAAGTACTTCGCAGAGCTTAACTAATAAATGGTTTCAAGCTTGATATGAAAGTTGAAATCCGCCAAGTTTGGCGGATTTCTTCTTTTTATGCGTTTTTTTGCCCTGCACCGCATCAAACAGTTCCCGTTTTTCTCTTGACTTTGTATAAAAAACATACTATAATATATGTGTTATTAAATTATCCAAGGAGATCGTTATGCTCAAAGAAAGAAAAGACATCGAACAAAAATATAAATGGGATCTGTCGGTCATCTACCCCGACGAGGCGGCATTTTACGCAGACTACGCAGTTACCGAAAAAATGATAAAAGCCTTCAAGGCGCATGAAAAAACCATGTGCAAATCCGCACAGGGGCTCTACAACACGCTCAAAGGAATGTGCGACATTGAAGAAAAAATACAGAGACTTTGGCAGTATGCTATGCTTTCATTCTCGGTAGATACGTCCGACAATAACGCGCAGGCTCTCACAGCCAAAGTCAGAAATCTTGCGGTTGAGGCAGGCACGGCTTCGTGGTTCGTCTCTCCGTTCATGATAAAGCTGGACACAGCAACACTCAACACATGGTTTGAGGAGCTTCCCGTGCTTGAAACCTTCAGACGCACGGTTGAACTCACCATGAAAAACAAACCCCATACTCTTTCCGACGAGTCGGAGCAGCTTATATCCCGAATGGAAGACTGTCTTGGTTCACACGACGACATAAGAAGTATTTTTGCCAACTCTGACCTTCGCTTCGGAAAAATAAGAAATGAAGAAGGAAAGCTTGTAGAACTTACAGATACTAACTATGTTCCCTTCCTAATGAATTCCGACAGACGTGTTCGTCAGGCGGCATTCAGAGCTCTTTATAAGACGTATGAGCAGTTTGGAAATACCTTCGCCACAATTTATAACGGCAAGGTAAAGGAAGCTTGCACTCTCGCAAAGATAAGAAACTTCAAAAATTCCATCACCGCATCCACGTTCGGTGATGAGGTCACCCCCGAAATATACAACAATCTTATAGCGACCGTCAACAAGGGCATGTCCACAGTTCACGATTACTATGCGCTCAAGCGCGAGGTGCTCGGTGTGGATAAGCTCCACCTTTACGACGTTTACGCTCCCCTTGTAAGCGGAGAGATAACACGCGAATATTCTTACGAGGAAGCTGTTGACGAGGTCCTTAAAACAGTTGACATTTACGGCAGTGAATATGCAGACACGCTCCGCGCAGGCCTTACCGAAAAAGGTTGGGTAGACGTTTACCCCACGCGCGGCAAGCGCGGCGGCGCGTTCTCTGCAGGAACTCCCTACTCCGAGCCCTATATCATGCTCAACTATACGGGAACACTCAACGATGTTTCTACCTTGGCGCATGAAGCAGGACACTCCATGCATACGTATTTTTCGAGCAAATATAATGAACCTCACAACGCAAGCTACACTATCTTCGTAGCAGAGGTAGCTTCCACTGTAAACGAGCTTCTTCTCAATCACCGTCAGCTGCGCGAATGTCAGAGCGACGATGAAAAACTCTATATCCTCAACGAACTTATGGAAACCTACAAATCCACGCTCTATCGCCAGACAATGTTCGCAGAGTTTGAGAGAGATATGCACGCATTCTGTGAAAAGGGCGAGCCACTTACTGCAGAGCTTATAAACAAGCATTACTACAAACTCATAAAGAAATATTTCGGTCGAGACGTCAAGTGCGATAAGCCCATAGCTTATGAATGGATGAGAATTCCCCATTTCTTCTCCTGCTTCTACGTTTACAAGTACGCAACCTGTATTTCTGCGGCATCTGCCATCGTAAAACGTATTGAGACCGAAGGTGAAACTTACGTTCAGAAATATATTGACTTCCTCAAGTGCGGCGGCTCACGCTCGCCTCTTGATAGCTTGCTTGTCGCTGAAATAGACATGACAAAGCCCGAGGTCGTTTCCAGTGCCATCGAGGACTTTGCGTCTGCAATAGCACAGTTCAGAGAAATTTATAATAAGAATAAAGCATGATCAGATCAAAAATAGAGACGTACTCTTGAGCGCCGTTTGGGAGCGAATTACCTACTGACAGAAAAAGCAGGAACCGCAGATTGATTTTCTGCGGTTTCTGTGCTATAATAAGCGAGAAGACAAAATCCTATGAGCTTGTTAAATAAAAGCGAGATCTGCACTTAATGAAAAATAAAAATTCAAGGTGAGAAAAATGGATGTCAGATTGATTAAATTAACAAAAGAATACTATGCTCAATTATCAGAAATGATTGATGAATGGAAATCAGACCACGAATTAAATCAAGGTAACCGTTCCCCGTGGGCAATTTTCAAGAATGATTATCATGACTTTGATTATTATCTTGAAAATTTGGAAAACAACGAACCAACAGACGAAAAAGTGCCGGACTCCGTTTACTTTTTGTTAGATGTTGAAAGAAATATTTTATTAGGTGCTGTAAATATTCGGCATTACTTAAATGATCATTTGTTGCAATTTGGCGGACATATTGGAGATGGTATCAGACCAAGTGAAAGAAAAAAAGGATTCGCTACCGAAATGATCCGTTTGTCATTAATTGAATGTAAGAAATTAGGGATTCAAAGAGTGCTGATGGTTTGCGACAAAACAAATGTGGGGTCTGCAAAGAGCATTATCAAAAACGGTGGAGTTTTAGAAAACGAATTTGTAGACGAAGATGGAAAAACACATCAACGATATTGGATCGAATTGTTCTAGCAAATTCAAAATTGTCGAAAAAATATTGAACACCGACCGATAGCAGCCTCCCTTGTGAAAAAGGGATACTGTTCTTGATATTAATCTATGACTTGTCAATTTTGCTGACAACCTCTTCTTTATGAACACAAACGCAAAATACGGCATAGCTCTTTCGAGATGTGCCGTATTCTTTGAGACTCCTCCTTTAGTATACAACCCTATCGGCGTCCCTTTTTGCGTTGCAAGGATTCGAATCTTTACATAAAATAATTTGTTTTTAATCTTGACAAACACTTTTATATGTGATATAATTACGAGGTGCTTGATAAAATCAAACAATTTAATACTCGGAGGCATATCGAAGCGGTCATAACGAGGCGGTCTTGAAAATTTGCAGTCGCGAGATTCTGCAAATGCTCAAAATTCCTTGCCACACTTGATGTTTTCGCCCTTCACACGAAGCAGAAAATTATTCCTTCTAAAACTTTTTCTAAAAAAATCGCAAATCTAAAAACTAAATAGTCTTATACGGAGAGGTATCGAAGTGGTCATAACGAGGCGGTCTTGAAATTTGTACTCGTTATTGGAAGGCTTATCCCCGAAAACCCTTGATTTATAAGGGAT